>DASZBM010000010.1:319661-639322 GCA_035944135.1 Acidobacteriaceae bacterium
CACTCCAACCGAATCACAGCTCAACGAGCACTCCACACTCACCGACGTCTACACCCACATCGACCTCCCGCTCGTCCCCGTGCTCCTCCGCATGGAGCAGGTCGGTGTGCGCGTCAACCTCGACCTCCTCCGCGAGCAATCCACGCGTCTCGGCGTGCAGATCGACGACCTCGCCGAGCGCATCTACACCGCATCCGGCCACCGCTTCAACGTCGCCAGCCCCAAGCAACTCGGCGACGTCCTCTTCAACAAAATGAACCTCCCCAAGCCGCTCAAGTACGGCAAGGGCAAAGTCGTCTCCACCGCGCAGGACGTCCTCGAAGACCTCGCGCCCGACTTCCCCATCGTCCGCGACGTCCTCGAGCATCGCCAGCTCTCCAAGCTCAAAGGCACATACCTCGACGCGCTCCCGTCACTCGCCGACAAGGACCAACGCATCCATACCACCTTCAACCAGGTCGGCACTGCGACAGGTCGTCTCTCCTCAACCAATCCCAATCTTCAGAACATCCCCATCCGCACTGCCGTCGGCCGCGAGATCCGCGCAGCATTCATCGCCGCGCCCGGCAACCTGCTCATGTCCGCCGACTACTCGCAGATCGAGCTCCGCCTCATGGCGCACTTCTCGCAGGACCCCCTACTCCTCGACGCCTACCGCACCGGCAAAGACATTCACACCCTCACCGCCGCCGAGGTCTTCGAGGTCGACCCCGCCACCATGAGCAAAGAGACACGCGCCCGCGCCAAGGCCGTCAACTTTGGCATCGTCTACGGCATCTCGCCCTTCGGCCTCGCCGCTCAGCTCAACATCGACCAGCGCACCGCCCGCGAGTACATCGACAAATACTTCGACCGCTACAAAGGCGTCGCCACCTTCATTGAGCGCACACTCGATCAGGTACGCAGCACGCAGTCTGTCCGCACCGCCTTCGGACGCGTCCGCCCCATCCCCGACATCCACTCGCGCAACCCCAACCAGCGGGGCTTCGCAGAACGCACCGCCGTCAACACACCGCTGCAGGGCACCGCCGCCGACCTCATCAAGCTCGCCATGATCCGCATCGACGCCGAGATCGCCCGCCGCAATCTCCGCTCGCGCATGACCCTCCAGGTCCACGACGAGCTTCTCTTCGACGTCGCCCCCGAAGAAGCCGACGAAATGACCGAGCTCGTCCGCACGCAAATGGAATCCGCCGGCGAATTCTCCGTTCCCATCGTCGCCGAAATCGGCCTCGGCCAAAACTGGCGCGACATCAAATAGCATCCGTTCGATTGCCCAAAACAGATCGCCGCCAGGTTTGGCGGCGATCGTTCACGGCAAGGCAGGCAAGAGACTTACCGCATGAAGCGGCGGCGAAGCGTTCCGGCCAGCCCGAGCACACCAGTTCCGAGCAGCGCGAGGCTGCCAGGCTCAGGTGTCGCACTGATCGGCACACTGCTGGTGAACGCCAGGCTTGCTGCTACCTGGTCCTGGTCTGCGTAGAAGATCTCCACGTTATGCCAGCCCGCGGAGAGCGTCCCCGTATTGACATTAAGCAGTGAGCCGAGCGCATGGATGCCGCCCAGGCCGCCCACGTACGTCCCATCAACATAGATGAACGCGTCATCATCCTCAGCCACGCCAAAGCTCACGCTGCCAGGCGAGGACAAATCGAAATCGCCTGAGAGAATTGCCGTCTCCTCCGCATTATTGTTGTTCGTTCCGGTGGAGTCCGGAGGAAACATATTCGTAGGACTGCTGCTGAGATTCAGAGTGCCTGCGCCCGTTTCCGTAATCACGTTGCCGTTGTACGTACCAGGCGTCCACCACTCCAGAACTCCGCCACCGGAAACATCACCGGCTCCCGCGGGCGTGCTGTATCCCGCAGCCGCCGTGAACGAAGGGTTATAAACCGGCATACCGCCGCTCAAGCTGCCTGAAACATAGTTTGACGAGCCTGTTCCCGTGGTAACGCCGCCCGCATGAAAATCCGAACCCGCGTTATTGTTCAAACCGGAAACCGAAAAATAGGTAACGGCGAATTCATCGGCAGACGCAGGTGTAGACGCCCCGAGAATCACAACACCGATCCCGACCGCAACAAGCAGTTTGCCAGGCAGCAGCCCAGCCAAACGAGCAAAACGCATATAAACCTCTCCTTGAGAAAGCAGAAATGTGGTGCTCAACATTCGGCACGCAACAGGACCAGGACGGCGTCCTCACAGGCGCCACCACAAGCCCGTACCAGCTGCTCCACGAGGAGCCGGCAGGCTGAAAAGTGCCGAGGCCCGAACTGCATGACACTCCTCGTCAAAGGAGAGGGGGGAGATACTAGGAATATCTGCATTCCAGGGGCCAATTGCGGCCTCGCGGAATCCAGCAGAAAACAAAGGCCATTCGCGCAGACATTGGATATTTGCAGGAGTTTGCGCCACTAAATGGGAAGCAATTTACCCACACTCCCACTCATCGGGGCTCCAGCACCAGCGCATTTTCGTTGCATCTCATGATCTTGGTAACCTCACATCACAAAGCACATCACGGACGAAGGAGAAAATTACGTGCCTGACAAAAAACAGCCCTCCATCACGCGCCAGCAACTCATCGACGCCCTCAACGAGGATCTCTCGCGCGAGTATCAGGCCATCATCGCCTACGTGAACTACTCACAGGTGCTCAAAGGCGCCGCCTACATGAGCATCGCCGACCAGCTCGAGATCCACGCCAAGCAGGAGCTCGATCACGCGCTCAAAATCTCCAAAGCAATTGACTACCTCGGCGGCATGCCCTCCGTCACGCCCAAGCCCGTCAAGACCTCCGAAAAAGCCGAGGACATGCTCAAGTTCGATCTGGAAAACGAGCGCGTCACCATCGCCAACTATCGCCGCCGCGTCCGTCAGGCCGACGAGCTGAACGAGTTTGCCATCGCCGAAACCGTCCGCCAGATCCTCCTCGACGAACAAGACCACCTCAGCGATCTCGCCACCGCCCTCGGCATCGATCCGCCCGACCCCGGCATCGCCGACTAATCGCGACCTTTACACACCACAAACCCGGGTGCCCCACCCTCGACTTCCGAAGGAAGACAGGGTGGGGTGTCGCGCGTTAAGTCGCGCGAGTGCCTTTGCCTTTCATTCTGTCATTCCGAGCCGCACCGGGGCACCGACGACCGTTCTTTGCTCGTTGGGGTAGGTGAGGAACCTGCTTCCCGCCCGAATCACCACGATCCGGACGACAGATTAGTGATGACGTGTACAGCACTTCCAGTACACTGGGCCGCAATGTCTGGCCCTGCTCGTACAACATTTCTCACATTTGTCGTGTTGCTTAGTGCCACGTCTCATGCGCAGAACAATTCCACTCCTGGAGCCATCATTGTTCTGGACTCGGTCGTGACCGAGCAGTGGCCTTCCATGCTGCCCACTGTAAACGCACCGGCCGAACCGACTGTCCTCAACCCCGGCCAATGCGTGCGAGTTGGCGTCGCGGCCAGCGGCCTTAATTCCGAGCACGCCCTCAATCGCGTCTCGATCCATGCCATCATCACCTCTTCTGACATACACGCCGAACTTCCCCTCCAACCCTCCGCCGCATTCAAGCTGCTTCGCCCCGCTGCTGAGAACAAGCTTGACGACGACCTCGCACACGCGGGCGTTAAAATTCAATTGCCCGCCGTCGCGGCTCTCGCCGTCTCCGCCTCAAAGTGGTGCGTCCCACCTGACGCCCATGATGGCAAGGTCACCATCTCGGCTGATGTCGAAGTTAACGGCAAGCACACAAACGCTCAATCTCACACAATCCGCATTGAAAGCATCGCGTCCGCTGCCGCCGCTGACTTCAACGACAAGAAGCAACTCGGCGACTGGACGATGTCCTACGACGCCCATCCCGAACCGGCTCGTCTACTCGCCGCCCTGCGTTTCGTCGCTTCCCAGCAACAGCCCGACCTGAACGGCATCCAGTTCCTCATTTCTGCATTCGCGCATGATGCCCCGACAGCAGCTCTTTTCGGCCCCCTCATCGCGCAATTCCAGCCCAGACCAAAGCTTCTCGCCATGGCCGTTGCAGCGCGCGCCAAAGTGACCTTCACTCATCCACCGATCGTGAACCATGACGACGGGCAGCCCCTCGACCTCTCCGGTTTCCCCGATGCCTACGATCTCAAGTCCAGCCCGCAGCCTTGGCAAAACCTCGACCTGCTTTGGGCGGAGTTCCTTGCCACGGGAAGCAGAAAGCCGATCGCCGCCATTGCGCAGGCGCTCGTGTGGAAGTCCGACTATGACTCCTTTCAGGAGATGAAGAAAGAAGGTAAGAAGGCCACGGAACTGACTCCTTCCATCACCCACGGTGTAACGTACGGCGCGGCCCAATGGTCGCTCGGCTCGTTCTATAGAGCCGATCCCATCGCCGCCGACTATATCCGCTCCATCCGTGAGGACCCTTCGACGCCGCAGCCCATCCGCGATGCGTTGCAGAACCTCAACTCCCCCGGCTCCGCGTCGTTCGGCCAATAGACACAACAACCGAAAACCGAAACGCCTGGACCACTTCTGTACTCTGACCGCAACGCGAGGTTGACGATCTTCCGCCCAGGCGTCTACCGTTTTGCGCACCGGGACCCGCTCAAAAATCCATGCTCTGCAGGTGAACCATGGCCACCCTCTGGTTTCGCCGTCCCGCTCTCCTGATACTCGCCACACTCGCGCTCTCCGCCTCTGCCCAGACCACCAGCCCTGCTTATCTCGCGGACATGCCCTCCGTCGACCGCGTCAAAGCCGCGATCCAGGGCACGGACCCCACCGACACGCTCGAGCGCCAGGTCGCCGTTCTCACCTATCTCTCGCAATACATCAACCGCATCAAGGATCCACACGCAGCTTTCACGCCGGACGAGTCACGCGTTAAGTTCAGCTACGATTCCGCCGCCTACCAGATCCAGCAGGACTACAACAAAACCCACACGCAGGCCGAGAACGGCGCTTTCGACAAGGCACAGTTCAACTACATGCTCAACAACGGTGACCAATGGGCGCGCAAACTCATCGGCCCGCAAAGCGCCGCTGCCTACCAAAGCACGCTCACTGACATGAATACCCGCCAGCAGGCGCACATCAACTCCATCAACAGTGCCAACGAAGCCGCAAAGAACGCCGCGACATCATCGTCCCGCGGAGGCAGCTCCAACGATCCCACCACCCTGGCCGCGCGCCGCTGCGCCGAGCTCGGCGGCACCACCGGCGGCTGCGCCACCAAGGGCCTGGGGCAGGGTATGCTTGCCCTCATCGGCGGCGACCAGATCGCAGATGAGGCCGATGCGATGCAGACCGTCGGCGTCTACCTCAGCGGCGGCTGGGGAAGCGGTGGTGGAGCGATCGGTTTCACCCTCAATGCTGCGCAGATCGGCTGCGGCAAGCTTGTGCCGCAACCCTTTTCTTACAAGCTCCAGCGCACAGCCTCCGGTGTACAGGTCTTCGTCTCCAGCTCTCCAAACATGACCCTCACCCTTCGTCCCGACGGTTCGCTCGTCGGCCCCGGCTTGGTCACCATCTCAGGCAGGATCATCGTCGGATACAACACCAGCACCACCACGCTCGTACATCAGGACGGCTCAGAGGCCTCGGGCTGCACCGGCGCGTACGGAAGCTGCAGGACCACCAACTCAACTCCGATTTACGCGCCCGCAACGGCACGCTGCAACTTCGCTACTCTCGCCGCGCCCACTCCCACCCATCAGGCAACTGGAGCCGCCGCCGCTGACGGCAGCTTCGGTGGTGGTCTCTTCAGCTTCATGAGCAGCATAGTGACTGTGGCCGACCCCGGTCTTCGCATGAACGGCAAGTTCTTGAGCCCCACCGGTCTTATCCTCGACTTCGAAGGCGACGCAGTCACGATGGACTGCGGCCCCGCCCACATCAAAGCCCCATACACCGTTCAGAACGCTGCCGGTGAATTCCGCGTCAGCGTCAACAATCCCGGCGGTCCGTTCACGCTAGCCCTCGCCTCGGACGGCACGCTCCATGGCTCCGGCTCAACAACCGTCAACGGAAAGCTCTATCAGTCCATCGGCAGCGATGCCCAGATCAGTTTCCGTCCCGTCTCCACCACCTGTGCCGTCAACACGTTCACCTCGAAATCGCCCACCGAGTACAAGGCCCTTATCTCCAACCCGCCTGCTCCCGGTCGGTAGGCCCACTTGACAAAACTTTTCCGGAGGAAGGGGGGACGACTGTGTCAGCCCACTTCGCACGCACCTGCCGCCGAGACCTAAACCACTTGTTTTGAAGATTTTGCAGTATCTCCAAAACCTGCGCCCAATGTTTTCAATACATTGCGAGTCTTCGTACGACTTAGGTCCGAGCCTAAGTCCAATCTTCTGAAGATTTTGCGCAAAAAGTGACGGGGGGAGGGTCCCCTCACTCCTTCATCAAAATTCTCGCCCACCACTTCTGTTCTCCATCTGCCATAATGATGACCTCATTGAAAGTGAAACCGGAGGAGCTCTATGAAGTTGAGTTCCGGAGCACTCGCCCTCTTCTCTCTTGCGCTTTGTCTCCCTCTCACCGCGCAGGACGCTGTCACTCCTTTACCATCCGCGGCTAAACCGGCCAGTGTCGCCGCAGCTTCCACCAACACCGTCGGGCTCTCCGACATCCGCATCGTGCGCCTCAGCCAGGTACGCGGCAAGGTCTACATCGATCGTCACATCGGCCGCGGCTTTGAAGAGGCCTTCGTCAACATTCCCATCACCGGCGGCGTGCGGCTGCGCACGGATCTCGGTCTCGCCGAAGTTGAATTTGAGGACAACAGCGCGCTTCGCCTCACACCCGACACTGACGTCGAGTTCACGCTGCTGAAACGCAACCTCGCCGGCGCCACCATCTCCAATGTGAAGGTCCTGCGCGGAATGGTATACGCCAGCCTGGCAAAGACGAAGGACAGCACCTTCACCATCGCGGCGGGTGAAACCTCGGTACAGCTCTATCCCGCAAGCCACATCAGGCTCACCGTCGATTCCGCGAAGTCGAACCTGTCGGTGCTTGATGGCAACGTGGACTTCATCGACGGCTCAACGACGACCGCTCTCAAGCGTGGCAAGTCACTCGACTTTGACATCATCGGATACAAACCACCGGAACCCGCGAAGCTCGAAGAGACCGCGTTCGATCAGTGGGACAGGAACGGCGTCGACTATCAGAAGCAGTACTCCTCGCTTCGCTCGTCCGGAGGCACAGGTCTTCTCTACGGCACAAGCGATCTCAACTACTACGGTGGTTTCGTCAACATGCCCGGCTGCGGAAATGTGTGGCGGCCATACTTTGCCTCCGCCGCCTGGACACCGTATGACAACGGCACCTGGGCCTATTACCCGAGCGTTGGCTACTCCTGGGTGTCCCCATATCCTTGGGGCTGGATGCCCTACCACTCCGGCACGTGGATGTCCTGCGGAGCCGCGGGCTGGGGCTGGATGCCCGGAAGCCAGTTCATGGGTCTGCAGAACACGGCGTTGGTGTCGACCTCGGCAGGCGCGGGTGGCTCGCGTTCTCTCGTAACAGCGCCGCTTCCGCCTCGTTCGGGTTCGCCGGCGATGGTTCTGGTGAATGCACGTCCGCTTGCAGTATCGAGCGTCTCGGCCCCCGGCACCTTTACCTTCCGCACAAACTCGGCAGGTCTGGGTGTGCCGCGCGATGCGTTCGGCGACCTGAAGTCAATCTCGTCCGACGTAGCGCACCACGGCCAGGTGAACACCGAAATCGAGCGCTCAATGATCGGCCCGTCTCCGGCCTTCGCGAACGGCAACAGGGCAGGCTCAGGTCGTGATGTCTCGTCTGCTTCACGCTCTGTCGCAACCTTCAGCCGTCCCGGCAATGACGCCCGCAATGGCAATATGAGCTCGCAATCCGGATGGTCGCAACTCTCACGGGACTCGATGACTCGCGACTCGATGAGAGGCGGCGAGCCGGCAAGTGCGCCGATGTCGCGACAGGCAACGATGACGCAGAGCAGCGGCAACTCGTCGGGGTCCTCGCAGGGAAGCACGGCAGCGAGCAAAAAATAGCCTCCAGCAACTGATGCTGCTCTGGCAGGAATGCGGCTCCGCGGATGATACCCTCACGGCTATCGAATTCTCCGCGGAGCCTGCATGCGTCTATCGCGTTCTGTACTTTGGCTGTGCCTTGCCCTATTAGCTCCACGAGCTCACGCTCAAGCACCGCAGCTCCCCATGCCGGGCCCGAAGCCCACCAGCTCAACCCCGCCGGTTCCGCTCCCGCCGCCGAATCCGAAGTCGCCGCCGCAGCTCACGGCGCAGGATGTCACAGCCTTCCTCGACGGCTTTCTTCCGCTGCAGCTTCAGCGCGATGACGTCTCCGGCGCAACGATCTCGATTTATCAGAACGGACAGCCGCTGATCCTCAAGGGCTACGGCTACGCAGATTTCAAGAAGAAGACGCCCGTCGACCCCGTCGTGACGACGTTCCGCCCGGGATCCATCTCCAAGCTTTTCACTTACGTCTCGATGATGCAGCTCGTCGAGCAGGGGAAGTTGAATCTCGACACCAACGTTCAGCAGTATCTCGATTTCAAGATCAATCCCGGACCGCGCGGCATTGGCGACGCGCCGATCACGCTGAGGAATCTTGCGACGCACACTGCAGGATTTGAAGAAGAGCTGCACGACTTCGGCTCCGATAAATCCGGCAAGCTGCCGCTGGACATTCGCACGTTCCTGATCCGCAACCAGCCGCATCGCTTTGCCGCGCCGGGAAAGGATCTCGCGTACTCCAACTACGGAATAACGCTCATCGGCTACATCGTGCAGCGCGTCTCCGGCGAGCCATATGTGGACTACGTGCAACGTCACATCTTCACTCCGCTGGGCATGACGCACTCCACGTTTCAGCAGCCGCTGCCGAAGGGCTTCATCGCGACCAAGGGCTACCTGCATACGTCAGCGGACGACACCGGCTTCGAAGGAGTGACGGAGGTTCCAGCTGGCGGCCTCTCCTCGACCGCTGCAGACATGGCCATCTTCGGCCAGATGTTGCTGGGCAGAGGAACCTACAACGGCGTGCAGATCCTGCAGCCAGCCTCTGTAGCGCTGTTGCTGACACCGCAGTTCACGCCCGGGCCCGGCGTCAGTCCGTGGGACCTCGGCTTCTATGATGAGGATCGCAACGGCATACGCTTCATCGGCCATGGGGGCGACCTGCTCGCGTGCCACTCGCAGTTCTGGATCGAGCCCACGCATGGGCTCTCGTTCTTTATCAGCTACAACTCCGCAGGAGCCGCGCAGAAGGCTCGCGGCGAGCTGTTCAACGCCTTTGTCGACCGATATTTTCCGGGAGCGCCGAATGCCCATGCCGGGTACGTGAAGCTGAGCGCGGAACAACTGCATCCCTACACCGGCTACTTCCTCACCTCGCGACGCGCAGACACGACGATTTTCCGGCTTGTCGGTTTGCAGCTTAGGCAGATTGAGGCCACAAAAGATGGTAATCTCACGATCTCAACCGCGAAGGACTTTTACGGGCATCCGATCGACTTCCATCCGGTCGGGAACGACTCTTTCTATGACGAGACGGACCAGAGCACGATCCATTTCGAACGCAATGCGCATGGACACGTGATTGGCTACGCCACGCCAAGCCATTCAGATCGCGCACCGCTGCTCGTCTCGGGTGCGTGGCTCAATATCCCGCTCGCAGTTGCGCTCTTGACGATGCTGCTGCTCGTCATCGCGGCGCTTGTTCGCGCCTTTCGGAGATTCTTTCAGCGGAAGCGTATGAAGCTCGCGCCACAACCAGGTACAGTGTGGGCGACATTCGCGATTCAGCTAGCGTCGTTCGCTGTGCTTGCGCTGATGGTTGATTTCGTGGTGATCATCTCTCACGCGTCGGAGGTTTCGAGTTTCTATCAGCTCGGCCATCTCGGCCCGTGGCTGCGCATTGAGGTCCTGCTTGCCGTGATCGTGTTTGTCACGCTGATCTTTGCGTTCTTCAGCGCATTGCGCGCGCTGCTGCGCCCGCTGCGCGTGATCACGAAGCTGAAGTTTGCCGTAGTGATGTTCTCCTGCGTTTATCTCGGATGGTTCCTGCTGTTCTTCCATCTGATCGCGTCCCCGACCCGTTATTAGCTATGGCGGAAAATCCAAACACGTTCCGCTTCACGGCGATTGCAACCGCGATTGCACTCATCGCTGTAGCCAGCGTCGGCATTCCGCTTTATGTGATCCGGCCGTTTGTCCCTGAGAACCCACTTGCGCTTGCGTTCGCTCTTGAGTTGCGCCGGATAGCTCCCGTACTTACGCTGGTGTGCGTTCTCGGGATTGTTCTGCTCAGTGCTGCAGCATGGAAGCGAATGCGCCTCATGGCGCGCGCAGGCTGTGTGGTGGCTCTCGCGATTGCCGCACTCAGCGTGGCGGCTTCGCGTATCAACATTTTTGAGCGGATGTTCTATCCGAATCCGGAACCCTCGTTTGTAGCGGCGGCGCAGGCCAGCGTTGATAACAGCGATATGGTTCTCGCGGTCGGGCTCGGCGGCGAACGACGCGCTTATCCGATTCGCTATCTGGGGTATCACCACATCATCAATGACACTCTTGGCGGCCAGCCAATTGCCATCACGTATTGCACGTTGTGTCACACGGGACTGGTCTGGAGCCGTGTGCTCGATGGGCGAGCGCTGTACTTTCATCTCGGTGGAATCAACAACGGAAATGCGCTTCTGCGCGACGCCGAAACGTCGAGCATCTGGCAGCAGAGCACGGGCGAATGCATCTTCGGCCCTCTGCGCGGCAAGCATCTTGCGCTTGTTTCTTCCGAGGAGCTGAGCTTCGCGCTGTGGCGTAAAGAAAATCCGAACGGAACCGTCCTGCGGCCCGATCCCGCTGTCGAAGCCGAGTACGATCCTAAGGACTGGGAGCAGCACGTAGCTCGAACGCGGGTTGTCGTGGACGTTTCATCGTCGGGCATCAATCCACACGAGATTGTTTTCGGAATTCAAATCGGCGGCACGCATCGCGCATATCTGCTGCGGTCGCTGTATGGTTCGCGCCTCATCGAAGATGCACCTGCGAACGGTGCCAATCGTGTTCTTTTAGGGCTCGGCCCGGACAACTCGTCCGTCCGTGCCTTCGATCCCGGCCAACTCACGTTCGTTCGTGCGCAAAGCCCGACGGAAGGAGCCTTTATGACGGATACGGACACGGGAAGCACCTGGAATTTCCAGGGTTGCGCAGTTGCGGGCAAGCTCGCCGGGCAGTGCCTGAAGACAGTCGACGGCCACAAGTCCTTCTGGTTCGACTGGTGGAACCACTACCGCGATACGACGGTCTATCGCGGTTAGACGCCGAGTTCCGCGCGAATCGCATTGGCAATGGCGTCTGCGTGGCGACGCATCGCGGCTTCACTCTCCGCCTCGATCATCACGCGCGCCAGAGCCTCGGTCCCGGAGTAGCGAATGACCACGCGGCCGGAGTCTCTGAGCTCGTCTTCCGCGGAGCGGATAGCGGACGCAACGGACGGGATGGTGTCCAGCGGCCGCTTCTCGCGCACCTTCACGTTCACGATGACCTGCGGATAGTTCTTGAGGTCTGCGATGAGTGCGCCGAGCGTTTTGCCGGAGCGATGAACCACATCGAGAACGACGAGCGCGGTGAGCAGGCCGTCGCCGGTGGTCGCGCGGGCAGGGAACAGGATGTGGCCCGATTGCTCGCCGCCCAGGGAAGCGCCGCTCTTCCTCATCTCTTCGAGCACATACTTGTCGCCGACCGGCGCGCGCAGCATGGAGATGCCGGAGCGTTTCAGCGCGGCTTCGAAGCCCATGTTGGACATGGTGGTCGCGACGACCACGTCATTAGCGAGTTCGCCGCGCGCCTGCAGGTCGCGCGCGCATGCCAGCATCACGGCGTCGCCGTTGACGACGTTGCCGTGCTCGTCGGCGAAGAGCGCGCGGTCGGCGTCGCCATCGAAGGTAAAACCAATCGAGGCGCTGCGCTCTTTCACCTCGCGCGCGACGACTTCCGGGTGCAGAGCGCCGCAGTTCGCGTTGATGTTGCGTCCGTCGGGCGAGGCGTGCGTGACTTCGACTGTGCCTTTGAGCGAGTCGAAGAGCTGCGGGGCAATAACGCTGGCCGCACCGTTGGCGCAATCAATGACGACGCAGCGGTTATCGAGCGAAATGCCAGGCACGGCGCTGAGGAGAAAGTGGACGTACTCGCGGCGGAATTCTTCGTTTACCGGCGGAAGCTCAGTGCTGCGTTCGCGGCTTGCGGACGTGGCAGCGAGGACGCTCTCGATCTCGCGTTCGATGTCGAGTTCGACGTCGTCGGGCAGCTTGTAGCCATCGCCGCCAAAGACCTTGATGCCGTTGTCCTGCCACGGATTGTGCGATGCGGAGATGACGACGCCAGCGCTGAAGCCGTGCTTTCTGGCAAGGAACGCGATGGCGGGAGTTGTGATGACGCCGGCGAACTCCGCGGACGCGCCGCCCTCGCGCAGGCCGGCAATCAGCGTGGAGGTGATCCAGGGGCCGCTCTCGCGCGTATCCATCCCGAGCACGACGCGCACGGCATGGCCTTGCTGTGCGAGCTTGCGCGCCAGCGCGACACCAACCGCGTGAATTGTCTTCGCATCGAGCGGCGCCTCACCTGCGACCGCGCGAATTCCATCTGTCCCAAACAGCTTGCGCATCCAAAACTCTCCGATACCTGAAAACTTGTCCGTATTGATGCTAGCGGATTGTGCGGCAGTGCGGGTTACGTCTTCCCGGTTACGGTCGCGCTCAAACTGCCCTCGTGAAGGCGCGCGGTAATCTGCTCGCCCTGCTGGACTTCGGTGCTCGAACGAAGGAGTCTGCCATCCGGCCCATAAACGAGAGCGTAGCCGCGTTCGAGCACGCGCACGGGGCTAAGGGCCTGGAGCTTCGATCCGGCGCGGTCAATCTGTGACGCGCGAAGGGAGACGGTCGTCTTCGCGACAGACGACAGGCGGCCGCGCAGGGCTTCGAGCTTTCGCGTGTTGTCGCGCAGTCGCACGGCTGGATCATGCCGGAGCAGGCGCGTCTCGATCCTGAAGCTGCGATCGCCGGCGACGCGAAGCCTGCGCGAGAGCGCGTTGTGCATTCGAAGATCCATCTCATCGCAACGTTGCGCCCTGCGATTCAGAGCATCCTGCACGCGGCGCAGTACCATCTCGGCGCCGAGATGGGAGAGCTGCTGGCGCGCGCGCAGAATCTCATAGCGGCCGGCGCGGATGAGGCCTGAGTAGAGACGATGAACGCGTTCCTCAATACGATGCTGCGCGGCGGTGACTATCTCGGCAGCCGCCGAGGGCGTCGGTGCGCAGACGTCCGCGGCGGCGTCAGCGATTGTCGAGTCTGTCGCATGGCCCACGCCGACGATGACGGGCACCGCGCATGCGGCGATCGCGCGTGCAACGCGTTCGTCATCAAAGCCGTGAAGGTCCTCCCAGCTTCCACCGCCGCGCGCCACGATGACGACATCGGCGCGATCCGGATGCCGGCTGAACCAGCGCACGCCGGCCGCGACCTCGATGGCGCAACGTGGACCCTGGACTGCGGCTGGGTAGATCAACAGATTCACGGCAGCATGACGACGGCGGCAGACCTTGACGATGTCGCGCAGCGCGGCGCCCTGCACGCTGGTGACGACGCCGATGCATTGCGGAAAGGGCGGCAGTGGACGCTTGCGGTCGAAGAGGCCCTCGCGGCGCAGACGCTCTTTGAGCTCGCGCACCGCGGCCAGCAGCGCTCCCAGCCCGCGCGGCTCCATCCATTCTGCAATGAGCTGCATTTGTCCGCGGCTCTCATAGACGCTGAGCTGGCCGCGCAGGCGAACTGCGTCGCCGTCCTTCGGCTGGAAGCGGATGAGCGAAACCTGACGCCGGAACATCACGACCGAGAGCTGCGCTGCGCCGTCTTTCAGCGTGAAGTAGCAGTGGCCCGTTGCCGCAGGGCGCCAGTTGGAGATTTCGCCTTCGATGGTGATCTGGCTGTAGTTGCGCTCAAGCACACCGCGGATTTGCCGGACCAGTTCGCCGACGGTCCAGACGCGTGGCTCGGGCGGAGGCTCGCTGATCTTCGCCTCCGGCGGATGTTCGGTGGCTGCCTGCGCTGGTTTCCGTTCAGCCGGACGTGGCTCCTCGGGCGATGCGGGAGTGTGCTCCTCCGCCGCCGGCAGCGCGTCGAACAGGCCCGGCATCTCCGGACGCAACTCGGTCTTGGATCTGCCTCTTCGCCGCAGATCGGCGATGCTCGGCAGGGACTCGCGGAAACTCATCGCAAGGTCGAGTTTACGCTGGCCGAGCGCATGGGCTTCCGGCGGCGTTTCTCAACTTGCGGCGCACAGGGGCGGATGCCGCAGCAGCTCGCCAGCTTCCTTCAGCAGCACCTCGGGACGACACGGCTTATTCAGCAACTTCAGCGGGTGATTCATCCGGAGCGCCTCGAGTTCAACGCTGGCGGTATACGTGAGATAGCCGGTCAGCATGATCATCTGACACTTCGGCATTTCGCGATGGATGGTGGCAGCCAGTTGCAGGCCGCTCCCTCCAGGCATCGTCACATCGCACAGCAGCAGCTCCGGATCAAAGCTCCTCGCTTTGCGCAGCGCGTCTGCAGCCGAGTAACATGCCTCCGACTCAAAACCGTTCACCGCAAAGACCAGCCGCAGCGTGTCCGCTACCAGTCGATCGTCATCAACTACAAGCACTCTCTGTCTCATTTGGAGGTCTCGCCTCCTTCCTCTCGCCTGGGGAAGCACACAAGATTACAAACGCGCCGAAGGACCGGCGCACAATCGTTGGAGAAAGTCACTGTAGAGTAGACGAACAACCTGCGCTGTTCCAGCGGAAATCTACGATTTTTTATGTCATTTATTGACTGCTTCGTTTCCGCTCGCGCGACAATCTAAGGTCAAGCGATGCATATCTTCCTGCTGGTGCTCGGGTTATTCCTGCTCGGAGCGGTGATGCTGGATTCGTTCCAGACGATCATCCTGCCGCGGCGCCCGGTAGTGCGTTTTCGTCTCACGAGAGGTTTTTTTCTCGCCACGTGGATTCCGTACACCCACATCATGCACATGGTTCGCGACCGCCGCAGGCGCGAGCAGCTCTTTAGCTTCTATGGGCCGCTTTCGCTGCTACTGCTGTTTGTCGTATGGGCCTCGGTGCTGCTAACAGGCTTTGCGCTCATCTACTTCGGCCTGCATATGCCGTTTACGGACCCGTGGCATCCTGCCACGACCTTCGATCGGCTGCGCAGTTGTTTTTACGTGAGCGGGTCAACGCTCTTTACGCTGGGACTCGGGGATGTGGTTCCGGCAAGCCACGCCGCGCGGCTCCTGGTTGTGCTGGAGGCAGGCACGGGGCTGGGCTTTGTGGCGCTGGTTATCGGATATGTGCCAGTGCTTTACACAGCGTTTTCCGCGCGTGAGATGACTGTTGCCCTGCTCGATGCGCGTGCGGGGTCGCCGCCGACGGCCGGCGAACTTCTGCTCCGTCACCGGTTCGAGGGCGGGGACCAGGCGCTTACGGAGCTGCTCGCGGAGTGGGAGCGCTGGTGCGCGTCGATGCTCGAAACGCACATTTCTTACCCGATCCTTTGCTATTACCGCTCCCAGCATGACAACCAGAGCTGGCTGTCAGCGCTCACGGCTGTGCTCGATGCGTGCGCGCTGCTGATTACCGCGGTCGAGTGCTCAGCGCAGCGACAGGCTCAGCTAACGTTTGCGACCGGCCGCCATGTCCTGGTCGATATCGGGCATGTATTTCATCGTGAAAAGGCTGAGCAACGGCTGCGGGAAGGCGGGTTCACTCGGCTCAACGACGATGAGTTCAGCCGGCTGTGCGATCTGCTGCGCGGCGAAAACATTGCGCTCTGCGGTGATCTCGATATGCGGGCACGGCTTGATGCTCTGCGCAAGCTGTATGAGCCGCATGCGTGTGCAATGGCCCACTATCTGCGCCTGGAGCTGCCGCACTGGACGCCGCCTCCGATCAATCCTGCCAAGCCCGACATCTGGGCCTCCATTGCGCGACTCCGCAGCCCGGCCGGATCGGCAAGTCCGTTGACCACCCACGTCAGCCGGCAGGCTACGGCGTCTCATCTGGGCGACGATGAGGGCTTCCTCTAGCGCGCTGCATAGAAGAGAAAGGCCGCTCGAGAGAGCGGCCTTTCCTTTGAGTCTTGAGGCTTGTGTCCTGAGTTATTGCCCCATGCCCATACCAGGTCCGGCGGGCTGTGGATTCAGCCTCTCGGAGGCGACCTCCGCGGCGGGGCCGGGATTGCCCTTCGGATCCTTGTCTTTGTCCTTCACCTGGGCCCAGACGCGCTTGGCATCGGCGGTCTTGCCTTCGGTCTGGTACAGGTCGCCGAGCCGGATCTGCGCAAAGTACGGTGGAACGGTCGTCGCATTGCCCTTCCCAAGCTCCGCGAGCAGCTTCTCAGCGTCCGCATTGCGCCCCATCTGCTGGTAGAGGCCTGCAAGGGCCGACTTGCCGAGTGCCGCGGTGTCGCCATTCCAGCTGCCGGCTACCTTCTTCAGCGCGTCCTCGGCCGCCCCGTTGTTCCCCTCGTCCATATAGGTGAGGCCAGCCATATAGAGCGCCATCTTGCCGGGTTCGGTCATCCCGTACTTATCCGCCACTGCCACGAACTGCGAGTTGGCCGCGGTGGCACGGGCCTTCACGTCTGGGAAGGTCTTGACGCCCGGCGGCAGGTTCGGCGCCTGCGAGGCAAGCGGCGCCTGATACGTCTGCATCGCTTCACCAAACGCATTGGCCGCGGCGTCACTTCGGTGCTGGAACAGTGTGTATCCGCCAACGATCAGCAGGATAAGCGCAACGGCAACCACACCGATGATGATCGCCTGCTGCTGGTTCTCCTTCGCCCAGTCGACACCATGTTCGGTCAGGGTGACAAACTGGTCCTGCTTCTTCAACTGCCGCTTGGTTTTATTGTCCACTCTTCCGCTGTTCCCGTCTTTTCAAGAATTTCTCGTCGCACCGGCCCACCGCAGGCGCAACTTCAAGTGTATCAGCCGGGCTTTTCACGAGCACTGGCCGTGGTGGTTCGTAAAGCCGCGGAGCTGTCTGAGGACTCAGAAAATTGTTCCGGATTGAAATCTTTTCGGGCGGCAATTTATCCGCCAACTGGTTGATCTTTCGAGTTTTTTAAGTCTCTTGCCAATCGTATTGCGACGGGCATAGTATCTGGCTCGCAATCGAAACAGTGCACACGTCCCGGGGCAGGTGAGACCGGCTGGCAGGCGCTAGTTGCTCGATCGTTCTTTGATGTTGCAGGGTTCAACTTCCCGCGCCCGCTGGTCCAACCCCGGCGCGACGAAAGACAGGAGCAACACACGGTATGGCCTGGTACGCCTATTGCATTGCTGAGCGCAGCGCTTTCTCTGAGTTAGCTCGTCATCGCCGTCCGATGCCGCTATCCGGGGTGACCGGCCTTTTTGGAAACCAGATTTTTCTGTTTCCGGCCGCCGATCTCGCCGTTGTCGTTTCCGAACACCTCGCCGAGGATGGCAGTCGTCTGATCGGCCCGGAAGCGCAAACCGCGGCCCGCGATCATGCTCGAGTGGTCTCCGGCTGCTTTGACCGCTCCACCGTTCTTCCATTCCGCTTTGGCACCACGTTTGAAGATGACGACGCCCTGCGGCGCTCCGTCCGCTCCAATCAGCGTCATTTTATGGCGAATGTCGAGCGCCTGCGCGGGAAGGCGGAGATGCACCTGAAGCTGGTCGTCGACGACATCTGCCCGGAATCCCGCAACGGCTTCCAGCACCACAACGTCGGGCAGGAGTACCTGTCGCACCTTCGCGAGTCAGCCAGCCGTCAGCGCGAGCGTCAGTCGCGTGCCCGCGCGCTGTCCGTGCAGATGCATCGCATGTTCCTCCCCTTGGCCGAAGAGATCACCTGCCGCCGTATGGACTCCGGCAAGATGCTTCTCGATATCGCTCACCTTGTCGACAAGAAGACGGTCGAGCGCTACCAGAACAAGTACAGCTCGGCGACCCTGCAGATGAAAGATTGTGCGATGCAGCTATCCGGTCCCTGGCCGCCGTATCACTTCGTTCACCGCGAGCCTTCTCACCGCGCACACGCCTAGCTCATCGTTTGGATAAAACACAGAGGCCTCGACGTCCGTCGAGGCCTCTGTGTTTCGGGCTACTGTTTCTGGATCAGGAACTCGAGGCGGGTGCCGAATAGCCTTGAGAGGGGCGGTAGAGTAAGCAGACGCGACGGCACATAGAGAAACTCAATCAGCTTCTCGCGCCGCTCGTTCGAGACATCGTGCCTTCTTCGAAACTCAGCGACACGAAACCCTGTGCGCCGGAAAAGCGCCTCCGCGGTACTGCGTGTGAATTCCCAGGTATGCAAAGGCACATGGCAGTTCTGCCATAGCCAGTCGCGACCGGTCATGCTCGCGAGTGCATGGAAATAGTGCGATTCCAGCGAGGCAATATCCGGGAACGTAATCAGGCAATAGCCGCCGTCTTCCAGGATCGTGTGAACCCGCTCCAGTGCTGGTCACATCGCTGCACGATATTACTGCAGCTTCACATTTGCGCTGTGATCAACGGCAACGCGCTTGCGCCGGCTCAGCACCGAGCTGCGTCTGCGCCGCCGTCCGCTCGCGTGATCGATCTTCTTCCAGAACGCAGCGAAGTAATCGACGGCGGAGATGATGGAGACGATCGCCATCCAGTAGATCGCTGTCATTGCGATCAGATGAACCCCGACGACAAACCAGCCGAAGTTCCAGTAGTCCCACCGATGATTGAGGATGGCCGCAACTACGCTGACGATCTGGATCACGGTCTTCAGCTTGCCAATCTCGCTCGCCTCGATCGTGAAGCCTTCGCTCGCTGCGATCGAACGCAAACCGCTCACCAGGAACTCGCGTCCGATGACCAGCACGGCAATCCAGGGCGGAACAATTCGAGGGTTATACGAGACCAGCACAATGTACGCTGCGGTCACCATCAGCTTGTCGGCGAGCGGATCCAGCAGCATGCCGATCGTCGTTATCTGGCCACGCTTGCGGGCCAGATAACCGTCAAGGCCGTCCGTGATCGATGCAAGGATGAAGACTGCGGAGGCGATGATCTCCTGCTCACCGTGCCCATGCAACGGGAACTTCGGGCTCAAGATCCAGATGAGTACCGGAACAGAGGCGATACGGCTCAGCGTTATGGAGTTGGGCAGGTTCACGGGTGCACGCCAATCACGCGCATCGATGCGGCGTTCGCTGCGCGCCAAACACTGTCATTCTCCCACATCCGGTCGTGACCCGGCTGGCTCTGGAATTTCAGCTCTGCTCGGTTTCGACAGACTCTGTCGGCCGTTCTTTGAAGCGGTACATCTTGCGCCCGCAGTTTCTGCAGACCCACGGGTAAAGCCCGTAGATCGTGAGAATCCAGCGCTCCCACAAACCCACTCGATGGATACGCTGGAACCGATGTTGGCCGCAATCAGGACAGGGTCGCAAACTCACCTCAACCACGGGTCTCGATTGCGGCTTTGCAGGAAACTACGATCTACGCGTACATTCCCCTTTGCTTGGTCGTGTACGCCACGCGATCGATCGCCAGCATATAAGCCGCAATTCGGTTGTTGACGCCGTGCTGTACCGCATATTGCAACACGTCGTTGAAGCTGTCCACCATTATTCGGTCGAGCCGCTGGTTGACCTCCTCTTCGCTCCAGAAATAGCCCATGCGGTCCTGCACCCACTCGAAGTAGCTGGTAGTCACTCCGCCGGCGTTGGCCAGAATGTCCGGCACCACGAACACGCCCTTGTCCTCGAGGATCTGGTCGGCAACGGTCGTCGTGGGCCCATTCGCGCCTTCGATGAGGACGCGAGCGCGAACCCTCTCGGCGTTGCGGCTGGTGATGACGTTCTCCGTCGCGGCCGGGATCAGGACGTCGCACTCCATCATCAGGAGCTCGTCTTTGTCGGCTGGCTCAGCGCCCTTGAAACCGTGGATCGACCCCTGCCGCGCCTTCCACTCCAGCAGCTCGCTGATGTCCATCCCGTTCGCGTTGAACAGCGCACCGTCATATTCGCCGATGCCGATAATCTTGTAGCCCTTCTCCCACAGCAGCTTGGCGGAGTTAGAGCCCACATTGCCGAAGCCCTGCACGATCACCTTGGTCGATTCCGGAGACATGTTCAGGTGCTTCAGCGCCTGGTCGGTTACCACGCTGACGCCGCGGCCTGTCGCCTCTTTTCTGCCGCGCGATCCGCCCAGGCTCACCGGCTTGCCCGTGACGACACTCGTCACGGTCTGGCGCATGTGCATGGAGTACGTATCCATGATCCACGCCATCGTCTGTTCGTTGGTGTTCACGTCGGGTGCGGGCACGTCCTTCTCGGGTCCAATGAATTCGATCAGCTCGGCTGTATAACGGCGGGTCAGCCGCTCCAGCTCTCCCTGGCTCATGCGGCGCGGATCGCAGATGACTCCGCCTTTTGCGCCGCCGAAGGGAATGTTCACGACTGCGCACTTCCAGGTCATCCAACTGGCCAGCGCGCGGACTTCGTCCAGGCTCACATCCGGCGAGTAGCGGATACCACCCTTGCATGGCCCGCGCGAGGCCGAGTGCTGCACCCTGTAGCCTGTGAAGACCTCTATCGTTCCGTCATCCATCCCAACCGGAATATGCACGATGATCTCGCGCGACGGATACCGCAGAACCTTCCAGATACCAGCATCGAGATTCAACTTCCTTGCTGCCAAATCAAATCTTGCTGCCTGTGCCTCCCATGGGTTGGTCTCTTGTTCAAGGGAAATAGGAGCCGTCGCCTCTGCTGTTACCATGCCTGCTTCTTTCTGAGCACCGAGCCTGTTTGCTGCGGTCCTCGCGTTAACGGAATCCGGGCGAGCTGTTAGCGCTGCTCCTCCGGGTACCAGCTTTTCTTCGGCCATCGCTCCTCCTGCATGTTGCGGGCCCATGTCTATCTGACGCGACCCACACTCTACAGGAGGCAGAACAATACCGTCTCGGGAGGCCGATTTTCGCCCGGTCTCCCCTCAAACCCCGCCGATTCTAGGCCCCAATTTGTGGGACTGGCAATGACCCGCGCACCCCCTAAGACACCTCATTTTTGCTACTGCGGTACCCTCGTACCCATGCCCTCCGCGCGCACCCCAACTAGCCCGTCCCTCAACGACTTCACCCAGCTCGCGCGCACGCACACCCTCGTTCCGGTCACCCGCACGGTCGCCGCCGACCTCGAAACACCCGTTTCAGCCTTCCTGCGCGTCGCGGCCCATGAGCCCGAGGCCTTCCTGCTCGAATCCGTCGAGGGCGGCGAAACCATAGGCCGCTACACCTTCATCGGCATCCGTCCCTTCCGCACCATGACCGCCGCCGGCAGCAGCATCACCGAGGCGACACCCGGCTCCGCTCCGGTCACCCGGACCGGCGACATCTTCGCCGAGCTCAAATCCGCCCTCGCGGGCCACATCCCGGCCCGGCTGTCCGGCTTGCCGCCCTTCACCTCCGGCGCCGTCGGCTTCTTCGCGTATGACATCGTCCGCCAGATCGAGAAGCTTCCCACCCTGGCCGCCGACGAACTCCACGTCCCCGACGCCCACCTCATGTTCTTCGACGAGGTCCTCGCCTTCGACCACGTTCGCAAGGCCATCCACCTCATCGTTACAGCCGGCGCCCGCACGCCGCTGCAGTCCACGAACCCGAACCCCCAGCTAATCGACCTCGAGACCCGCGTCCGTGATGCCTACAACGACGCGAACGACCGCCTCGACCGCCTCGAAGCCCTCCTCGAAGCCGCCCTGCACAAGCCCACACACGAGCCGATCAGCGAACCCCTCGACCTCACCCCGCGCACCAAGCGAGAGGACTTTCTCCAGGCCGTCGAGACCACAAAGGAGTACATTCGCGCTGGCGACGTTTTCCAGTGCGTGCTCTCGCAGCGCTTCGACTGCACGCCTGGCGTTGACCCCTTCGAAATCTACCGCTCGCTTCGCATCGTCAACCCGTCGCCCTATATGTATTTTCTGCGCTTCAATCTTCCAGGACAGGGAAGCGAGCGCCGCGCACACATCGTCGGCTCCTCTCCCGAGCTCCTCGTACGCGTCCACGGCCGCAACGTCGAGTACCGGCCAATCGCCGGCACCCGCCCGCGCGGAGCCGATGAGGTTCACGACCGCACTCTCGAAGCCGACCTCCGCGCCGACGCCAAAGAAGTGGCCGAGCACGTCATGCTCGTCGATCTTGGCCGCAACGATCTAGGCCGCGTCTCCGACTACGGCAGCGTGCGCGTGAAGGACCTCATGTTCATCGAGCGCTACTCGCACGTCATGCATCTGGTGAGCGCGCTTGAAGGAACGCTTCGCCCCGAGCTCGCACCGATTGACGCGCTTCGCGCCTGCTTCCCCGCCGGCACACTCTCCGGCGCACCAAAGATCCGCGCCATGGAAATCATCGAGGAGCTCGAGCCCGCACGGCGCGGCGTCTACGGCGGCGCGATTATCTACGCAGATTTTTCCGGTAATCTCGACTCCTGCATTGCCATCCGCACGCTCTTCATGGACGGCGAGCGTGGATACATACAAGCCGGTGCCGGCATCGTCGCCGACTCGATCCCTGAACGCGAAGACGAAGAGTGCCGCAACAAAGCGGCCGCCGTTGTGCGTGCGATTGAGCGCGCACGGTCGGCGTAGACACGGGTCCTCTGTAACCTCTTGACGCCGCAACGGCGCGGGCCTACATTATGGCCCGCCCCTCCGTATCCTTAGGCCGCGTTGTGAACACTTCACTTCAGGAGTTCGCCTATGCTGCGTGCTATTCATCCGATCTGTCTTCTCGCCCTCGCATTCAGCGCCATCCCCGCGCTCGCTCAAAGCCCGTGGAACGGGACATGGAAGCTCAACCAGGCCAAGAGCCACATGACCGGTGACACGTACACCCTCACAAAATCCGGCGACACGTATCACATGAACGGAGGCAGCTTCCAGTTCGACTATGCCTGCGACGGGAAAGACTACCCGATCTTCGGCGGAGAGACTGTGAGTTGCAAAGAGACGCCCACCACTGTCGATTCCGTCTACAAACAGAACGGCAAGACGGTCCAGACCACAAAGCACCAGCTGGATGCCAGCGGCAAATCGTACACAAGCATCAGCACCAACATGCTTGCTGCTGGCGGTACAACCGTCAGCAAGACCACCTTCACTCGGGTGGGGCAGGGAACTGGATTCACCGGCACGTGGAAATCCACATCGACCTCCACGAATCATGTAGAGACGTTCACGCTCGCAGTGAACGGAAACTCCCTGCACGTGGACGTTCCCGAGGAGCATGTGACATGGGAGGGCAAGCTCGATGGAACTCCGGCGGCCGTGCACGGTCCCAATGTGCCTGACGGGGTGATGATCAGCGAAAAATTGGAAGGGCCTAAAAAGATGGTCAGTGATGTGACCGTGGACGGCAAACACGTCTCGCACTCCGAGGACACGATGAACGCCGACGGAAAGTCCTATACGGAAATCACGTGGGATCCTACGAAACCGAACGAGAAGCAAACCTACGTTTACGAGAAACAGTGAGCTGATCGCCGCCCAAACAACAATGCCGGCCTCCGAAGAGGCCGGCATTCATATTTCCGAGCGGGTAGTGCGTCAGTTACAGGCCAGTCGGGTTGGGAGCTGCAGAAGCCGATTGCCCACTCTGGTCGCCGCCGCTGATGCCCTGGTTTACGACGATCGTCACGACCACGCGCCGGTTCTGCGCCTGTCCGCTGCGTGTGTGATTGCTCGCAACCTGCTCCGTCGTTCCCATCGCCGCCGGTGCGAGAATCCGCGTCAGCGGAACACCTGCCTGCTGAATGATGGTGAGGACGTTGTCAGCGCGCTCGCTGCTTAGCCGCTGGTTCAGCGACGGGTTTCCAACCTTCGAGGCATAACCCTGCACTTCGATCATCGCGCCCGGAGTATCCGCAGCCTGCTTCACGAAGTCCGTCAGCTCATCCTTGTACTTCTTGTTGACCGCAGAACGTCCATTCGCAAACTGAACCGTGTACGTTCCCTTTGTCGCGTACTGGTCCAGCGTTCCGATACGCGTATTCGTCTGGCCGATAGCCTGCGTGTTCTGGCCGGTGGCCGCAACATTGGCTGCGAGACCCTGCTTCGTCGCATCGAGGTCCGTCCGCGTGGACGCCAGATCCGACTGACCCTGCTCGATATCCCTGCGATCGCTGCGCAGTTGATCCTGCTGCGCCGCAACCTTCTCGTTCACGGGATTCAAGCCCGCATCAATCTGCTTCGCCGTGTTGTATGCGCCGCGCGAGAACTCAACCTTCTTCGCGATCAGCTGGTGATCGGGATCGTAGGTTCCGTCAACCTTAACTTGCAGGCCTGGTACAAGCTGCGTAATGGCCAGGTCCTTGCGGCTCCATCCCAGGAAGCCGCCTTTTTCGGTTGCCTTGGTGTCGTTCTGCAGAAGCACCGTGACGCGCGGCGAGTCTGCCGTTCTCACCAGCATCGTCGAGCCGTCTCTGCCGATCACAAGGCCTTCAACAACCGCATGCTGCCCGCTCGGCACGCCTTGTGCCGTAGTTTGCGGAACGCTTGGTGCACTTCCTGCATCCTGGGCGTTTGCTGCGACACCCATCGACGCGAACATGGCCAATGACATCGCCAAGCCGGTTGTTCTGATTCCACTCTGAATCTTCATGAAATTCACTCCTTTTGTTTAGCTGACGGGCCAGCGGCCTCCGGAATCCCGTTTATCGTGACCGTTCGCCTCGCGCGAAGCCAATCCCAGCCTTGCGGCGGAAGCTTTCGATTGGACGTAGCAATCGCGAAAAGGGGACCAAAGTGTTATGCGCAGATTTTTTTATTTCATGTAAGCAAATCTGTTTTGAGGCGAGCAGCATGGACGAGGCGCCTCGAACGGCAGCGCAAACCACGTAAAATGAAGAAATGCACTCAGCTATCTACTGAGTCCAGAGGATTTCTTTAATTCATGTCTGTCATTCTTGAGCATCTGCCCGTCGGCCAGAAGGTCGGCATCGCATTTTCCGGCGGTCTGGACACCTCCGCTGCGCTGCATTGGATGAAGCTTCACGGCGCGCACCCCTACGCTTACACGGCTAATCTCGGCCAGCCTGACGAAGAGGACTACGACGCGATCCCACGCAAAGCACTCGAGTACGGTGCCGAGAACGCGCGCCTGATCGACTGCCGCGCGCAGCTCGTTCGCGAAGGTATAGCTGCCCTGCAGTCCGGCGCATTTCATATCTCCACTGCAGGCGTCACGTACTTCAACACCACGCCTATCGGACGCGCCGTCACCGGCACCATGCTCGTTACTGCCATGCAGCAGGACGACGTCAACATCTGGGGTGATGGCTCGACCTTCAAGGGCAATGACATCGAGCGCTTCTATCGCTACGGTCTGCTCGTCAATCCAGGCCTCAAGATCTACAAGCCCTGGCTCGACTCCGCGTTCATCGATGAGCTCGGTGGCCGCGCCGAAATGTCCGCCTTCATGCAAAAGGCTGGCTTCGCCTACAAGATGTCCGCGGAGAAGGCGTACTCCACCGACTCCAATATCCTCGGCGCGACGCACGAAGCGAAAGACCTCGAACATCTTTCCACATCGATGAAGATCGTCGCTCCGATCATGGGCCTCGCCTTCTGGCGCGACGACGTCGCGATCAAGCCCGAAGAGGTCACCGTCCGCTTCGAAGAAGGCTGGCCGGTTGCGCTCAATGGCAAGCAACTCTCGGATCCCGTCGAGTTGATGCTCGAAGCCAACCGCGTCGGCGGCCGTCACGGCCTCGGCATGTCCGACCAAATTGAGAACCGCATCATCGAAGCAAAATCCCGCGGCATCTACGAAGCCCCTGGCCTCGCTCTACTCTTCGCTGCCTACGAGCGCCTCATCACCGGCATCCACAACGAAGACACCATCGAGCAGTACCGCGAGAACGGCCGCAAGCTCGGCCGCCTGCTCTATCAAGGCCGCTGGTTCGACCCCCAAGCCATCATGCTCCGCGAATCCGCACAGCGCTGGGTCGCCAAGCCCCTCACCGGCGAGGTGACCCTCGAGCTCCGCCGCGGCAACGACTACTCGATCCTCAACACCACCAGCCCCAACCTCACGTTCCACCCCGAGCGCCTCTCCATGGAGAAGACCGACTCCGCCTTCTCCCCGCGCGACCGCATCGGCCAGCTCACCATGCGCAACCTCGACATCACCGACACGCGCGCCAAGCTCCTCACCTACGCCGACACTGGCCTCATCACGCTGCCCAAAGGCAACGAGATGCCCAAGCTCAAAGGCGACAAAGAGTAACGTCACTCGCGAAAGCGCAAAGGCCGGCGACATCGCCGGCCTTTGCTGTTCCCGTTGCTTTCTTGTTTGTCATTCCCGAACGGGATCTGCTTTTCTGAGCGTGGTCGCGCTATTCACCCCCACGCGAACTCCACCACCTGTTCCACATCCGAATTCAAACTCCTCGCCACCGGGCACGTATGCGCTGCGCGCTCCAGCTTCAACTGATCTTCCTCGCCCAGCGCATGCGGCATCTTGATCCTCACCGTCAGCCGCTGAATTTTCCTCGGCGGCGAACTCGTCATCTCCTTCTCAACCAAGGCAGTCGCGCCCGCCATATCCACATTCAGCGTCCGCGCCAGGATCCCCATCGTCGTCAGCATGCAACTGCCCAGCGCCGTCGCGCACAAGTCCGTCGGCGAAAAGCTCTCGCCGCGCCCTTGATTGTCCTTGGGCGCATCGGTGTCGAGTTCTGTTTCCGAAGGCCCGTGCACCGCCTTGCAGTGCAGCTCTCCCTGATATTCCAATTGAATCGCAACCATCGTTCTTCCTTGTCAGACGTATTCCTGAGCTAATCTAATCAGAATTCACAGTTTACTCACGCACATGTGGCCATGACGAAGCGCTACGAACCTCCAAGCATCGACGAATACCTGCGCCAGCGCCTCACGCCGGTAGAAGACGCGATTCCGCAGCTCCGCGGCATTGAGATGTTCGGCAAATCAATCCCCGCAGGCATCGTCGGCGGTGATCTCTTCGAGTACATCAACTTCTCACAGCGTTATGACATCGATGCTCGCATCAAGCGCGCGCTGCGCCGCGCTAAGGAATTCCTCGAGCCGCTCTCGCCCGGCGAACCCATCCGCAATATCGTCGACGACCATATCGAATGGCTGAAGAGCAGGCCCGGCTACCAGCCCCAGATGGAAGCCGAATACCGTTTCGCCAAAAGTTCTGAGCAGGTGCGCGTCGCCGAAGCTCTCCCCGAACTCCACACCACCGCCGGCATTCTCATCGTCGATGCGCAGGGACACGGAATCATATCGGCAAAGATCGCATCCACCGTTCACGACACTTTCCACGCTCTGCTGCTTGATGAGCTCGATCAGTTTGGCAAAACCACCCCGGAGCTCTTCGAGAACCTCAACCTCCGGCTCGCGCTCTCCGCCACCGCGCGCAACGAACTCGGCCTCACCGAGAAGGAGCGCTCACGAGAGGTGGCGACCTTGCTTTACGGCGAGGTGCACCCGACCAACTCCTTCCGTTTCGCGAACTTTGGTCACCCTCCACCGCTGATCTTCTCGGCGAAGTCTTCCCGCCTGCTCAACATCGACGATAGCCAGATGGCGCAGTTTTTCGCGCTCGGCCTCGAGCTTCCCGCCGACCACCCCGATCGCAAAAAATATTTCACCCTCAATCTGCGCAAGCGCGAGTTCAACTCCTCGGACATTGGCGAGATCAGGCTCATCAATCCCGGAGACATCCTCGTCCTCTACACCGACGGCGTCTATGACGGCGCCGACGAAGTAGGCCGCGAGCGGCTGCAATCCATTCTGCAATCTAACCAGCACAGATCCGCGCGCGACATCTGCAATGCCATCATGGACTATGCCGTAGAGCAGGACGATATACTCCGCCGGAACGGCGACGAAGCCCTGATCGACGACAAGACTGTCTTCATCGTCAAACGCACCGAATAGCTGCTGCATAGCAGCAAACCAAAAAGGAACGTGCAGTGGTTCAACGGAGAGAGTTTCTTAAAGCAGCCGGCGCCTTCGCCGTCACCGCAGCCAGCACGCGCAGCCACCTCATCGCACAATCGATCCCCGAAGATGAATTTCATTTCGTCTCCGAAAGCATCGAGGCCCAACTCCTGGCAAGCGCGCCCGAGTTCAAAAGCCTGAACATCGATGGTCTGGGGAAGGGAAGGCGCGGTGCGAACATCGTTTCGAACACCAACGGAGGCGGCTTTCAGTCATCTGCTTCCACCGTCGGCAGCACTCGCCGCATCGAGTATCGCGTGGAGCAGGCGGCCAGCAACAGCGCGCCCGCATGGACGATCGAACTCTCTCCCAATCGCATCACGCTCACCTCGCAGTGGTCGCCGGAGTATCAGCCCACGCGCTTCACCTTCCGCTTCAATCTGAACTCGGTGCACAGCACCGTCCTCGGCCTCTTCCAAAACGACGGCCTTCTCACCACGCCCGCACTCATGCATTTCCCCGGCCAGGGGTCCATGCGCCTCACGTCCAGCGTTCCCGAGTTCGCACTCACCTACGTCTCCAATCGCCCGCAGCAGACAGCAATGCTCGCTCTGCCCGGCGCAACCTTCGAGCACAGGCGCATCGTCTACACGCTGGACGTCACCGCCATCTATCCCGCTCTGCCGGGAATCGCAGACGACGAACGCTTCGACGCCTTCCGCCGCAACTGGCTCGACGCCCTGCAACTCAACCCCGAACTCCAGGCGCTCTCCAACAACACGGCCAGCGATAGCTGCGCGTTCTGCTACTACGAGTTCGCCGACATCGCGGCACTCACGCCTCCGCTCGCCGAAGATCTCACAGCGCTCGACGTTGTGCGCCAGACGCTCGACCGCATGCTCGCCGGCGGCTACGCCTACGGCCTGCCTGCGATTCCGGATCACCCCAGCACCAGCTCGGACACCTACCCCGCCATGGTCATCGCCGCCGCAACTTGCGTGCGCGCAGGGAAGAACGATGCGTGGCTCGCCGCCAACTATCACGGCATTCGCGACTGGATGGAAACTCTTCTCGCCACCGACATCACCGGCAATGGCCTCGTCAAGTACGGCCTCAGCGGCAACTCGAACTCCTGGGGTGAGATGGGTTTCCCAAAGCTCCGCCCTTCCAACTGGTGGGACACCATCGGGTTCGGCTACGAAGATGCCTACGCGAACGCGCTCACCTATCGCGCACTTCACGACATGGTCATGCTCGCCCGCAAGGTTGGTAACTCCGCCGACGCAGCGCGCTACGCCAAAGCCGCAGAGAAGCTCCGCAGCGTCTTCTATGAGACCTTCTTCAATCCCGCAACCGGCGTTCTCGGTGGCTGGCGCAGCGAAGACGGCGAACTCCACGACTACTACTTCCTCTGGGTCAACGGCATCGCCATACACTACGGCCTCGTCGAGAAGCCGCAGGCCAACGCCATCATGGACAAGCTGCTCGCCAAGATGAAAGAGGTTGGCTACGACAAGTTCAACATGGGCCTGCCCGGCAACCTCATCACCGTAGCGCTCAAGGACTACGTGCACCGCACCAAGGATGCCCGTTACGGCGGCGGCGTTCTTCCCGACAACTCCGACGGCTTCCAGAACTACGAAAACGCCGGAGCTACCGGCGCTTACGCGTTCTTCACCCTTGCCGCACTCTACGATCTCGGCCGCAAGGAAGAAGCTGACCGAATCCTGTTCCCAATGCTCAAAGCCTATGGCGACTGCGGCTTCGAAGGAAAAGACGCGAAAGGCCATTCCAACGACTGGCGCCGCTGGGACGGCACCGCCGAGGGCTATGAAGGTCTCCTCACCGACGATTACTACGCCCTGCTCGCAGTTCCGCTGCGTCAGACAGAAACCCGATGGAAAAGTGGTTATCGCCCAGAGATCAGCTGAACATCAGGACTGAACCGCCGCGTAAAATCAAAGCAGCGATGATCTTCGTCCTCGACAACTACGACTCCTTCACCTACAACCTCGTCCAGTACATCGGCGAACTCGGTGAAAAAGAAATCGTCGTAAAGCGCAACGACGAGCTCACGCCCGACGAGGTCATCGCTCTGCGCCCCTCACGCATCCTGCTCTCGCCCGGCCCGTGCACACCGCAGGACGCCGGCATTCTCATCCCGCTCATACAGCGCCTCGCCGCGCTCCCAGCCGACGAGCAGATCCCCACGCTCGGCGTCTGCCTCGGCCACCAGGCCATCGGCGCGGCCTTCGGCGCCGAGGTCGTCCGCGCCCCGCAGCTCATGCACGGAAAAACCTCCGCCATCGAGCACGACAATCGCAGCGTCTTCCGCGATCTCCCGCAGCCCATGACCTGCACGCGCTACCACTCGCTCATCGTGCGCGAGGACTCCATCCCCGCCGAGCTCGAAATCTCCGCCCGCGTAGCCCCGGGCACCGGCGCTCCTGACCCGGGCACGGTCATGGGCCTCCGCCACAAGACGCTCCCCATCGAAGGCGTCCAGTTCCACCCCGAATCCGTCCTCACCGACCACGGCAAGCGCCTCATCGCCAACTTCCTGAAGCAGTAGAATTTGCGCGATGAGAATCGATCGACGACAGGTTGAGCGGAAAGCACGCATTGCCTCTCTATCGTTCTTCGGAGTGCTGTTCGCTTTCTGGATATGGTGGTACTTTGCCTCGAATTACGACTACAGCGCTCTTGCGGGTACTTATGTTTTTCGCGGCGATGGCGTCACATCGAAACTAGTTCTCAAGTCCGACCAGACTTTTCATCAAGAGGTCACAAAAGATGGTCGAACTTCGACTGCCAATGGCACTTGGCATCGGAGCGGCGAGGCCGGCGTCAACTTCTCGATCGAATTTCTGCGAGTTCTGGGAGCGAAGACGTTCGTTGAAGAGTTCGGGAAGGCCTACGGCTCGGTCGAGGACAACGAATTTTTCGGATACTTCGAGAAGTTCCTCGGGATATATCCGTCGCTTCACCTTTACCGTGTAGGGGAGCTGCAAGGGCCGGTATTTCACAAGCAGCTTTTCCGCTGACGCGGTGAGATAGCCTATCCACGATGCCGCGGAGTCTCATTTTCGTGCTGATGTTCGCGGTCGCAACTGCCGCGGCCCAGCAGCCCGCTGCCCCATCGTCCATGGGCACCGTCCCCACCCACGACGCCCTCGTAACCGGCGGCCTCGAAGTCCACGGCGACTCCGCCCGTCTGCTCACCAACACCAGCATCACTGCCTACGACCACTCCGCGGCCATCTCCCTCGCTCGCGGCGGAAACGTCCTTGTGTGCGCCACCACCCAGTTCCACCTCCTCCACTCCGGCACGGAGAACTCGCTCCTCTTCGGTCTCGACCGCGGCGCCATCGAGCTCCACACCGACTCCTCGCCGCAGGACGTCATCCTCACTCCTGACATCCGCTTCACCCTCGAGCACCCCGGCCGCTACGACCTCCGCCTGCGTGTCACGCCCAACGGCGACACCTGCGTCGACAACGCCGGCGCCTCCGCACCCGTCCTCACACTCGCTGACCCGTTCTCCGGCGCCAGCTATCGGCTCATACCCGGTCAGCACGTCCTCTTCGAGCACGGCAGCCTTCGCGAGGTCGTCGACAACGAGCGCTCTCCCTGCGGCTGCCCGCCCGCACCCGCGCCTGTCCAGCAAGTCGCCTCCACACCTGACCTGAATCCCGGCCAGCCCGCCACGCCCGCCGTCGCCGCCGCCGAACACCCTTTTCCAGCGGCCGCCAGCGAAGGCCTCGCACCCACTCCCGCACCCGCACACGTGCCCGAAACCGCGGGCCAGCCGCACACCCAGGTCGCCACCGTCCTCAGCTACGATGCCGCCCATCCCGATGCCGTCTCACCCGGCACCGTCGAGCCGCCGGCCCCAGCACCGGCAACCGGCTCGACCACCGGCTCGCCCACGGGCACCGCCGCCGCCACTTCATCCGCGCCGCCGCCCACCCCGCCCGGCGCTCACGATCTCGTCCACGCCCTCGGCCACTTCTTCCGCAAGCTCTTCCATCCCCACGCCGGAACCTCGCCGCCGCCGCAGCAGAACTAACGCCGCCGCAGCAGAACTAACGCAGCAGAACTAACCTAGACAGGTAATTCCTCTCGGCAGTATGCTCCGAAAGATTCCGAACAAATCCGCCACCAACAGAAGGCGATAGTGAACAAGCGCGAATTCTTGAAAGGCACGGGTTCCGCTCTTGCTGGCGCGGCCATCGCGCGGATCGGTCATGCCCAAATGAGTCACAACACCGCCCCGGCCCAGGGGGCGCGAACCAACTGGTCCGGCAACTACACCTTCAAGGCCGCCCACATGGACGACGCCGCGAGCCCCGAAGCGGTCCAGAAGCTCGTCTCCGGTCTTTCGCACGCCAAAGCCCTTGGTTCGCGCCACTCTTTCAATGACATCGCCGACACCTCCGGAGATCAGATCACCGTCTCTCACCTCAACGGCATGACGATCGACCGCGAGGCCGGGACTGCGACGTTGGGTGGCGGCGTCAGGTATAGCGACCTCGCGCCCTGGCTCGACGCGCAGGGCTTTGCCTTACCCAATCTCGCTTCGCTGCTCGATATCACCCTTGCCGGCGCCTGCTCCACTGCAACGCACGGCTCCGGTATCCACAATCGCAATCTCTCGAGCGTCGCCACCGCCATCGACTTCGTCGACGGGACCGGCCAGCTCCGCACGCTGTCGCGCGCCGCCAATCCGGACGAGTTTCCCGGCGCCGTCGTCGGCCTTGGCGCGCTCGGCATCATCCTCCGCACAACCGTGCACGTCGTCCCGTCCTTCCGGATCGCGCAGATCGTCTACGAAAACCTCTCCTTCGATCAGCTCGAGCACAATCTCGATGCCATCTTCTCCGCGGGCTACTCCGTCTCACTCTTCACCGACTGGCAGCATCACCGAGCTACACAGGCCTGGCTAAAGCAATCCGTCGCTGGCAACACGCGCCCTCAGATGCCGCCGCTCTTTTACGGCGCAACCCTGCAGAAAACCAAGCTCCATCCGCTCGTCGGCCACTCCACCGAAAACACCACCGAACAGATGGGAGTTCCCGGCCCCTGGTACGACCGTCTTCCGCACTTCCGCCTGAACTTCACGCCATCCAGCGGGGCGGAGCTGCAAAGCGAGTACCTCATCCCCCGCAGCCACGCCTTCCAGGCCATCCTGGCCGTTGAAGAGCTGCGCGACCGCATTACGCCGCACCTCTTCATCACCGAGCTCCGCACCATCGCTGCCGACGACCTCTGGATGAGCACGGCATACCAGCGCGATTCGTTCGCCATCCACTTCACCTGGAAGCCTGAGTGGGACGCCGTTCGGTCGCTTCTTCCTCTCATTGAGGCGAAGCTTGAGCCCTTCGACGCTCGCCCGCACTGGGGCAAGCTCAATACCGTGCCGTCCGCCCGGCTCAAGCAGCTCTATCCGCGCTACGCCGACTTCCAGAGACTTATGACGCGCTACGATCCGCAGGGCAAGTTCCGCAACCAATACCTGGACAACGTCTTCCGCGCGTAACGGGTTTGTTGTCCCCTCCCGATATACTGCCTTCAACCCATGTCTCAGGCTCCGCCGCTGCGCACGCAGCACCGGTATTACCCCGAGCTCGACGGCGTTCGTGCCATCGCCGCGCTGCTGGTCATGCTCTTCCATGCGCAGCAGGAAGGCCTATCGCTCCGCTTTTCTCTCGGCTTCGGCCAGACCGGCGTCGATCTCTTCTTCGTCCTCTCCGGCTTCCTCATCACCTCCATCCTGCTCAAAGCCGCCCCGCGCGACTGGTCGGAGGTCCGCACCTTCTACACCCGCCGCGCCCTCCGCATCTTTCCGCTCTACTATGTAACGCTCATCCTCTGCTGGATTCTCCTCAGCAGACCCTCCTGGTTCTTCTGGGTCTACCTGCAGAACTTCTGGATCTCCTTCGGCAAAATCTCCCACGGCCCCATGCACTTCTGGTCCCTCGCCGTCGAGGAGCAGTTCTACCTCGTCTGGCCCTTCCTAGTTATCTTTGTTCCGCGCAAACGTCTCCTGCCCATCCTCACCGGAACCATCGTCTTCGCCGCTGTGCTCCGTTTTGTCCTGGCCGCATTCCATCAAAGCGTCTTCGTCCTCACCTTCACCCGCCTCGACGGCCTCGCCGCCGGCGCCGTCCTCGCCACACTCAACGCCCGCGGCCCGCTCACTCGCTGGGCCCGCCTCATGCTCTCCATCGCGGGCCTGTCTACGGTTGCTGCGGCCATCCTCGGCCATCTCTTCCGAGATTCGAACAACCCGAGCTTTGTCGCGATCAAATACACGCTCATCACCGCGATCTACACCTGCCTGATGGGATCGCTGCTCAGCCGACCCAACTCTCGCGCCGTAAAACTCCTCAGCATGCGCTGGCTACGCTGGATCGGCCGCATCAGCTACGGCCTTTACGTCTTTCATCCCTTCGTCTTCGCCTGGACCTACCGTCACTTCCCCGGGCAGCCAATGCTCCTTCGCGCCGGCCTCGCCACTGTCTTCACATTCGCGATCGCCGCCTTTAGCTGGTACAGCTTCGAGCGCTGGTTCATCCGTCTCAAAGAAGTCCTCTCGCCGGAGCGCCGCCCCACTCCCGCCGAGCCCATCACCGTCTAGCCGCTACCGGAATCCCTGCGCCCACGCCCTTCCGTCGTATTACACTTTGGCCCGAGGAAGAAACCATGGCCCTTCACGAAGGCTGTCGCCGTCTCCGGCTGGCAGGCAAGGTTCTCGTAGCCACCGGACTCGCCATCGCTGTTCTGGCCGCGATTCTCCTTTGCTTCGCAGACGGCTTCAGACTGATACAAGCAGGTGACTTGGTCCCCCCAGTCTTCGCGTTGGTCTTCCTGACTGAAATCTCCGGCGCCACACTCTGGTTTCTTGGTTGGGTCCTCGAAGGCTTTGCACGGCCACCGTCCGAAAACTCCGACGAAGCTCGTTAAATCGCTGACTCGTTGACTGGCTAGCCTGCCGACCCGCTCATTTACAATGGAAACTGTAGGGCCGCACGTCTCGTCGCCCCGCCAATCCACCGCTACATTCAGGAGTTCCTTTTATGGCGATTCCCGCCACGCAGATGCGCCCCGGCATGATCATCAAATTCAAAGACGACCTGCACCTCGTCTTCTCGGTCGAGCACCGCACCCCAGGCAATCTGCGCGCCTTCATCCAGGCCAAGCTGCGCAACATCCGCACCGGCTCCATGTTCGTTGAGCGCTTCCGCTCCCCCGACCCCATCGAGCGCGTCATCGTCGACGAAGTCAAAATGGAGTACCTCTACAACGACGGTGACGACTACTACTTCATGGACCAGGAGAACTTCGAGCAGACTCACCTCAAGCGCGACACCCTCGGCGACGCCGTCGAATACCTCACGCCGAACCTGCTCATCTCCGTCTCCTTCCATGACGGCAAGCCCGTCGGCATCGAGCTTCCCACCGTCGTCGAGATGACCGTCGTCGAAACCGAGCCTGGCATCAAGTCCGCCACCGCCAGCTCAGTCACCAAGCCCGCCAAGACCGAAACCGGCCTCGTCGTCCAGGTCCCTCCCTTCATCAACGAAGGCGAAAAGATCCGCGTCGACACCGCCGAAGGCGCCTACATGTCCCGCGCCTAAGTTCCTCGACTCACTATCATCTGGGTGCCCCATTCATGCGCAGCTTCACCGCGCATGGGTGGGGTTCAACATTTTGGGCGCCGAACGCAGGGAACCATCTTCACAACTGCGTCGTATACGACGTATAGTGTACGACGCATCTCCTCCAAGGAGGTTCCCATGTTCCACCTCGACGCCTGGCACACCGCAATTACCGTCTGGACCGCCATCGGCATCCTCTGGATCATCACCGCGGCCTTCGAGCACTCCACACCGCGACCACCAGCCCAGCGCTCCAGCCACAATTACAACTACCTGTTTCTCCTCATACCCGCGGCCCTTCTGCTCTTCGACCCGCAGCTCCGCCTCGGTCCACTCAACCGTGCGCTTTTCCAATCCAGCGTCCTCGGCCTGGCGCTCGTCTTTGCCGGAGCCGCCTTCACCGGCCTCGCTCGTCTCCGTCTCGGCTCCAACTGGAGCGCCAACCCTCGCATTCGCGAAGGCCACACGCTCTCCACCTCCGGCCCGTACCGCATCGTGCGCCATCCCATCTACACCGGCATCCTGCTCACGTCCCTCGGCACCGCAGTCATCCTCGGCGAAACCCGCGGCTACATCGCCATCGTCCTCGCCTTCATCGGCTACCTGATAAAGTCCCGCATGGAAGACCGTCTCCTCGCCGAGCGTTTCGGCCTCGACTTCGCCGCCTATTGCCGCCGCACCAAAGCCCTGATCCCCGGAATTCTCTAACCCACATGCCAACGAAACCCACTGCCGAGCTCCGCGCCCTGGCCGAACAGGTCGAGCAGCACCTCGCTGCCATTCGCAAAACCATCCGCCAGCCGCTTGAATCAGAGTTCGCCCGTGGCCACCTCACCGGCCCGCAATCCTCGCTCATGGAGGCCGTTGTCCGCGTGCCCGGCGGCCTCACGCTCAAACAGATCGCCGCCCAGCTCGGCCTCGCACACTCCACCGTCTCCGTTATGGCCGCGCGTCTCGTTGAAAAGGGCCTGCTCACGCGCCAGCAACACCCAACCGACGGCCGCGCGACCATCCTCATCGCCTCACCTGCGGTCCGCAGCTTCCTTCGCAACCGCATGCCGAGCCTCACCCTCAGCCCCCTCCTCACCGCACTCAGCAAAGCCTCCGAGTCCGATCGCCGCCAGATCCTCCGCGCGCTCACCAAACTCCGCTCCCTCGTCGAAACACACAGTCCACGAACCTAGAACCTAGAACCTAGAACCTCGCCAGCCTTGCCTCGTCTCGCACGATACGAGACACTTAACCGTCCCATGGTTCTTCACTTCCTTATCCGTGGCCGAGTCCAGGGAGTCGGCTTCCGCTGGTTCGTCCACCGCGAAGCCTCCGAGCTCGGCCTCCGCGGCTGGGTTCGCAACACCGACGACGGCTCCGTCGAGGTCGTCGCCACCGGCCCCCGCGAAGATCTCGACGAACTCCGCGCCGAGCTCAAGAAAGGCTCCCGCGGCAGCCGAGTCGACCACGTCATCGAACACGAGCTCGACGAATCCGAAGCCGCCAGCCTCCGCGACTTCGAAATCCAGGGCGCCTGGTGAGCTTGCTTTTGCCTTTCACTAACCACTACCCACTAACTACTCCCAACGAAAGCCCCATGTCCGAAAAACAAATCAACTGCGAGCCGCTCAAAGCGCTCATCCGCTCCGTCCCTGACTTTCCGCGCCCCGGCATCCTCTTCTACGACATCACCACCGTCCTTAAGGACCGCACCGGCTTCGCGCAGCTCATCGACGCCTTCGCGCAGTACTACATCGGCAAGGACATCGACCTCGTTCTCGGCATCGAAGCCCGCGGCTTCATCTTCGGCCCCGCGCTCGCCTATCGTCTCAACGCCGGCTTCGTTCCCATCCGCAAGCCCGGCAAGCTCCCCGCGCCCACCGAAACCGTCAAGTACGACCTCGAGTACGGCTCCGACTCGCTGCAGATCCACAAGGACGCCATCCGCCCCGGCCAGCGCGTCATCATCGTCGACGACCTCCTCGCCACCGGCGGCACCATGCAGGCCAGCGTCGACCTCGTCGAAAAACTTGGCGGAGTCGTCGTCTCCCTCGGCGTCGCCATCGAGCTCGACTTCCTCCGCGGCCGCAACCGCTTCCCGCAATACGACGTCCTCAGCCTCCTCCACTACAACGAGTAACTTCTTGTGTGTCCTCTGGAGAGACTCAGTGGTAAACTCCGCGCTGAAATCATGGAGAAGCTATGCGGGCCAGTATTTCCTGCTCCGCAGAGATCGTACCTGTATCTCTGCTGATTTTTCTGTCTTTCGTCATTGGTTGCGGCGGCGCCAATCAGGCCGGCACTTCAGACAACAGCGGAGGCGGCACCATAACTGGAACGCCGGCGTTTACTCCGCCATCATCTGGCGACTACCTCTTGCAGGCCTCCGATGTGAATGGTGTCTTCGTTTCCACCGTAAACACTAGTACGGGGGCAGTCGGTTCACCGGTTAGTCAAGATACAGCTGATCTAGAAGGCGGAATGGTTGTAACTCCCTCCAACTCCTTCATGTACTCCATTTCTTCAGGGTATGAAAGCATCAACGGCTATCGGCTCGTCGGTCCTGGCCTGCAATTGCAAAACTTAGTACCCGGCGCGCCTTTTTTATTGATCGCCGCTCACTCTATTAGCTCGATGGTGATTCACCCCACGGGGAACTTCCTCTACATCATCGAAGCCTTTGGGGACTCGTATATCGAGCAGTACAAACTAGATGCCACCACAGGAGCGTTAACGAGCATCGGAATCGCAACCGTATCCTCGCTGTCCGAATTCTCCGAAGGCGTATTCGATCCTCAGGGGCACTTCTTGTATGTCTGCGACGGGAACAGCATCTACGTTTATCAAATCAACCAGTCGACTGGAGCGCTGTCCCCAGCGCAAGGTTCACCGTTCACCGTGCCGGCCGGTGGGCAAGCGACACACCTAGGATTCGATAGCAACGGTAGCTTCCTCTACGCGACTCTATTCAGCGGAGGCTTAGCGGCTTTCGCGGTCAATGGCTCGACAGGTGCGCTGACGAATGTTGCGGGGTCACCTTTTCCGACCAGCCAAGATGGCAGCACCACCGCCTCAATGGCGATCAATACCGCGACAAATACGATCTATGTCAGCAGCTACCCTGATAGCAAAATCACGGAGTTCTCTATCGATGAAACGACCGGCTTACCTTCGCTGATTGCCGGATCGCCAGTTGTGGTGCCGGGCTCCGCGTATCAGGACGGATTGGGAAATCTCGTGGTCGATCCGGACGCCGGTGTCCTCTTCGCCACGATCGGCCCTGTAAAAAACAACATCGTGGCCATGTCGATTGGCAAAGATACCGGTGCGCTCGCGGTGCTGCCGGGAGCCCCCTTTGCTGGTACTGGTGGGAGAGACATTGTCCATGTGAAGATTCCTTAGCGGGTCTTTGCGCCTGAAGCTCCCAGTCCCTTCTGATTCTCTCGCTCGCAATTTGCAAACCTCTCAGGAGATCCCCTCATGCAATCCTTCGGCTACGCCGCTGCCTCCCAATCCGCGCCTCTCGCTCCCTGGTCCTTCACGCGCCGCGAGCCCAACCCCGACGACGTCGTCCTCACCATCGACTACTGCGGCATCTGCCACTCCGACATCCACCAGGTCAATGGCGACTGGGGCAACAAGCTCTTCCCCATGGTTCCTGGCCACGAGATCGTCGGCCGCGTCACCGCCGTCGGCTCCGCCGTCACGCGCTTCAAGCCCGGCGACCTCGCCGCCGTCGGCGTCATCGTCGAAAGCTGCATGCACTGCGCCAACTGCCGCGCCGACCTCGAAGTCTACTGCTCCGACGGCGGCTGCCGCGACACTTACAATGCCACTCTCCGCGACGGCACCCGCACCTACGGCGGCTACTCCGACACCATCGTCACGCCCCAGCACTTCGTCCACACCCTCAAGCCCGGCATCGACCTCGCCGCCACAGCGCCACTCCTCTGCGCCGGCATCACCACCTACTCACCGCTCCGCCACTGGGGCGCCGGCCCCAACAAAAAAGTTGGCGTCGTCGGACTCGGCGGCCTCGGCCATCTCGCCCTCAAGTTTGCTCACGCCTTCGGCGCCCACGTCGTGCAATTCACCACATCCGAATCCAAAATCGCCGACGCCAAGCGCCTCGGCGCCGACGAAGTCGTCCTTAGCAAAGATGCCGGCGCCATGCAGAAACACGCCGGCACCTTCGACTTCATCCTCGACACCGTCTCTGCCCCGCACGACATCGACGCCCTCCTCGCGCTCCTCAAGCTCGACTCCACGCTCTGCTCCGTCGGCCTTCCTGACAAGCCCATCTCCGTGCAGCCGTTCTCGCTCGTCGCGAACCGCCGTTCCCTCGCCGGCTCCGGCATCGGCGGCATGAAAGAAACCCAGGAGATGCTCGATTTCTGCGCCGACAACAACATCGTCGCCGACATCGAACTCACCACCTACGACAAACTCAACGAAGCCTACGACCGCGTCCTCAAGAACGACGTCAAATACCGCTTCGTCCTCGACAACAAATCCCTGAGAAAGAGCTGATAGAAAACTCTTGCTCTTCCTTTCTTCGGGTTGCAAACTTCACAGGAATGCAAATCCAAAGACTGCTTCCCACACTCACGCTCGCTCTCGCTGCACTCTCTCCGCTCCAAAGTGTGGCATCGCCGGCGTCCGCGTTACAAGCGGACTCCCTCGCCAATAAAGCTGTCGAACTGGATCCTGTCCTTATGGATACAGACAGTGCGAATGGCGCTAAAGGAGAGGTCGTGCTCTCCCTCGACCTAGACAGCAAGGGAGGCGTCGCGCACGCCAAAGCAATCTCAGGCCCAAAGGATCTCGCCGCTGCCGCGATCGCCGACGCCAAAATGTTTCGCTATCCCGAACAAGCGAACGCCTCTGGCATTACTCAGCACATCTTGTTTCGCCGTGGCGCCGATGAGGTCCGGATGGTCACTCCCGACTACCTGCCCATGGCAAAAGCTAAGGCGGCCGGTCTAGTGGAACTCGTTGCTACGGTCGGGCCGGATGGGCACGTCGTAGATGTCACCGTCGCCCGGGGTCATCCACTCCTGCGCAACCAAGCAGAGAACGCGCTTCGCCAATGGGTCTTCGCGCCTGTGTTGAAAGACGGTGCACCCGTTCAGTGCCATGCAATCGTGAGGTTCAACTTCGACAGCAACCGATTCCCGAACTGAGCTATACCCACAACGTAAACATCGGCGTCGTCGCCGCAAACGTCTTCGGCCTCACGCCGAGCCGTCCCGTCGCCGCGTCATGCGAAAACACCGTCACGTTCCCCGGATCACCGTGAGCACCCTGGTTGCAGCACACCAGCCACTTCTTTGCAGGGTCGAACGCGATATACCGTGGCACCTTCCCTCCGCTGCTCAGCTTCTGCATCTGCGTCAGGTACCCGCTCTCATCAATCCGCCACACCGTAATCGTGTCTTCGCCCCGCGTGCACGAGTACAAAAACCGCGCATCCTCGCTGATCACAATCTCGCACGCCGTCTGGCCCTTCGTGCTCATGCCCTTGTCCAGCGTCGACACCACGCTGTTCTCACGCAGCTTCATCACTGGTGCGCCGCCCTCGACACTCCAGTCATACACATCGATCGTGCAATCGATCTCATGAATGCAGTACACCCACCGTCCATTCGGATGAAACGCCACATGCCGCGGCCCCGACCCGGCACGCGCCTGCACGCGAATCGGCACGCGCACATAGTCTCCCTCGCCCGGCCCCACAGGAAACACGAGAATCACGTCATCGCCAAGATCGCACGCCAACACATATCGATTGCCCGGAGCGATAGTGGCGCAATGAATATGCGCCGCGTCCTGTCTGTCCGTCACCGGCCCGTGCGTCGCCTGCGTGTATTTGAAAACCCCAATCGCCTGCGCCAGCGCGCCCACATTTGTCACGCGAAAGGCCGCGAAGCTTCCACCCCCATAGTTCGCCACAAACGCCATCTCGCCCGTTGGGTCCACCGACACGTAACACGGCCCATTACCCTGTGACCCCACCTTGTTCAGCGGTTGCAGTTCCACCAACCCATCCACCGTAGGGTTCACCTGAAAGCTCGAGATCGCCGCGCCATCGCCGCTCACGCCATTCACCGCATACACCACGGGCAACGACGGATGCTTCGCCAAAAATGACGGCCGCTCCGCTGCTCCTGCCAGCTCCACCGCGCCCAGCGTGCCCGTCGCCGCATTCCACGGCGCGCGGTATACGCCTTTGCCGGTGTCCGAGCCCAGCAGCACGCACGAGCCCTTCCCGCGCGCCACAAACCGACCGGTCGCCTGCGCCGCTGCCATCCCACGCAGCGCAAACGGCAGCGCCACCGCCCGTCCAACAAACTGCCGCCGGCTATATCCCGCCACCACGCCCCCTTGAGATCCGTCATCCTGAGCGTAGCGCCCCAAGCGCGAAGTCGAAGGACCCCGAAAACCGCTAGCCTCACCAACACCCTGAAACCTTTTCAACCAGGGCCTGTCTTCAACTAACTACTAACCACTAACTACTAACCACTCGCTCTTACGTCCGCTCGCCTGCTGCGCCCGGCGGCAGATTCTCGCCAACCGGCAGCCCCATCGTGCTCGCCAGGGTATCCGGCTCGCCCGGCAGTTTGAAGTCCAGCTCCGTCGGATGCGCATCGGAGTTCACCACCGGCAGCGCCGGCAGCCTCTCCACGCGGCCATCGATCTCCTTCACCACCGCGGCCACATGCTCCAGGACTTCATCCACAGTCATCGTGTAGAACTCGCGGCCGTTGTCATAGCCGTTTTCAATCGACTGCCTCAGGTACCGCCCCGCCGCCTGCGCTGCGAGATAATCCGTGATCACCTTTCCGTTGCGCCGCTTCTGCTCCACCCACGCGTCATTCGGCATGGCAATCCACAGCGGCCGCCCATTCACGGCAAATCGAATATCGGTGGCATCGGCGTGTCGCGTCGCGATTGCGACCACGGTACCCTTCCACACGCAGTGCTGCGGCTCTTCGGTCCAGCGGTCTGTCGCTACAAAGTCTTCATACATGGCACTCTCAAGACTATCGACCCGCTCACCACCACGCAACCCGACACGTCCTCATTGTTGAGGGGGCTGCTGTACGATGACATTCTCAGCAAGGGCCATCCAGTCGCATCTATCTAGGTAATCCATTTGGAGGCCAATCTTGCGTTCCCTGCGAACGATCCCCGCCCTCGCTCTGACCATCCTCTTCGCCGCCACAGCTCTCGCCCAAAAGCCTGCACCACAGCCAGACATCCTCATCTTCACCAACGGCGACCAGCTCACCGGTCATCTTGAGCGCGCCGCAGGCGGCTCCGTTGTATTCAAAAGCGACATGGCCGGCGAGGTCACCATATCCCTCGACAAGGTGAAAGAGATTCGCTCCGCCGGCAGCTTCTCCATGCTCAAGAAAGGCCCGCCCAGCAAGACCAACCTCGTAGGCCAGGGCCAGATCAGCGTAGCCGAGGGCAACGTCTCCGTTACGCCGCCGGCGCAGCCGCCCGTCACGCTGCCCGTCAAAGACGTCGGCTACCTCATTGACACGCCTACCTACGATCGCGAGGTCCATAACGAAATCAAACTCACGCAGGGCTGGACCGGAGCCGTCACCGCCGGCGCTACCTTCGTCCGCTCCACGGACAACGACACCGTCTTCACGGCCGGCCTCGCTCTCGCGCGCCTCATCCCCACGGTCACATTCCTGCCGCCGCGCCAGCGCATGACCCTTAACGTGATCGAAACCTACGGCAAAGCCACCTCCGCCGTGATCCCCCAGACCGTTCCGCCATCGCCTGCCGCCATTACCAAGACCAGCATCTTTCACGCCGACGGCGAACATGACTGGTACTTCACCCCCCACCTCTACGGTCTCGCCAACCTCTCCTTCGACCACAACTTCGCCCAGGGCCTCTCGCTCCAGCAACTCTACGGCGGCGGCATCGGCTGGACCCCGTTCGAAACCGCCCGCCATCAACTCGACCTCAAGGCCGACATTCACTACGAGCGCCAGAACTTCTTCGTCGCCTCCTCGAACGTCGACCTCATCGGCACCATCTTCGGCGAAGCCTATAGACGCACGCTTCCCCGCAAAATTGCCTTCACCCAGACCGCCGAGTACATCCCCTCCTGGAACCACCCCACCGACTACTCCGCCCTGTTCACCGCCGGCTTCGTGCTTCCCACCTGGAAGCGCCTCGGCGTCACCTTCAACGCCACCGACAACTACCTCCACAACCCGTCACCCGGCTACAAAGCCAACTCGCTCCAGTTTGTCGCTGGTGTGAACTACGCTTTCAAGTAACGTCGCGCGATAAACGACGAGCCTGTGCGAAATGTTGTCAAGTCCGGAAGCGCTTCAAACCCGCATAAACACTGGCTCAAAATGAGCGGAATTAATTACCTCCGATTTCGTAAAATAGAGATATAGACAAAAAGCTCAAAGCTGAAAGCTCATAGCTCGTAGCTGACCGCTCCGAGCTCTCACGCGCGTGGACCGCACGCACTGCGCAAGTTGCTGATTCCAGATATTTTCCCCGCAAAGCCTCTGGAATCAGGATTTTGCATTGTTGGTCCACTCGCAACTCGCCTGTTTTCAAGAATTTGACACAATACGCAGGGGGAGGGAGATACCTCCCTCGCTCCAATGTTCTAATGGAACGATGCGAGCACTTTATCGCTCGCCACGTTCTGTACTGCAGGAGTTTGCCCTCGATGGATCTTCGGAAGTTCGCGGCTGGCTGCACCGCCGCACTCGCAGCGGTCCTCATCTCCACCGCTGCCGCTGCCCAAACCCCCACGACTCGCCACGAAACTAACTCCAGCCGCGAAGCTCGCATCCAGCGCACGATCAAGGACACCTACACCCACCGCTGGGAAGTCTTCGGCGGCGGCGCCTACATGCGCTTCCACTCCGGCGAGTACACGCAGAGCAACAACGAGGTCACCTGGAACCTCGCGCCGCACTACTACCTGAACCCCAAGCTCGCCATCCTGGTCGACGCCCGCGGCATGTTCGGTAACGGCAAACCCCTCCGCAACGGCAACCAGGTCCTCAACCCGAACCCGCAGATCAACGAGTACGCCTTCACCGGCGGCGCCAGCTACCGCTTCTACTCCAATCTGCGCTTCGCCCTCAGCGCGGAAGGTGCCGGCGGCATCGTCGACGGCAACTTCTCCGGCGCCTCCAAGGGTCTCAACTACACCGAGACTGGCTTCTGGCAGGACGCCGTGCGCCCCGCCGCCGTCTTCAACCTCGCCGCCGACATCAACCTGTTCCCGAACCTCGCGTTCCGCGTGCTGCCCACATACGTCGTGACGACGTTCACCAGTCCCTCTGGCGGCTCTGTGCAGGGCAATCTCGGCGTCAACGCCGGAATCGTCTACCGCTTCGGCCGCCAGAAGTAACCTTCTCGACTCCCACCCCAGGCGTACCATAGAGGTATGTCGAAGGGCTGGGAGTCTAAGAACGTCGAAGAACAACAGGCTCAGAGCGCAGCGCCAAAGCCGCAGGGCGACCCTGCCGACGCAGCCTCAGCCGCCGACCGCAAGCGCCGCATCCAGGACCTCGAGATGCAGCGTGAGCGCGTTCTCTCCGAGCGCACCTCCAGCCCCCACCGCCGCTCCGCCCTCGAACTCGCCCTCGCCACCATCGAGCGCGAGCTCGAACAGCTCGGCTGGTCCATCAAGATTTAGAGAGCAGAGGATAGAGCGTAGAGGAGTGGGCGAAGCCGCTTTTACTCTCTACCCTCTACTGTCTACCCTCTAGCTTTCCCCTCGTCAGCACGAACGGATTCGCCTGCGCCGTCGGCGTCAGCACCACCTGCTGAATCATCACGTGCGGCGGGCGCGTCGCGGTCCACACAATCACATCGGCGATGTCTTCCGGTAGTAGCGGCTCGACGTTCTCATACGTCTTGGCCGCGCGCTCCTCGTTGCCGCGGAATCGCACACGGCTGAAGTCCGTCTTCACCATCCCTGGATCGACCGAGGTCACGCGCACCGGCGTGCCGTTCAGGTCCAGGCGCAACCCGTCGCTGATGAACCGCTCCGCAGCCTTCGTCGCGCAATACACACCGCCGTTCGGGTACGCGATGTGACCCGCAATCGATCCCAGGTTGATGACGTGCCCACTGCCGCGCTCCACCATGCCCGGCACCACCGCACGCGTCACATACAACAGCCCTTTCACGTTGGTGTCGATCATCTCCTCCCAATCCTCGATCGCATCGAGGTACAGCTTCGTGAGGCCGCGGCTCAATCCCGCGTTGTTCACCAGCACCTCAATCTGCTTCCACGCTTCAGGAAGCGAATTCATCGCGCTCTCGACCTTGCTGTTGTCGCGTACATCCAGTTCGAAGATGTGCACATCCTGGGCACCCAGGCTGCGGAGCTCTTCCTGCATCGCGCTCAACTTGTTTAAACGCCGGCCGCACAACAGCAGCTTCGCGCCTTCGCGCGCAAACGCCTTCGCGGTCGCCTCGCCGATGCCCGCCGTCGCGCCCGTCACAAACACAATCTTGCCTGCCAGAGAGTAGCTCACTGTTCCTCGCTTTCTCTTTTAGAGATACACGAAGACCGCGATGAAGTTCATCGCGCTCTCGTCAAAGCGTTTCGGATGGTTGAAAGTTATTGCGGGTTCGCGACGCCGGTAGGATTCTGCGGCGGCGCCGGAGCAGGATTTGGAGCGGGCGCGGCAGCTGCTCCCGGTTCACCTTCCGGCTGCGTCTGGACACCAATCGCAGCACCCGAGACAACCAGGTTTACGCGCCGATTCTGTTGGCGTCCGGCGGCCGTTCCGTTGTCCGCCACGAAGTTCGTCGCTCCGAAGCCTTGCGCGCTCACGCTGGCCTGCGGGACGCCATTCTGTACGAGGAAGTCGCGTACTGCGTCCGCCCGGTTTTCGCTGAGCGTCTGATTGTAGGCCGGAGCACCGGTCGAATCCGTGTAGCCCTCGATCTGAACCCGCAGGTTCGGATACAGCGTCAGGATCGTTGCCACCTTGGCAAGGCTTACCTGCGCATTTGGCTTCAGCGTGTACTTGTTCGTGTCGAAGAGCACATCGCCCATGTGCACGATCAGTCCGCGCGCTGTTTCGGTCGTCTCAAGAACGCTGTTCAGTTGCGTGCGCAGCTTTTCGCGTGCATCGGCGGCACTCTGCTGGCTCTGCTGAGCCTGGCGCTGGGCCTCGGCTGCCTTGGCGCGTTCATCGGCAGCTTCCGCTTCCGCGCGAGCACGCGCTGCGTCGGCCTCGGCCTTCTGAGCTGCAGCACGGTCTGCCGCAGCCTGTGCCTGCTGCGCTTCCAGCTGCGACTGCTGCGCCTGCATCTGCGACTGCTGCGCCTGCAACTGGGCCTGCTGTTTGGCCTCCTCCTGCTGGCGCTGATGCTCCTCATCCTGCTTGCGTAGTGTGGTCAGCCGCGCATCCTCAGCGCGCTGCACGGCCTCACGTGCATCCGTGATCTCCATCTGCACATTGCGATGCTTGGAGTCCTGAATCGCCTGCGCGTTCTCGAGGTCGGTGTGAACCTCCTGCATGATGTCCGAAGCGTCCTTATCCGCTCCAACCTGCTGCGCGATTCGCTGTGCGTTGTACGCCTCAAACAGCGCCAGAGGCACGTGTTCGCGATCCGTCACAGGCATAGGGTTCGAGTGCGCGCCCTCCGTGTTCGCATAAAGGCCGCGCGGCAGAAGCTGGTAGTGAACGTTCACTTCTTCCAGCACGCCCTGTGTTTTGTCCGAGAACACGTTCTTCAGCACAACCACATCGCTCGGCTGCGAGACGGCGAAGTAGGGCTCGGCAGTCACAATCATTCCAAACGACTGGAAGGAGCTCGTCACATCAAGACTGGCCTTGTCGCCAGCCAGCTCAAGCTCTCCCAGGTTCTGCGGACGGCCGTCCGCGGAGATTGCCCACAGGACATACGTCAGATACTCTTTCCCGAAGCCGTTCGCCGGTGTGAGCCCGGCGAAATGAACCGAGACGTGCGTCTTGCCTGTCAGCGAATCCACCTTCGCGTCGCCGTGCGCGTTCGGCATCAACTCCGTGCCGACGAAGTTCACGTGCGTCGATCCTCTGCGGTTCAGATAGTTCACTGCATCGAGCTCTCTCTGCACCACCTTGACGTGATAGACGTAGACACCGTTCGGTCCCTGCGCCATTACGTTGGCGCTCTTCGCGCCGGGCGCAACGGTGGTTGGATTCGGCTCCTGCGCACGGACTGTGGAACTCAGGGCACATACCACCGAGAGCGCTGTCGAAGCGATTGCAAAAACCTTCAGTTTGCCGGACATTTCTTTCGTCTCCTTGCTTGCCCGCCAGACTGCACACGGCAGGCGCGCGCCTCAGCGGGCGCTCCATACAAGTGCGATGCGCGCAAAATTAGAAAGGGTGGCCCAACCTCGGGATGATGAAACCTATAGAAAAAGTTGCCTTAAACTGTTTAGCGCGATTATTGGCCCAGAATCGGCACGCCCGCGACCGCCATGCTGTGCGCGATCTTTTCCTTCCACTCCTCAGGACCGGTAATGTGCACGCTCGTTCCGTTGCTGTCCACGGCAACCGTAACGGGCATGTCGACGACTTCGAATTCGTAAATTGCTTCCATGCCAAGGTCTTCGAACGCAACGAGGGTAGATTTCTTTATTGCCTTCGATACTAGATACGCCGCGCCGCCGATGGCCATCAGGTACACCGCCTTGTTGTCGCGGATCGCATCGATCGCTGCGACGCCGCGTTCCGCTTTACCGATCATGCCGAGAAGGCCAGTCTGTTCGAGCATCTGACGCGTGAACTTGTCCATGCGCGTTGCGGTAGTTGGTCCAGCGGGGCCGACAACCTCGCCGCGAACGGGATCCACCGGGCCGACGTAGTAGATGAAGCGATTGGTGAAATCGACCGGCAGCTTCTCGCCGCGGTTGAGCATGTCGGTCATGCGCTTGTGTGCGGCGTCGCGGCCGGTCAGCAGCTTGCCATTCAGCAGCAGCACCTCGCCCGGCTTCCAGCTTGCGACTTCCTCGCGTGTGACAGTGTCGAGATTAACGCGCTTGCCGCCATGCGCTTCGTAGGTCATCTTCGGCCAGTTCTCAAGCGACGGCGGATCGAGATACACCGGGCCGGAACCATCGAGCACGAAGTGCGCGTGCCGCGTTGCAGCGCAGTTGGGGATCATTGCGACAGGAAGATTCGCTGCGTGTGTCGGCCAGTCCAGGATCTTCACGTCGAGCACAGTGGTGAGCCCACCCACTCCCTGCGCGCCGATGCCGAGTGCGTTGATCTTGTCGTAGAGCTCGACGCGCAGCTTTTCGATGTTGGTTTTTGGTCCCCGCGCCTTCAGTTCCTGCATGTCGATCGGGTCCATGAGACTCTGCTTGGCGAGCAGCATCGCCTTCTCCGCCGTGCCACCGATGCCGATGCCGAGCATGCCGGGCGGGCACCAACCCGCGCCCATCGTAGGAATGGTTTTCACCACCCAGTCGACGATGGAGTCACTCGGATTGAGCATCACAAACTTCGATTTCGCCTCGCTGCCGCCCCCCTTCGCAGCGACGGTCACGTCAACCTGGTCTCCGGGAACGAGCGAGACCTCGACAACGCATGGCGTGTTGTCCTTGGTATTTTTGCGGCTGAAGGCGGGGTCAGCGAGGATGCTCCCGCGCAGCTTGTTGTCGGGGTCAAGCCACGCCTCACGCACGCCCTCGTCACACATATCCTGCAGCGACATGGTTGCGGGGCCATCGCCTTTCATCAGGTGACACTCGAGCCCCAGCTTGATAAAGATGGTGACGATGCCGGTGTCCTGGCAGATGGGGCGGTGACCTTCGGCGCACATTCGCGAGTTCACGATGATCTGCTTCATCGCGTCCTTCGCGGCGGGCGATTGCTCGAGCTCGTAAGCGCGCGCGAGGTTCGTGATGTAGTCGACGGGGTGATAGAAGCTGATGTACTGCAGCGCGGCGCGCACGCTTTCGATGAGGTCGTCCTGCTGGATCGGTTTCATAAGTCCACCAAAACTCTATTGTATTCGCGGGTTGCAGGACATTGCTGGGGCAGGTGGGGCTTGTAAAATCGGGCTCTGGACGAAACCGTGAGCGACGCTATTGTAGACATCCGCGGGCTGCGCAAGGTGTACACCGGCAAAGTGCCGGTCACTGCTATCGACGGCATCGACCTGCAGGTGCGGCCGGGCGAGCTGTACGGTCTGCTCGGACCAAACGGTGCAGGGAAGACGACGACGATTTCGATTGCGACGACGCGCGCTGTCCCGACCGCGGGCGAGGTGCGGATTGCGGGGGTGGATGTCGTGAAGCATCCGGCGATATCGCGGCGCGCGATTGGCGTTGTGCCGCAGTACAACACGCTGGATCGGTCGTGCACGGTCGCGGAGAACATCCGGTTTCATTGCCTTTATTTCGGCATGAGCGGGCTTGAGGCACGAAGACGTACCGCCGAGCTGCTGGAGCAGTTCCGCCTGCATGACCGCGCCTCTGCGTATCCGCAGCAATTGAGTGGCGGCCTGGCCCAGCGGCTGCAGATTGCGCGCGCGATCGCACACCATCCGCGCGTTCTGTTTCTGGATGAGCCGAGCGCAGGCCTCGATCCGCAGAGCAGGATTGCGATGTGGGATGCGGTGCGTGCGCTGCGCGCTGAGGACATCACGGTGGTGCTCACGACGCATTACATGGAGGAGGCGGATGCGTTGTGTGATCGCGTGGCGATCATCGATCACGGCAGGATTCTGGTGGAGGATACGCCGGCGGCGCTGAAGGCGAGTGTTGGCGGCGACAAGCTTTACGATCTACGGCTGGCGCAGACCGCCGATCGCACGCGCCTCGCGGAACAGATACGTCAGTTGGCGGGTGTGACGGGTGTCGAGCCGACCGAGAGCGGGCTGCGAGTGTTGGCGCAGACGCGCGAGGGCCTGCTGCCGCAGGTGATTACGACCGCGAATAAGTACGGGCTGCATGATGTGACGACAGCCGAACCAACGCTGGAGACGGTATTCATTCGGTTGACGGGGCGCGATCTGCGTGAGTAGGGAGAGTGGCACAGTGGCAATCGCTGTAGCAGCACGAAGCGCGAAGACGGTTGGACGGCGCGGAAGCTACACGCGCGCGTTCCTCGGTCTGATGCTGCGTGACGTCTTCGTGCTGCGGCGCGAGGTTGGACCGTTCCTGGTTCGCGTGGGAATGAATCCGCTGCTGTTTCTATTTGTTTTTACGTACGTGATGCCGCACATGTCGGGGGGCGCCGCGCTGAATCCGACGGCAAACATGGCCGCGGCTGGCGGCGGGAGTTTCGGTACGGTCCTCCTGCCCGGACTCATGGCGGTTGCGATTATGTTTTCCGGAATCGCCGCGGTTGCGCTACCGCTCGCGCAGGAGTTCGGTGTTACGCGCGAGATTGACGATCGCGTCATGTGCCCGTTGCCGATTGGCGCGGTCGCGATCGAGAAGATTGTCTTTTCAGCGTTGCAAAGCATCGTCGCGGCCGCGATAGTATTCCCGCTTGCGTACTACGTTCCGAGCACGCCGGTGGCGGCGCATGTTTCGAGCTGGCCGTTTTTGATTGCGGTGCTGATTCTTGCGAGTCTGCTCTCGGGCGCGCTCGGATTGACCATCGGCACGTCAGTGCAGCCGAAACAGATCGGCCTGGTGTTTGGCATCGTCGTGGTACCGATCACGTTTCTTGGTTGCGTGTACTACCCGTGGGCCGCGCTCGGGCCTTTGAAGTGGCTGCAGTATGGCGTGCTCGTGAATCCGATCGTGTACATCAGCGAAGGCCTGCGCGCCGCGCTGACGCCGACGATGCATCACATGCCGGATTGGATGATTCTGGTGCTGCTGATCCTGTTTCTCGTGCTGCTGACGTGGCTCGGAATGCGCGGATTCCGGCGGCGCGTCGTCAGCTAGCGGAACGACTATTCCGCGGCGTAGGTATGCTCGGGAGCAACAGGCGACCCGACCTCGCCCTTGCTCAGCTTTTCGGCGAGGTCCTTGGCAATGAGTGCGCCGTGGAAGCGGCCGTTCTCGATGAAGATTTCATTGGTGCGCTCTCCCGCGACGACGACACCCGCGACGTAGATGCCGGGCACGTTGGATTCGAGGGTCTGCCGGTTGCAGATGGGGCAGCGCGAATTCTTCGCATCCAGCTTGATGCCAAGAGACTCGATGAAGGTGAAGTCGGGACGATAGCCCGTGAGCGCAAAGACGTGATGGTTCGGGATTGTTTTGGTGCCAAGTGGAGTCTTCAGGACTACATCATCGAGCCCGATGCGCTCAACTGTTGTGTTGAAATGCGCGGTGATCTCGCCTCTCTTGATGCGGTTTTCGATGTCCGGCTTGATCCAGTACTTGATGTGCCGGTGCAGTTCGGCGCCGCGGTGGACGAGCGTGACGTGCGCTCCATGACGATAAAGCTCCAGCGCGGCGATCGCGGCGGAGTTCTTGCCGCCCACAACGATCACATCGCGGCTGAAATATGGATGCGGCTCGTCGTAATAGTGCGAGACCTTCGGCAGTTCCTCGCCGGGGACGTTGAGGTGGTTCGGCAGATCGTAGTAGCCCGTGGAGACGATCAGCTTCCGCGCGCGGTGCTGGAGGGGCCGGCCGAAGCGGTCTTCGGTGTGCACGGTGAAGTCGCCGTCGCCGCCCGTGACGCTAGTGACGAGCTCATACGGCCGCACGTCGAGCCGATAATGCGCGGTCACCTTGCGGTAGTACTCGAGCGCTTCGCTGCGGCTGGGCTTCTGGTTCGGTGAAGGGAATGGGATGTTGCCGATCTCCAGCAGCTCCGGCGTGGTGAAGAAGGTCATGTTCGCCGGGTAATGGAAGAGCGAGTTCGTCAGGCAGCCCTTGTCGACGAGCACAACGTTGCAGCCGACGTTCTGCGCGTCAATGGCGCACGCGAGACCTGTGGGGCCGGCGCCGATGACGAGCACGTCGTGGATGGCTTGTTCGCTCATAAATCAGATTGTATGGAACGAAAGGGCCGCAAGGATGCGGCCCTTCCTTCGATCTATTGAAGCCAGAGTTTATGCGTCGATGTCGACCAGCTTGTGGCTGATGGCGAACAGCGCAAGCTCGAGACGCGTGCTGACGCCCGTCTTGTCGAAGATGTTCGACAGATGGCGCTTCACGGTCTCTTCACTGATTGTGAACTGCTTCGCGATGTCCTTGTTCGAGCAGCCTTCAACGATGCAGGTAACGACTTCGAGCTCGCGCGGTGTGAGACCGTAGGTCTTCTTCTCCGGCACGGCGGCGGCCTGCTGCATGAGGTCGTGCAACGCAGAGAGAAGATTGACGACGCGCTTGCCGCCGATCCAGTAGTCGCCAGAAAGCACCGCGCGCAGGCTCTCGCCGAGATCGCTGGCGACGGAGTCTTTGAGCACGATGCCGCGTGCGCCGATCTGCAGCGCCTCGATGATCTGCTGGGTGGAAATGAGACTGGTGAGCAGAACGATCTTTACGCGCGGCGAGCGATTCATGATGGCGCGCATCGCTTCGAGGCCCGGAAGTTTAGGCATCGCGAGGTCGAGCAGAAGAATGTCCGGCTCGAGCTCAAGCGTCTGGGTGATGGCTTCGTCGCCGTCGTTGGCTTCGCCGACCACCTCAAAGCCGGGTTCGCTGGTCAGCATGTTCTTCACGCCAAAGCGGACAACGGGATGGTCATCGGCAACGACGATGCGAATCGTCTGGTGACCTGGAACTCCGGTGACCTGGGGTCCCGAAGCGGGTTTGCGAAGTACAGGTGTGGGCATCTTGTGTGGGCTCTCCATAGGGCCTAATTATTCAATCCTACAATTTCTCGTTCAGCATACGCTCCAGCCGCTTACACGCCGAATCGAAATCCGCAAGGGCGGAGGTATCCACCGGGGAACCCCCTTCCGCGGCGGCGGCGAGCGCCTGTAACTCCAACGCTCCCACCATCCCGCAGCTTCCCTTGATGGTGTGGGCCTCCTGACGGACTGTGGCCAGATCGCCACGCTCCACGGCGGCGGCGATGAGGGCGAGCCGGCTCCGGACGTCGTCCAAGGTCATGTCATAGAGCTGCCGCAGCGAGTCACTGCCGATTTTTGATTTCATTTGCGTAAAAATCGTGTCATCGAGCGGCGGCCGAATGTTGCTGCCTTCGTCTCTGTGAGGACGCTCAGCGATGCTCGTTGTAACGTCCGCAGTGCGTGCGCGGGCTTGCTCAATTGCGTGCGCGAAGTCAACGACGGAGAAGGGCTTGCGCAAGAATCCGTCGAAGTCTTGCAACTCATCCTCACGCGGTCCACTGCCGCTCATCGCGAGGATCACGGTGTCTGCGGGCAGCCGGGCGGCGTCGCGTTCTGCGGCCAGGGCGCTGGCGAGTTCACCGCCGCGCATGCCGGGCATCTGGATGTCGCAAAGGATGACGCTCGGCTTCGGCGTGCCCTCGCGTGCGACTTGGAGGGCCTCGTCGCCGGAGAGTGCGCGGGTGACGCGATACCCCTCGACGGTAAGCAGCGCGTCGAGCAGCTCACCCATGATCGGGTCGTCATCGACGATCAACACTTGTGTCTCTAGATTTGGTTCGGTCATGCCAGATCAGATTAGCCCAGGCGAAGCGCGGCACGCCCGAGGGGCATCTGCTGAGGTATGACCCCCGCAATCTTCTTTCGCCCGAAGCGACAAAGGGACACGATACAGTTAGGCCAGTCCTGATCTGATGTGCTCGTCTTTACAATTCGATCGCCTCGCGGCCAGCCAATACGGTCGGTTGACGCGCGGCCGGGATGCAGGTGAGCGCCATTGAGGTCGTCGGCTGCCATTGTTTTGCTGCTGTGGCAGTTGGGCTCCGCGGCGGCGCCTTCTCCATCGCGGCATCTGCGGTACCAGCGCGAGATTTTTCTGCCTGCGCAGGCAGCAGGGCAGAGCTGCATCGTGCTGGACGGCACGGTTTTTGCGCACACCGAGAGCACAGGTGCGGGTGACGTTCGTATCTACGGTCGCGACGGACAGCATGAGTTCAACGTGCCGTTCGCGTTGACCGAAAGTGGACCGGCCACCATGGATCCGCAGCCGGCGACCGTGGGCAATGTCGCTGTGCATCAAGGCGCGCTCGTGTTCGATCTTGCTATGCCCGCGGGCGACTATACCGAAGTCGACCTGGATCTGAAGGCGAAGAACTTCGTCGGTGTGGCAGAGGTTTCGGGAGTGGACTCGCGGGGCAAGGCGACTGCGCTCGGCACTTCTGCGTTGTTTGATCTGAGTGGGGAGGGTCTCGCACGTTCAACGGTGCTCGCACTGGGGGATGTGAGTTATCCGCTGCTGCACGTACAGCTTCGGCTGGCTGACCTGGAGGGCCGGGCGATGACCGTCGAGCGTTCGTTGATCTCCGGCGCAACTGTTCCGCCGGTCCGTGAGGACAAGACGGTGTACACGACGATCGCCTCGGCTTCGAATGTCGAACAGCAGGGACATTGGTCGATCGCAACCGTGGTCGTTCCCGCACATGTTCCGATTGAGCGAGCGCGATTCGTGCTGGAGCCGCAATTTCACGACGAGTTCATGCGCGATGCAACCGTTGCGGCGACCCCGATGGAGACTGGTTTCGCGGCGCTGGGCGCTGCCGAAGGTGTGTCGGGCCACATCTTTCGCGTGGTGCGGAGCGCGACGCAGGAAGTTCCTGCGATCGACTCGAACCTGCTTGCGATCAATACGGTGATCGGTGCCAACCTGGCCTCGCCGGCGAAAGTGACGGCGAGCGTGGATAACGGTAGCTCTGCGCCGCTACCGATTGAACGCGTGGACCTCGAGATGCGCGAGCGCAGGTTATGTTTCGAGGCGCGGCGGGACACAAGCTACATGCTGCGTTATGGTGACGCAGAGCTCTCCGGGCCGTCCTATAGCTACGCGCGACATTTTGTGGCGGCTGCGCGGCCCATAGCCGGGACACTCGGACCTGAGCAGAAGAATCCAATGTATGTGCCGGCTGGGGCGGACCGGGAACAGCGCAGGCCAGGGCGAGATCTGCCGTGGGTCCTGCTGATCGCCGGGATCAGCGTTGCTGGTGTGATCGCGCTGCAGTACGTGCGTTATAAGCATGAGGTCATTGGATGAGGTTCGGGCGTTCTCGTGAGTTGCAAAGCTTATGTTTAGCAGGGACGCTGTTGTTGTGTGTGCTTTCTGGGGTATCGTCTGCGCAGATCCCAGGCAGCACTGAACCCAGCCCACGAAGCGCTCTGGCGCCTGCGCGTCAGGAACTCGCAGCCAGGCATTATGAGCGCGCAAAGGAGCTCTATCGCGCCTATTTGCACGCGCATCCCGATAGTGTCGATGCGGAGTTGGGCGTGGCCGATTCGGAGCTCGCGCTGCACGAGTACGAAGCGGCCGAGCTGGACTACCGGCGAGTTGTCGCTGCTCAGCCGCAGCTTTGGGTGGCGCACAAGAACCTTGTCATCGTTGAAGCAGAGCTGGGTCGTTGGAACGAGTTCGACCGCGAACGTGCGGTTCTGCGCGCCGCGCGTGAGCGCGGAGCACCGGGCATCAGCGCGCGGGAGAGCGATGTAATCGACTCGTTCGAAGTGCCAATCGACGGCAAGCCTCAGCGCTGGATTGTGCGCGAGTATTTCGAGCCCGTGGGCCGCTCGCAGGCACGCTACAACTTCGAGCGCTTCTCGGCTGAAGGCCGGGCGGAGGAGTACGTCTCGCTGGAGCCGACGGCAGCGGCGGAGGCAGCGCTCAAACCGGACGATGTCCACGTCGGCGCTGAGACGCAAAGCCCGCCACGTGCACCAGCAGGAGCGTTTTCGCTCAACTGGTACAGCGGCAAAGGTCACGGCACGATCGCAAGGTATTCGAAGGGCGAGCCGACCTATGAGCGTGCGCGCACTGACCTGATCCGCTGGCTGCGCCGGAAGCCATGACGCGATGACGGCAGCGCTGGCAGATGCTGTGATTCTGATCCACCTGCTCTGGATTGTGCTGGTGCTCATTGGAGTGGTGTGGACGAGGGGACGGCCGGCGTGGACGGCGGCGCATCTTGCGTGCCTGGTTTGGGGAATCATCGTCGAGATTGGCCCGTGGCCATGCCCGCTGACAATCCTGGAGGACTATCTCGCGGCTCGCGCCGGCGCCCACGCAGTTCAAGGGAATTTCATTCTGCGTGGCGTGCAGGCGCTGATCTATCCGAACGCGCCGTATTGGCTGGTGACCACCGCGGGTGTGTCGGCCTGTTCGATCATCCTGGCAATCTATGCCGGGCGCGCGTGGATCTGGTGGAGCAAGAAGCAAAACTCGCGATTCGCCAGCTATCGCATTGCCGAATCCACTTCGCTGAAGTAGCTCGGCGACTTCAGAAGCTCGCGAGGCTTCGAACCATCAGCTGGGCCAACGAGCCCGTCGCGCTCCATGAGGTCGATGAGGTGTGCTGCGCGGCCGTAGCCGATGCGCAGGCGGCGCTGCAGCAGCGAAGTCGAGGCCTTGCCGAACTCGAATACCAAGCGGACAGCGTCGTCGAACATCGGGTCGTTCTCTTCGCCATCGTTCGCGCTGCCCAGGCTGTCGCCCTTCTCGTCCTTTGGTCCTTCGAGGAAGCCCTCGACGTACTCCGCCTGACCCTGCGCCTTCCAGAACTGGGTGACGGCATTGATCTCTTTCTCGGTAACGAAGGGCGCGTGCACGCGTTGCAGGCGTGAGGTGCCCGGCGGAAGGAAGAGCATGTCGCCACGGCCGAGCAGCGACTCTGCGCCGTTCGAATCGATGATGGTGCGCGAGTCGACCTTGGTGGCGAGGCGGAAGCTCATGCGCGTGGGCACGTTAGCTTTGAGCAGGCCCGTGATCACGTCGACCGATGGGCGCTGCGTCGCGAGCACAAGATGGATGCCGACAGCGCGTGCCATCTGGGCGATACGTGTAATGGCTTCTTCGACGTTCGCGCGATCAAGCATCATCAGATCCGCGAGCTCGTCGATGATGATCATGATGTAGGGCAGAGGCTCCTGGTTTACGTCCTCAAAGAGGTAGTCGCTTCCATTTTCGAAGAGCTTGTTGAACTGGTCGATGTTGCGCACGTGATTCGCTGCAAGCAGCTTCAACCGGCGCTCCATCTCCTTCACGGCGTTGCGCAGCGCGTTCGCGGCCAGTTTGGCCTCGGTGATGATCGGCGTGAAGAGATGCGGGATGCCTTCGTACATGCCGAGCTCGACGCGCTTCGGATCGACCAGGATCATGCGCACCTGCTCCGGCGTGGACTTGAACAGTACGCTCATGATCATCGCGTTGATGGCGACGGACTTACCTGAGCCCGTCGAACCGGCGATGAGCACGTGCGGCATCGCAGCGAGATCCGCTGTCACGATGCGGCCGTTGATGTCCTTGCCGAGAGCAATGGGCAGTTTCGACTTTGACTGTACGAAGCTCTCGCACTCGACCACGTCGCGCAGCCAGATGGTTTCGCGCTCGGAGTTCGGCACTTGGATACCGACGGTGGACTTGCCGGGCATGCGCTCGATGAGGATGCTCTCGGCGGCCATCGCGAGGCATAGATCATCGGCCAGTCCGGTGACGCGCGAGTACTTCACGCCGGCGTCGGGGCGGAACTCAAAGGTCGTGACCACAGGGCCTGGATTGATCTGCTCAACGTTGCCGTTCACGCCAAACTCGGCGCATTTCTCGACGAGCAGGCGAGCCTCTTCGCGCAGTGCGTCCTCGCGAACAGTCGCTTGCACGGTGTCGCGGAAGAGCAGCGAGCTCGACGGCAGCTTGTAGCCGCGCACGGATTTCGGCGGCAGAGCAATGGCTTGAATGTTCGCGTCCGCGCGCTTGCCGAAGGCGATATTCTGCGCGGCGATGTCCGCGACGGGCGACGGCATCGGCGGTTCGGGAACAGCGACAGGCCTCTGCCGCGCTGGCGGCACGCGGGCCGGAGCGGGCTCCGGCATGGGAGCCTCGGCGGCTTTCCTCGTGAACAGCGGCGCCGGCGCATTGCGCTCAGGCGCTTCGAGCCACCCGTCGTCATTCTTCCGTGAAGGAGCTTCGATGAACGGTTCCTCAACCTCGGTAGAGCGCAGTGGAGCGGCTGCCGCAGCGAGCTGTGCCGCGTAGGGCGCTGCAGCAGCGGCCGCAGTCGCAAGGCTGCTCGCAGCGGGGGCATCAACCAGCGTGCGTGGAATGTTCTGCCAGACGGAGGCGCCCTCCGGAGCCACGGCCTCTTCGGCCTCGACCACCGGAACTGGAGCAGCAGTGCGGTGCCGGCGTCCGAACCAGCCAAAGAAGCCGGCGAGCAGTGAGTCTCCGCGATCGCGCTGCTTCGGTGCGGCGGCCTTCTGCGCTGCGCGCTCGCGTGCTGCGATACGTTCGCGGCGGCTGAGATAGGCTGCGTCTTCGTCGAATTTCACGCTAACGGCGCGGCTTTGGGCACGCGCTGCACGCCGTTCTTTCCAGGCGAGATAGCGCTCGCGCATGCGGCGGAAGAAGCCGAAGTGCTCGGCAAACCACTCCGGCGCGGTCGCCAGCAGGAAGCTCGTCGTGAGATAGAGCGAGAGAGCCACCATCAGCGCGGAGATCACGGCCGCGCCGGGGAAGTTGACGAACTCGATCATAAGGTCCGCAAGCAGGCGGCCTTCAACGCCGGAGACCGGAATGGCTCCGCGCCAAAGCATCTGGCCAGGCAGCAGCGCGATTGCGGCTGGAGCGAAGACGAGCCACAGCAACAGTCCACCTGCCTTGACCTTCGTGGAACCTACCGGCCGCGAGCGCAGCCACGCGATGCCAACCCGCCCGATGACCACCGGCGCCAGCAGCACTGCCACGCCCAGCACCTGCAGCAGCGAATCGGAAAGATACGCTCCGATCAGGCCAGCCCAGTTGTGTGCCGGGCGGATGCCCGCGCCTCCGCCGACTGTGTTAAGCGACGGGTCTGCGGGGTTATACGTGACGAGCGAGAGGAGAAGGAGGGCGGCGGCGACGAGCACGATGAGCCCCAGCATCTCGTTGAGGCGGCGGCTACGTGTCGGGGCAAAAACCAGTCTCTGGGACTTCATGAATGGATGGGCGCACGCGGTCCACAGCCGCTGCGCACGTGCTGATCTTGCGCAGCGCAGGCCAACGGACCGAAGACCACCAGAGCTCTTTCATTGTTCCATAGGCGGCGGTGGGTTGCGCGCCTGCGTGGCCCGGAACCAGACTGGTGACCGCCACCTTTGGGCGACTTGCGCCAGGTGTCGAACCACGGTAGCCAACACCTGGCGCAACTCCAGGCATCCAGCTATAGGGGAGTTGTCGTGTCCGTATACGGATCATGGGCGCTCACCTTGAAATGACCGGGGCGGGAGATTTTCGCGATTTCTCTCCCTTGCTGACGGCGAAGGAGAATCGCGCACAGCCGCAGACCCGGTCGCACTTATTCAACATACGGGGAAGAGAATCATGGCAAATTCACTCGAAGGATCGGAAAAGAACCGCGACATGGAGCGGGTCCTGCTTGATGTCATCAAAATTTTGCAGGACGGGCAGAAGGGGTTCGCCGATATCGGGGAGCACCTCAAGGATGAGACGCTGAAGCGCTACTTTCTGGCCGAAAGCCTGAAGCGCGCAAACTTTCGTGCAGAGCTTGAGAACGAACTGCATCGCGCCGGCATGGCCGATGTGAAGGAATCCGGAACTACCGCAGGCGCGCTGCATCGCACCTGGGGTGACCTCAAGGCCAAGCTGGGCATGGGTTCAGACCACGAACTGCTCGCAACGGCGGAGCAGGGCGAGGACGCGGCCAAGAAGGCGTACAAGGATGCGCTGAATCATGATCTGCCGCTGCCCGTCCGCCAGCTTCTGACCGAGCAGCAGGCCCACATTGAAAACTCACACGATTACGTGAAGAGCCATCGCGACCAGAAGGCAGCGTAGTCACAACGCAAGGATTAGCTTTGCAGGAAAGCGGCCAACGCGGCCGCTTTCTTTGCGTTGGCGATGTTCTGGTCTTGAGGTGATTCAGTGCGCGTCGGGCGAGTTCTGCTTGGAAGTCTATTCATCGCCGGCGGCATCGCGCACTTCGTCTTCACCCGAGCCTACGCCAACGTAGTGCCCGATTATCTGCCTGCGCACCGCGGGCTCGTCCTGAGCTCAGGAGCGGCGGAGATCGCGGGAGGTGCTGGTCTTCTCATCCCGCAAACGCGGCGGTACGCGGCGTGGGGCTTGGTCATCCTTTTGCTTGCGGTCTTTCCGGCCAACGTCTGGATGGCCGAGAACTATGACCGTTACGGCGTTCCGCATTGGCTCTTGTGGATCCGTCTGCCGCTGCAAATCCCTCTCATCTATTGGGCTCTCAGCTACACGCGCAGACAGCTTCAATAACCGAGATGGTGCAGGTAGAAGACGACTCCGCTCGCAATGACGCAGTAGATTCCGAACCAGTACCAGCGGCCGTTCTCCAGCCACGAGCTCAGCCAGCGCAGCGCGGCTATGCCCGCTAGGAAGCTGAGAATCATTCCCAGAACTCCCGCCGTGATGCTTGAATGCAGATTGGTCACCTGACACCCAGGCGTCGCATCGTGTGACGCGCGAGCTACCCTCCACGCCTCGCGCGCCAGCGCCGGCGGCGTCAAAATCACCGCAAGTGCGAAGGAGAATCGTTCCGCGCGGCTGCGCTCAGAGCCCGCCAACAGGCCCGTGGAGATCGTCGCACCGGAGCGCGAGAAGCCTCGGAACGGCAGGCATAATCCCTGCACGGCCCCCATCCACCCTGCCTGCTTGAACGTGACGTTCTCCCCGGAGCGGGAGGCCGCGCGCTCATAGCTGAGGTTCGCAAGCGGCGACTTGTCGCGTTCCTTCATGCCAGCGATCAGAATCAGGATGCCCGCAGCAAACAGTGCAGGGGCAACAAGATCCAGCCGAGAGAACAGCGCCTCAACGTCGCCTTTGCCGAAGCTGCATGGAACGACGGATGACGTCTCGGAGGCGGTCAGGATCTTCTTCTGCTCGTGGTGTTCAATTACATGAATGATCGGATAGCCGATGACAGCGGTTAGCGCCGTGGCCCATATCGCTCGCACCACGAACCGCTTGAACGCGTCCGCGCTGACGAAGAACGTCCGCTTCCACTGCCGCCAGAAGAAAGCAATCACGGCGAACATCGTTCCCGTGTGCAGCATCACGAGTAGCAGCGTCATCTCGGGAGCGGATGGATCTAACCCGAGCAGCTTCTCTGTAACCACCACATGCGCGGAACTTGAAACTGGAAGAAGCTCGGCGAAACCCTGCACGATCGCCAGGATTAGCACTTTGAACACGGACATGCCCTGATTTTAGCGTTCGGGCACGTGCATCCCTAAACACCAGAAGAACAATTGCACCGGCGGAGCATTTTGTGTCAACGGACTTCCTGCAAGCCAACGACGGAAGGCCTCTTCAGTCGCGGTCGCTGCCGTAGATCGGGATGCCCTGCTTCACGCGATAGGCGATGCTCTCCGCCCGCGCGGCGTAGTCGGACTTCGCATACTTCTGCTGTAACTGGTCGGCGATTGCCTGGCAGTTCTGCGCGGCCTTGTCGGCGTTTTTCTTGTCGTCGTCCACCGAGTACATCGTCACCAGTACGCCTTGCCGGTACGCCGCCTGGTACAGCGCCTCGGCAGACTTCGGACCGCCCGGATAGTGGTCCGCATACTTCAGGTAGAGCTGCGTTTCCATCTCGGGGCACTTGGCCAGGCCCTGCCAATCGCCGCAAAGCTTCTCGTCGATGAGGTCATACGCCGCTCGCGCCGCCCAGTCCGAGTCCGGATACATCTTCATTACCTTCTTCAACGCGCCTTCGTAGAGCTGCGGCCGCAGATACGCCTCCTGCTCATGCGCGCTGGGTAGCGAACTGATGTCCAGCTTATCGAGCTGCCAGCGAATGTCCGCCGCACGAAACGCCGCCTCTGGGGCCAGCGGCGAGTTAGGGAAGTACTCCGGCACGCGCTCGTAGAGCAGGTGTGCTTCCTGCGCCGCATCTTTGGGCGGGTGCGGCTGCGCGGCCTGCGCCTCAAGCTCCGCCGCCGCGCCGTAGAGAATTGCGTCTCCATTCGCTGTAGTCGGTCCAACGACACCCTGATCGTGGATCCAGCCGGAAAACTGGTGATTTGACTGGTTCGGGTCCTTGAACTCCGGCTCGGAGTCAGGATCCTGCTCTTCCTTCTCGTCCGTGTTCGCGAATACATTCACCCATGCGCCGTTGCGGCCCATGATCGCCAGCTCGTGCCCCGGTGTAACCGTCGCGATCGGCGGATTACTGCTGTCTGCCTGCACGTACAGGTTGGCGACATGCAGCACCGTCGCCCGTGCCGTGGGATCATCATTCCCCTGGTCGTTCTTGTTCTTCTTCTTCTGCGCGAACAGCAGAGCGGGAGAGAGCAATAGCAGGGCAGCGGCGGCAAAGCGTGCGTGGGGCATACCTGCAAGATTAGACGGTCGAGCCTGGCGCTCGTGTCACGCGTGGACCGCGACAGCCTCTTCCTCCAGCTCTGCCCGCAGATCCGGGTCCAGATTGCCGCCCGAAACGATGGCCACCATCCGCCGTGCCGCGGGAAGCTCATGCGCGTGAAACAGTGCGGCAGCAAGGGTCACCGCCCCGGAGGGCTCGGCGACGATGTTGGTCGCCTTCAAAACAATCCGCAGAGCCTCCCGAATCTCGTCCTCTGTCACGGCAACGATGCCATCCACAAACCGCAGGATGTGTTCGAAATTCCGCTCGCCCAGCGACTGCGTTCGCAGCCCGTCGGCGATGGTCCGCGTCGTCTTCGCCGCCGGCCATTCCGTCAGCCGCTTCGTGTCGAACGACTCCTTCGCGTCTGCCGCGAGCGCCGGCTCGCATCCCCACACCTTGGGCGCCACAACGCCCTCCGCCTCAGCCGACAGCTTGATCCCCGTCGCCACGCCCGACAGCAGCCCACCGCCCGAAACCGGCGACAGCACCAGTTCCACGCCCGGCAATTGCTCCAGAATCTCCAGCCCGCAGGTCGCCTGCCCGGCGATGATCGCCTCATCGTCATATGGAGGCACCATCACGTAGCCGTATGCGGCCACCAGCTCCTCAGCCTTCAGCTTGCGCTCCGTGCTCGCCGGGCCAACCGTGACTATCTCAGCACCCAACGCGACTGTTGCTTCCCGCTTCACGCGCGGCGCATTCTCAGGCATCACGATAACGGCCTTTGCGCCCAGCGCACGCGCTGCATACGCCACACCCTGCGCATGATTGCCCGACGAGTACGTAATCACGCCGTGCTTCAACTCTTCAGGCGTCAGCCCCGCGATCTTGTTGTACGCGCCGCGCAGTTTGAAGCTACCGATCGGCTGCGCCGACTCATCTTTCAGAAAAATCTCGGGAATCGAATCGGATAACTCCGGCCATCCTGCCATGCGCAGCCGCGCACGCGACAGCCGCAGCAGCGGAGTTCGAACAGCAACGGAAGAGATGCGCTCGCGCGCGGCCTGAATATCAGCGAGGGAAATCAGCTCAAACATCTCCCTCTACTGTACCTCCGCCGCATGCAGCACCTCGGCGAAGAAGTGCACCAGCCGCAACTGATCGGCAATCGTCGGCCCAGCGCCGTCGAGGTTGAGATGCGACAGCACTGGCGAAATCAGCTCGGCCTTTAGGCTCGACCGCGGTAGCTCCGCGGCCATCCACTCCGTCTCCGCCGAAGGAATGACGTTGTCGCCCGCGCCATGCAGCAGATACACCGGCGTCTTCAGCGTCGCGAGCCGCCCATGCGGGCTCACTGCTGCCATATCATTCACATGCCGCTCGTCAGAACGTTCCAGCGCAGTGCGCGTTGCTGCGAGTGTCGTATCCATTAAGGCCTTGACTTCGCTCTTCTGCTCCTCGCTCAGGCTCGTCAGCGCGACTCGCTCAGCCGCAGGGTCCTCATACAAATGCGCGCGCAACACCGCGCGAATCGGCGCAACATCCTGTGCCGGCACAAAATCGCCCATGTGCTCGTACTCAAGCACCAGCGGGCCGTATTCATGCGGAGCCAGGGTCTCCTCGGTCCCGTTCGGCCGCTCGTCTTCGCCCGTCCGGTAGTATGCGGCCACTCGGCTCATCTCATCCTGCGCGCCCACGGCCATCACAAAGCGAATATCGCCCTGATACACCGGGTCCGCCGCAGCCAGCAATGACAGCCCACCGGAGAAGCTCAACCCAATTACGCCAACCGGCCGTCCACCATCCTCATGTGTCAGCCACTCGGCCGACTCGCCAATCGTTGCAATGGAGTTCGCACCCACCTGGTAGTCCTTGATGTCCGGCAGTTCCGGCGTAAGCACCTGCACGCCGCATGCGGCCATCGTCGTGGCGAAGTTCTCCAGCCTCGGCTCATCGATCCCAAGATGATGTACGCCATGCAGCACCACCAGCGCGGGCGCATTCTTCGGCCGCACCGGCGTATACAGTCGCGCGCGCACCGTCCCGCTCGCCAGCGACAGCTCCAGGTCGCGAACCGCGATCGGTTCGCTCACGAACCGCCGCAGCAGCTTGGGCACCGGCTTGTTCCCCACCAGATCCAGCACGGCCACCGACTGCAGGTGAGCCCGCATCCACGGCCATCCTGCGAACGCCAGCGCTACGGTGATCGCCACCAATGCCAGCACGAGCCACCACCCCCGGCGGCGGGCCTCACGTGCCTGCGCCAGTGGCCCGGCTTCCTCCGCGGGTTGGCTACAGTCGACTGTCATGTCAGCGGCGGACCAGCAGCAGAATCGTAAGCGCAAGCAGAATTACATTCAACGGCAAAATCACCGCGAGTAACGCGTTGCTCGTCGCTGCCCTGTTCTCGAGCGCCGCCACGCGCTCCTCTGCCGCCTCGGCCGCCGCCCGCGCAGCATTCACCTGTTCCGTGATCTGCGCCAAGCGCTCCCCCTGTTCGTTCAACTGCCGATAAATGCTCTCGTGCGAGCTCGTCACACGCGCAATATCGGCACGCACCTCTTCGCGGAACTTCGCAATGGCGCCGCGAGTCGCGTCGTCCCCCGCAACCTTCGACTGCAGAAATCGGTCTGCCGTCGGTAGCAGACGCGCGATATGAGGAGCCAGTTCAATCAGTTGTGCAAGAGCCTTGGGCCACATGCACGGAATTGTAGCCTCAGACCGAAACCACCGCCGAATGTGCGAAACGTCTCCGCCGGTGGTTCATCACTGCCCACGCGATGCTCAGTACCAGGCAACCCGCGACGAAGATCTGCGACCACACGCAGTAGATACACCACTTCTGGATGACGAACGCCTCCAGGTAACTCAGCATGCCAGCGCAAAAGAAGCCGATCTCCGCCAGCTGCAGCGTCAGCCACGTTCTGCCCGCCAACGCCGCAACCGCAATCAGCGCATAGCCGATAATCCCGATCGTCGCCACCGGAATATGGATCTTCTTCGACCCAGGCTGTTCGTCGAATGACTCCGCCGGAAACACCGAGAAGCGCGAGTGGTTCACCGCGCCGCAGTCCCACTTCTCCGTCACCGCGCACGGCGGCGCCTGGCTGGGATCCTGCATGTGAATGCGAAGGGCGAGCACCGAGTCAATAAGACCAGCAAGGGCAATCAAAGCAATCAGGAAGCGCATCTTCCCCGTATTGTAGGCTGAGCGCTTCCGCCGCGCATCGGCGAAAATGAAAGCGATAGAAGAGCACCATTGAGAACGAGACCGTGACACCGAGGAAACGCGATGATTGAGACCACAGCCCCGGAAGCGACCACCACTGACCCACTTCATCTCTGGTCGGCACTCAAGACAGCAGAAGAGGCCCAGGCGTGGATCGAGCATCACCTGCAGGCCTCGCGCGATCGCATCGCCGAACTCATCTCTCCTGCCGCCTCGCGCTCCGCTGTTGAAGCGCTCGCGCTCTACGACCAGGCCGCATGGCATCTGCGCATGGCCGGCAGCCAGGCGCACGTGATGTTCATGGTCCATCCGCTCGCAGACGTCCGCGACGCCGCGCAGTCGCTCTCGCAAGTAGTTGCAGCCGAAGGCGTCAAGCTGAGCCTGAACCGCGACGTCTTCAAGGTTCTCGAAGCCCTCGACGTCGCTAATGAGGACGCCGCCACGCGCTACTATCTCGAGCGCACGCTGCTTAGCTATCGTCTCTCCGGCGTCGACCGCGACGATGCAACGCGCGAAAAGATCCGCGAGCTCGCCGACAAATCCACCGAGCTCGGCATGCGCTTCGCCCGTGCCGTGCAGGACGACGTCCGCAAGATCGAAGTCACTGATCTCAACGAACTCCGCGGCCTCCCCGCAGACTTTCTCGAACGCTTCGGTGTCCGTGAGCAAAATGGTGAACTCGTCGCTGAGAAACCCGTCGTCCTCACCACCGACCCACCTGTCCTTGCGCCGATCATGACCTATGCGGCCAGCGCAGCGCTGCGCCGCCGCATGTATCTCGCCTACAACGACCGCGCCTACCCCTCGAACTCCCAGGTGCTTTTGGACCTCCTGAAAGTGCGCGAAGAGATGGCCGAGACCCTCGGCTTCCGTAGCTGGGCCGACCTCGCCACTGTCGACCAGATGATGGGGTCCGCCGCCAACATGCGCAAATTCCTCAATGAAGTCGAGCAAGCCGCACGCGAAACCGTACAGCGCGAGTTCGACGAGCTCGAATCCTTCGTCCGCAGCCACGACCCGAAAGCACTCCCGCTTACGCTCAGCGACGCACGCTTCTGGGAGGAGCAGTTCCGCCGCTCCCACTACGACTTCGACTCGCAGTCCGTCCGCCCGTTTTTCCCCTACGAGCAGGTCGAAGCCGGCATCCTCGCCATCGCCGGCAAGCTCTTTGGCGTGCGCTTCGAGCGCAACACCACCGCGTCCGTGTGGCACCCCGACGTCAAAAGCTTCGACGTCTTCGAAGCCTCATCTCCAACAAAACAACCCATCGGCAGGATCTACCTCGACATGCACCCGCGCGAAGGCAAGAGCAAGTGGTTCTCCGAGTGCTCGCTCGTCGGTGGTGTGCTTGGCAAGCAGATCCCCGAGGCCTCGCTCGTCTGCAACTTCACGCAACCTACTGACAAAGATCCCGCGCTACTTCAGTACTCCGACGTCGTCACCTACTTCCACGAGTTCGGCCATCTCATGCACGAGATCCTCGGCGGACAGCAGCGCTGGGCCGGCCAAAGCGGCATCGCCACCGAAGGCGATTTCGTCGAAGTTCCTTCGCAAATGCTGGAGGAATTTTTCGAACGCGCCGACGTCCTCCGCACCTTCGCGCGCCACTACCAGACCGGCGATCCCATCCCGGAGGAGACCGTTGCACGCATGACGCGAGCCAGCGCACACGGCCGCGCTCTCTCCACGCTCACGCAGGTCATGTACGCAACCTACTCCATGGAGACTCACGACCGCCGCGCTGCCGAGTTGGACCTCGACACGCTCCTCCGCGAAGGCTACGACCGCTTCTCGAAGTACGAGTTCGTCGACGGCAATCGCATGTACGCCGCCTTCACGCACCTCGTCGGCTACACATCGAACTACTACACCTACCTCTTCGACAAGGTCATCGCGCTCGAGTTCTTCGCGGAATTCGCACATCAACCTTCAGATCAATTGCTCACCGGTCCTGTAGCCCAGCGCTATCGCAAACTCGTCCTCGAAGCCGGCGGGTCCAAGCCGGCCAAGGACATCGTCCGCGACTTCCTCGGCCGCGAGACCAGCATGGATGCCCTGCGTTCCTGGATAGGCCGCGAGTTCGCGGCCTAGACCGCACGACGCCCGCGTGCAAGTTCGAAGCCGAAAGCAACCGGCCGCATAATCGCGACCGGTCACCTTACCTCTTGTTTGATTTCTTCGCAGCCTTCTTCGGAGGCGTCGCCTTCACTGGCGGCTTGTGTGCCGGTGCAGACTTCGCCGCGCTCTTCACAGCCGGCTTGCCTTTGGCGTTCGCTTTTGCCGGAACAGCGGTCTTGCCGTTGCTGGCATTCTTTCCGTTCACCGCGGACTTCGCTGCAGCCGCGCTGGTCGACTTCGCCGCCGGCTTCTCGGCTTTGCCCGCATCACGCCCCACCACACGCGGAGGCGGTCCAGCCGCCGGTTCCGGATCCGCGTGCGATCCCGCTTGGCGCGGCCCCACGTCGATCCTCGTCGCCGGAGTAACCACATTCGCCTCTGTGCCACCGGCCTCGCCGCTCTGCTGCCGCAGCGCGTGCAGCACCACGCGCAGCATCTCTTCTTCTGGCGCCGGTTTGCCCGTCCAGATCTCAAACTGCCGCGCGCCCTGCTGCACGAACATCTCTACGCCGGAGATCACTGCAATCCCTTTTTGCCGCGCCATGCGCAGCAGCGGCGTCTCAATCGGGTTGTAAACCAGATCGAAAACAACTCGTGCGTTCAGCTCCTCAGGCGTCAGGATCGCAGCCGTCTTGTTGCCGCTCATTCCTGCAGGCGTGGCATTGATGATGACGTCGAAACTCTGCTTCGCCAGCGCCTCGCGCTTGATCGTCTTCGCGCCTGCCTGCCGAGCCAGCTTCTGCGCCGTCTCCAGCGTCCGGTTGAAGATGCACACCTCTGCGCCCTTGTTGCGACACCCAAACACCGCCGCCCGCGCCGCGCCGCCCGCGCCCAGCACCAGCACCTTCGCATCACGCAGGTTCAGCCGGCGTTCCAGAGGCCGCACAATCGCATCAACATCCGTGTTGAATCCGTAGAACTTCCCATCCGGGAACCGCCGGATCGTGTTTACCGCGCCGATCTTCGCTGAAAGCGGGTCCGTCCGCTCGAGGAAGGGAATCACACTCGCCTTCAACGGCATCGTCACGCTCAGCCCCTGGATCGGAATCTCGCGAGCCAGTTTGAACAGGTCTTCCACGTTCTTCGTCTGCAGCGCGAGATACACCGCGTTCACCGTCTCGCGGCGAAACGCCGTGTTCATCATCAGCGGCGACATTGACGACTTGATCGGATCGCCCGCAACGCCATAAACCTTCGTCGCTACATCCACCTGGTCGACGCGGTAGGTCTCGAGCAGCGTGCGCGCCGCAATCTGTCCCGGAGCCGTCGCTTCCGCCTGCGTCGCCGCAGCAAACGTGAACACCGAGCCCGCCCGCAGCCCCAGCACGCGCGAGATAATCCCTGCCTCGCCCATGCAGATGCCCACAATGCTTGAATTCGAGCGGTCTTCCATCCGCTCCAGGAAGTGCATAAGCTTCAGGTTGTCCGTCAGGTTGCGCGCCGTAGGCACAACCTTGTAGAAGTCCGGCGCGTAGGGCTCCATCCGGGAGTAAATCGCGTCCAGATCGCCCGTCTGTTTGAAGTCATGAAAACTCAGAATCACCGCCGCGCCGGCATCGCGCAGCCGCTGGATCGTGTTCTTTGGCAGCTTCTCAATCGACTCCAGTTCGATGTCGACGAGCTGAAACCCGGCTTCTGCCGCCTTCATCAAAATGTCCAGCGCCGCATGGTTTGAGCCCTCGAACCGGCCGCCGTTCTCCTTGCACCGACAGGTCGCAACCACCGTCGCGGCCCCGTTATCTCGAATAAACTGCTTCAGCACCGGTAGCGCTGCTGCCGGCTTCGGCAAGTAATCCAGCCGGAACTCAATGAAAGTAGTGTCTTTAAGGGCTGCGGAAGCCTTCTCGACCATGTCCTCGGCAGTTTGGCCGGTGATCGCGATGCAAATTTTCCCGATTCGGGAGCGGAGCAGATGGGAGGCGATTTGGGTACTCGTATTCATGCTGGCGACCGCGGTATCGTACCGCCGAAGTTCCTCATATGCAATATAGCCTTGAAGATAGCTCTCACGACGGGCATCCGCAGGATTCCTCGCCCGAATCCGCATGGGACGTGTTGATTTCCCGTCCGGCTCCCGAATTTGGACGCCCTAACCGCCGAAGAGTTGCCATTTCCTTCGTCGGCCGGTGCACGACGAATTACCCCATGCAACCCCACAGCGACTCGTGCGTCTAAACAAATAACTGAGAGGCTAATTTCAGACTGTCCCACCCGTAGTAGCATCTCCCTCTTTTTGCCCTCGGGCATCCTCTACATTCCTTCAGTATCCCCTCCCCGAAAGCCTCTCATGGGCCCGCTGGAAAGCGGGCCCGATCACTTTAAGCCGGGGCGAATAAAATAGGTCTGTGAGCAGCAATACGACAGATTGGCGCGAAAGCCCGGAAGCGATCGCCGCCGTTGACGCCCTCTTCGCCAGCATCGGCCTCGAGCATGGCCGTCGCGCTACCCGCGCCGGAACCTGGGCTGGCGGGGAACGCATCAGCCGTCCCAGAACTTCTGAACCATCTGCAAGCTCCCTCAAGGCAAAAAAGCCCCGCCGCGCCCCGGGCGTCATCCGCCCCGCTGGCTGGGAGGCCTTCCCCTGGCTGCATGCAGGCTTCAGCACTCGCGAAGGCGGCGCCACGACGGTGTACGGCAACCCGGGCGACCTCAACCTCGGCTGGAGCACTGACGACGAGCCCAAAACCGTCGCCGCCAATCGCCGGCGCTTCCTCGAAGCCGTCGCCGGCCGCAAACCCGCACAACTCGTCGCCGCCCGCCAGTTCCACAGCAACCTGATCCGCGTCATCGAATCGGCTACAAATCCCCTCGCCACTTCGGACGGGAAGCCCACCCTCCGCGGCGACGGCCTCATCACCGCCGAGCCTGACCGCCTGCTCGCGATCCTCACCGCCGACTGCGTCCCGGTCCTGGTCGCCGACACCCGCCGCCGCGTCGTCGCGGCCTTCCACGCCGGCTGGCGCGGCACCCTCGCCCGCATCGTCGAGCGTGGCATCGGTACCATGCGTCTCCAGTTCGGCTCGCGCCCCAAGGACCTCATCGCTGCCATCGGCCCCGGCATCGGCTCCTGCTGCTACTCCGTCGGCGAAGAGATTCGCTTCGACTTCGAGAGCCAGTTCGCCTACGCGCCCTCACTCTTCTCTGAGGTCTACGATTCCGATCCGGTGCGCGACAAATATCCTCTGCTCTTCCTCACCGCCCGCGCGCCTGGCCACTCAAACATCGGGCCGCAGATTCATCTCGACCTCATCGAAGCCAATCGCCGCCAGCTCGTCGACGCCGGCCTGAGCGCTTCAAAGATCTCCGTGGTCGGCGAATGCACCGCTTGCACCCGCCTGCCCAACGGCCAGCGCCGCTACTTCAGCCATCGCGACGAGCACGGCTACACCGGCCGCATGCTCTCGGTCATCGGCATTGCCGAATCGTAGCACTCACCCGTCTACCCTCTATTGTCTGCGTTACGCCTTCTTCTGCAACTCCTCGAACAGCGCATCGCGATGCACCCACGCATACGCATCCAGCTTGTTCAGGTTCACTCTGTAGACCCACAACGCGGCAACCGCCGTTCCTGCAAACACCAGCGGCACAATCCAGTCCACCTTCCAGTACCCGGTCACAAACGTCACCGAGCCGCCCACCAGCGCGCACGCCAGCATAATTCCCATGCTGAGAAACGCGCTTGCTGGCCGCGCCTGTTTCTGCGCCGTCCGTCCCGGATCAATCTTTTTCGGTGACCGCATCGACATGTAGTTGCCCACTGTCATCTCGATCAGCAGTGTTGTCACCATCCACAACATTGCACCCAGCAGTACTATCGGCGAAGGCAGCTTCGCAGAGTACGACAGCACCGCCAGAATCGCTAGGGTCTCCGCGATCGCCAGTCCCGCGCAGAGCACATTCTTTCCGATCATCACCTCGCGCATCCGCACCGGCGCGAGGAAGTACGTCTGCGTCCCCGCCCCATCCAGCCCAAACGAGTTGAATGACATCGGAAACACCCCGAGCAGTCCATACGCCAGCGCTCCCACCAGCACTGTCGGCCCATGCCACGACCGCGACGCCCACCGCCCCGCGAAGATCAACACCATCACCAGCGGCATCACCAGTCCATAGAACAGCCCCGTATTGCGCCGCAGATACAACAGCTCCTTCGCCGCGACCACTCGCACCACATCCGCCGGCCGCGACGACGCCGCAACAAATGTCCCCTGCGCCGAATGCGTCACCTCATGTTTCGTCGCCTTCGCCTCGCGCACCACGTTCGCCGGATCGCTCAAATTCTCTCCGCGATACTCGGTCCGCATCCGCAACGAAAACACAAACAGAAACACGCACCCCCATGCCGCCACGAGCACGTTGTCGCCCGCGAACGCGGCCACATTGCCGCGCCTCGCCGCTCGAATCGATCTGCCTGCAAGCTCTGGCGGCAACACACTCAGATACGGCTCTACCTTCGCCACTGTCTGCTGCACGGCGACAATCTTGTTCAGGTCCACTCTGCGGTTGTGATACGCAGGGTTGTAAAGAAAATTCAGTCCCTGCGCGCCGATCGAGAACAGAAAGATCAGCGCCGTGAAAGCCTCGCGCGCGCGTCGCGTCGAAAGCCAGCGATCCACCCAGGCGAAAATCGTCCGCGTGAACAGCACGTTCACCACCGCGAACACCGCCATCGCGCCGAACGCCCATCCTGCAATCGCCGGCCTCACAATCGCCACACCGACCGCCGCCGCCAGCGACATCAGCGTCACGACGATGTTCCCCGGCGCCAGAATCCCGAAGAACAACCGCACCGCCGTGTAACTCCGCACACCCATCGGAAACCGGATGAGCTGTTTCGGATCGAACGTCGTTCCGGGCTGCCCGAGATTAAGGTTCGCCAGTTGACTCAGCAGAAAGATTCCCCACAGCACCCAGCTCACTCGCTCAAGATGCCCGCTCGCGACTGCCCACGCGGCCGTCGCGCCCGCGCCAAAGCACAGGCCTCCTACGATCGCGAGCGCTATAGGCGCCACACTCAGCGTGGCCGCCAGGTCGCTCTTTCCGCCCTTGCGCCGAAAGCCATTCAGATACATCTGCCAGCGCAGGCGCGCAATCGCCCGATACTGCTCGCGCGTCTGCGCCGCCGTCCACCTTCTCGAGGCCCGCGCATTGGGTGCCCCATTCATGGCGGCGGTTTTCTCATCGCCATGGGTGGGCTCAAGGCCCGCGTTGGCTCTCAGCTCACCGGGGTCCCCCGCGAGCGTTCCTTGCTCGGTGGGGTGGTTTAGCTCAGCCACGCGAGCTCCCCTTCCCGCACGCCAGTGTCGCCATCATCCTTGCCCACCACATTCAGAAAGATCTGTTCCAGCGTCAGCCGCGATCCCGCGCCATTCGTTTCTGCCGCCAACGGCAGCTTCGCCTGCACACCCGCGCGCAACTCCTCCAGCGATCCATGCGCCACGATTCGCCCATGATCAATGATTGCGATATGCGAGCACAGCCGCTCCACAATCTCCAGCACATGCGAGGTCAAAAAGATTGTCGCTCCGCGCGCAATCATCCCCTGCAGCATCGACTTCAGCGTTCCCGCTGCAACAGCATCCACGCCCTCGAACGGCTCATCCAGAAACAACACCTTCGGCCCGTGGATCACGGCCGCTGCCAGTGCCAGCTTCTTTCCCATGCCGTGCGAAAAATCCGCGATGAGTTTCTTCGGCTCATTCGCCAGGTTCATGAACTCCAGCAGCTCGGCGGTTCTTTCCTGCGACGTGCGCCTGTCTAGCCCATACATCCGGCCCACAAACTCCAGGTATTCACGTGCAGTCAGTTTCCCGAACAGCGCCATGCCCTCCGGCACAACACCGATGTTCCGCTTCACCTCCAGCGGATTTCGAAACAGATCTTCCCCCAGGATCTGAATGCTGCCTGTCGTAGGCGCAAGCAGTCCCGTCATCATCTTGATGGTCGTGGATTTTCCGGCTCCGTTCGGTCCAAGGAACCCGAAGAACTGCCCCGGCTCAACTTCAAGATCAATGTGATCGACAGCCGTAAACTCGTTGAAGCTTCGGCTGAGGTCGTGCACCGCAATCGCAGACATGTTGAGCCGAGTGTACGTTATCGCCGATTACATTGGCGGCGGATGATGCGGGTCGACATTACCATCGTCGCCGCGCCCGCCCGCGGCCTCGCCGTCGCGCCCGGCCTTCTGCGTCCGCGATGTCGCCTCCGACGGGTTCACGAGGTCGCGCAACTCTTTGCTCGGCTTGAAGAAGGGAACCCTCTTCGCCGGAACCGCGACCGCAGCTCCCGTCTTTGGATTGCGGCCTGTGCGTGAGTTACGCTGCCGCGTTCTGAAGCTCCCAAAACCTCGGACCTCCACCTTGTCGTTCGCCTTCAGTGCACCAATGATGGACTCAAAGAGCGTATCGACAATAACCTCACCGTCGCGGCGGGTGAGGTCGCCGAGTGCAGTGACCTGGTCCACTAGATCAGCTTTCGTCATGAGGGTCTTCTCCCGGGCCAGAGAATCTCGCGCTAGCGGTTCATTGCCCCTTTAGTCTAAGCCACTTAGACGCGTTCCACTCATCAACGTGACTCACCCGGTGCAAAAATTACTGGTTTTCGCTCCTTGGTGTAGCCAAGTGAGATGCCGCCCAGGCTTCCCGCGCGTCCATTCATGAAAGAAAAGCCCGTGCCAAAGCACGGGCTTTTTTGGTCGTGATTCGAGGCTAATGGGTCGGTTCTGTGCCCACCAGGTTGCCGCTGGTGATCTGCGCCGAGACTGGTGTAATCGTCGGGTAGCCCGCGCCTACAATCTCGGTCAGGGTAAACGTCCCTGGAGTGCAGTTCGTTGTGGTGCAGCCCGCGTTCGTCACCCAGACGTTGCCAACCACATCCACCCCGATACCGTACGGCGTCGTCGCGGTTCCTCCATTGTTGGTACCGTGCAGAAGCATATTGACGGGAATATTGAGGGCCCCGCTGCTGTTCAGATAAATGCTGCTGCCGGTAGCCGTCGGATTGTTTACCGGAACCCGAACCACGCCGCTGGTGGTGGCATCGGCGACCCAGAGCTGCTTTCCGCCGTCGATCGCCGCACCCCATATTGCGTCCTGTGGCGCGCCCGCGAAGTTATAGCAGGCCGACGCCGAGTAGATGCAGAGACCGGAGGGGTTACCGCCAGTCCCTGCGGACCGCACTCCGATGTCGTCGTTGCCGGTATAAATCACCTGTCCGGCATCATCGTTGGCATTCACAATGTCGTTCGCGGTTGATCCACTCACGTAGTACTCACGCATAATGCTTGTCGTCGGATCCGTGATCGCAACCGCGTCGCCATTGCTCACGTCGCCGGCGATCGACTGCACCGGGAAGGCGAACGTCACTCCCGACACGATCGAGTACCCCGACCGGTTCGACGAGATATTCGCCAGTTCGTAGCGGCCCCCGTCGGTAATCCCAATGTTGATCCGGTCGTCGCCGCCAACCGTCACGCTCTCGCTGTTCGTGTTCGGCAGGGACACCGTCTCTGTCGTCGAGGGCGCCGTCACCAGGTACCCCGGTACAGTCGGGTTTGCGCTGTCGTTGTACCACGCATAGCCGTTCGCATCGATCGCCACCTGTTGCGGGAAAACCATGCTTGTCGTGTTGTAAGGTCCGCTGAACGACTGCGTCGTCGGATCGAAGACCGCCGCGCCAACCTGTCCCGACGCATTGCTCGGGAACCAGATTCTGCCTGTGCTGTCGATATCCAGTGTGCTCAGCGTGCCCGTGTTAACCGCCAGTCCCAGCGATGAGGTCGTATAGCTCACGCCAATCGACCAGTCATTCGGCTGCGTGGCCAGCCCCGCAAACGGAGGCGTCGTCGTTCCCAGGTTGTACAGGTTTGCGACCTGCGTCGTCGGATACAAAGCCATCTGCACCGCCGCCTGAAGCGTGTCGGACGGCCGCGTCGCTGCTCCATTCTTCGTATAGTTGAACAGCTTCCCGCAGGGCGTCTTGGTCTCCGTCCCGTTCGGCGATCCCGCGGTGTTGATGCAGGCCGCCAGAATGTTCGCGATCGTGTTGATCTTCGCCGCCTCAATCGTGATTCCCGGCGAGTTCTGGGCCGGCGCACCGACTGCAGTTTCAATAATCGAAGGAATCGTGTAGTTATTGCCCCGCACAATACCGGCCGAGTACTGAAGCTGGTTATTCGACACGGTCGACGGGCCGCCGAACCAGTCATTCGCTCCGTTCGCTCCGCCCAGCGTCGTCGAGAAGAAGTGCGACAAGGTGAAGGCCAGCCCCACCGTCGTCACCTCGTTCAGGATCACGTAGCTCTGCTGCGCGCTCGCACACGGCCCCAGGCCCGCGCCCAGCACCGCGGATCCATTGTTGCCGGCGCCGGAATTGCCGCCGATTCCCAATATGTACACCGGCGTGTTCGACTGCGGGCAGGTGTACGGCGGCAGGGTGAAGTTCCCGTTCACGTCCGTGGTCGTCGAGGACAGAATGGTGCCCGTCGATCCGTATCCCGTCGTGCCCATCGCGAGGACCGAGATCGTCGCATTCGCCACCGGCTGCTGTCCGCCGAAGGCTCGGCCCGCAATCCCGGGTGACTCCACATTTGCGGTCACCGTGGACACCTGGTCCATACCGCAGCCGGTTAATAACAGCGCGGGTATAAGAGTCGTCACACCGCAAAGCATGAGCTTGAGTCGCATTCGGGCCTCCGGAGTCGCCACGTTTGAGGGATACAAGGGTTCTGAAGGTGTTATACACCGGCACTAGAACGGTTAAGAGCACCCTTAGAATATGTAGGGTTGCAAATATTCTGCAAACCTCCAATGTCACGTTACATACGTGCCCGTGTCGCCCCCCGAGAGAACACGCCGCACGCCTTCCCTCATGTGCTTAGGTGGCGTCCAAATCGTCTTTACTTTCAGTATTTTAGGCGGAACTGTCCCACGCGCACCCGATCGCCTTGGAGGCGGTGAAAGATCCGCGCCCGGTGCGGCGCTTCCGCGCGGCATTGTCTGCTATCCGACCCTCAGCCTATTTCCACAAGAAGTAAAATCCAGGCGCCTGATTCAGCACACTTGTCGGATTTGCAAACAGTTCCGTTGTGTCATCGCCGGTCAGTAGCCCGAGCAATCCATGTTTGTCCTTGGCAGGACGTACCACGTGAGGTTCCCCCTTTATGCCCACGCGCTTGGCTGTATCCAGCAGTGCTGTCCTGAAACCGGCCTGCTGGTCGATCAGCCCCAGCGGCTGGGCCTGCTCGCCCGTCCACACCTGTCCCGTCGCCAGCGGCTGAATCTTGTCCGCGCTCGTATGCCGGCCCGCCGCCACATCGTGGATGAACTGCGCATACATGTTGTCGATCAGCCCCTGGAAGTACGCCTGCTCCTGCGGCGTCATGTCGCGCGTCGGGTCGCCGGCATCCTTCAGCTGCCCATCGTGCAGGTTCACATTCTTCAGCTTCGCCCACTTCAGCAGCTCGCCGTAGTTCGTCCACTCCATAATTACGCCAATCGACCCCACCACACTCGCCTGGTTCGCATAGATCTTGTCGCACGCGGAAGCGATGTAGTACGCCCCTGACGCACCCACACTCTCCACCGACGCCACCACCGGCTTGTGCAGATCGTTCCTTACCCGCAGCACCTCGTGGTACACCTCTTGGCTCGCCGCCGCTCCTCCGCCCGGCGAGTCGATGTGCAGCACGATTGCCTTGATCCCGTCGTCGTTCCCGAACCTCTCCAACTGCTTGTCGATCTTGTCCGCGTCCACAATCACGCCGCTGATATCGATCACTCCGATGCTCGGCTCGCCGAAGCTCGACGTTCCGCCCGTTGCCGACATCGCCACGACCATATGGCTGAACATCACCATAAACGTGATCGCGATGATCGCGACGATCGCCGCAAAAATGGCCGCCAAGAACCACCCCGATCGCTTCGGCGCCTGATTCGCATACGCATACGGATACCCGTACGGCGGATATCCATACGGCCCCGGCGCGGGCACACCTGCCTGCGGCTGCTGCTGTGAATACGGCGAATACGGAGGTCTCGGTTGCTCGCTCATAACCGCCGAGTGTAGCAGCGCCCGCATCCCCGCGTCTCCCGCCGTTAGGCCCTCATTGCTAATGCCCCTCTGTAAAAATGCCGTATCATAAACTCGCCACTGCACGGATTTTTACCAACGCAGCGCGGACCAAGGCACGTGAACCCTCCCAGCCTCAGCATCGTCATCCCGGCCTACAACGAGGGCGCGCGGATCGAAAACGCCCTCGATCGCGTCCTCTCCTGCGTCGCCGAGCGCCGCTGGAACGCCGAAGTCCTCGTCGTCGACGATGGCTCTTCCGACTCGACCGCCAAGATCGTCTGCGAGTGGATGAAGTCCCACCCCAACCTTCACCTCATCCACAACGACGGCAACCGCGGCAAAGGCTTCTCCGTCCGCAACGGCCTCCTACAGGCCCAGGGCGCGGTCGTCATGTTTACCGACGCTGACCTCTCCTCGCCCATCGAGGAAGCCGAGCGTCTCTTCGCCGCACTCGATGCCGGCGCCGACGTCGCCATCGGCTCCCGCTGGCTCGAGCGCCAGCGCCAGACCATTCACCAGCCCCTCTACCGCCGTTTCTTCGGCCGCTGCTTCAACTGGGTCACCCGCAAGCTCATGGGCCTGCCCTACAAGGACACCCAGTGCGGCTTCAAGGCCTTCAAACGCGACGCCGCGCAGGTCATCTTCCGTCTCCAGACCATCGAGCGTTGGGGCTTCGACCCCGAAATCCTCTTCATCGCCCGCAAGCTCGGCTACAGGATCGACGAGGTACCGGTCACCTGGGGTCATGACGAGCGTTCCCGCATCAGCTATCTCAAAGACGGCATGAAGATGCTCCAGGACATGGCCCACATCCGCAGGAACTCACTCCGCGGACGCTACGACGAAGCCATCGCCGCCATGAAGGACACGAGCACCATGATCACCGCCCCCGCCGCCCGCCCCGACCCCATCCCCGCAAAAGCAATCCGTTAATAGTTAGTCGGCGCCGACACCGGGTGCCCCATTCATGTGCGGCTTCCTCGCGCATGAGAGGGTATCGCGCGTTAAGACGCGCGAGGCTTCAGCATTTGGCCTTTACTTTTCTTGTTGTCATTCCCGCAGGATTCTGCCTTCGTCTTTTCACTAACCACTAACCACTAACCACTAGCGACTCCCTACCTCTTCTTCCCCTCATACTGAAACACCTGCTCCAGCGGCACCTCAAATACCCTCGCAATCCGGAACGCCGTCTCCAGCGACGGTGAATACTTATCCAGCTCAATCGCGATGACCGTCTGCCGCGTCACGCCAATCGCGTCCGCCAGCTCCTGCTGCGTCATCTCGCGGTCCGCACGCAGCTCACGAATCGTATTCCTGAGCCCCGGCATCAGAACCCCCTCCGATACGCCACAATCTGCGACACCGTCTTCACGATGTCCGAGATCACCAGCATCCCGAAGAACACATTCAGAAAATGCAGCCCCACAAAACCCTCATGAATCGGAAAGTTATGTCCCACCAGCGTGTGGAACCACAGCATCCCCAACCCCACCACCATCAGCGTCGCCAGCGTGATATACCCTGCCCGATACCCACGCAGTTGAATCAGCTTGTCGCGCTCATCGGTCATCCGGTGCCGCGTCACAGCCGCAATAATCGACTGCAAAATAATCTGCAGCACAATAATCGCGACGATCATCCCCGCGACCTTGTTCACCGACGTCTGCTGGCGAACGTGAAAATTCCAGACGAAGTACGGCAGATACACCACCAGCTCTGCCACCAGCGATCCCCACAGTGACCGCTCCTGATACGAAAGGCTCCCCATCGGCTGATCTCCATGTAAAAGATGTTTTACATGGAAAATCTACTCGCGCAGGATTTACGTGTCAAACATTTTTTACATGGCAATCTTTGCAGTCCAACCCACAATCAGATCGAGTGCCGTGGGCGACATCGTCTCTTCAATATCGTTGTACTCATTCGGTCCGCCGGTCTTCGCATCCTGCATCAGATGGTTCTTCCCCGGCAGCGTCACAACGGTCGCGCGCGCATTCTTCTCGAGCGCCACCCGCGCCGCCGCCGCATCTTCGTCAGCAGGCACCTGAACATCCAGCGCCCCGTAGATTGCCAGCACCGGCACAGTCAGCCGTGCGAGCGTCGGTGCCGGATCATAGGCCAGGAAGTATCGCTCCCACGCGCTTGTATCATCCCGCGCCAGCCCTTCAGCCTCGTTCGCGTCCACCAGTTTTTCCTGCACTCCTTCAGCGACCATTTTGTCCGCCACCGCTCGCGCCGCTTCACCGGTCGGCGCCGCCACAATCGCGTCATACAGCTTCTGATCGAACACCTTTCGCCGCGCCATGTAGTCCTCAGGAGCGCCATACACCTTCGCCGTCCTGGCCGACTGCAACACAAACAGCCTGTCTCCCCGAAGCGCCGGCCCTGCAATCATCACCACGAACGCCACATTCTTGTCCGCCGCCGCAACCATCGGCCCGATGATCCCACCTTCCGAATGACCCAGCACGCCCACGCGTTGCGCGTCGATCTTCGGCTGGCTGCGCAGCCACTCCACCGCGCTGTCCGCATCGGACGCGAAGTCCGCCGTCGTTGCGCTGTCGAAGTCCCCGCCGGATCCCGCCACACCGCGTTTGTCATACCGCAGCACCGCAAATCCCCTCCGGCTCAGCGCATCCGCCAGCACGACAAACACCTTGTGGCCCCACACATCTTCGTCGCGCGTATTGTGGCCCGTGCCGGAGACCAGCACCACCGCCGGAAAGGGCCCCTTGCCTTGCGGGACGCTCATTGTTCCGGCAAACCGCACATGCGCGCCGCCGTTCTCGAACACAACCTCCTGCTGCCCATATGGCAGCGGCCCTTTGGCAATTGCCTCTTCCTGCGGCCGATTGTGAATGGCCGGCGCAAGGTCTGCCACCGTCGCACGCTTCAGCGCCAGCGGATACACCTGCTGAAACGTCAGCTTGCCGTCCCACGCGCTTTGTCCCGCATCCCATCTGCCGTCGTAGCTCAGGCTCAGCTTGTTCACCGCAAAGTGCAGATGCGACCCATCGCTGGTCACCTGGTCCAGGTCCGTCTGATTGCCGCTCGGATTGGTTAGATAGCCGCTGTACCCGGAACTCGACTGGCTGATGTGAATCCTTACCTTGAACCCACCGTTCAGTTGACCAATCCAATCTCCCGCAGCCTGCTCAGCAACCGCCGGCAGTACAAACACAACCCCGGCCACAGCCACCACAAAGCGCATCCATGCTCTGTTCATGCGCCTATGCTACGCACCCCACACAAAGAACGTTCCATCCAGTTCTTCTCGACCGGGTGTCCCGCGTCTCTGCGTTACGTGGGCTTGCCCGATTGCCCACGCATTTGCTTTTGCCTTTCTTTCTGTCATTCCGAGCCGCAGGCAAGTAATCTGCTTCTTGCCCGGATCCACGAAACCGGGTGGCCTACCCTTTCGCACCGCGAAAGGGTGGGGTATCGCGCGTTAAGACGCGCGATAGCGATCGTGAAAGGGTGACCGAAATCATGCTTGGCACGGACTGAGACCGGTCCTACGCCCGCCAATTCAAATTCTGTCATTCTGAGCGAGCGGAGCGAGTTGAAGAACCCCGATACGGCCGGCATCACCTCGATCGCCGAACCATTTTCGAACACGAACTCCAGTTCGGTTCGAGCCTCCACTAACCACTAACTACTAACAACTAACCACTCCCATGGACGACATCCCCCCTTCCGATGCCATAAACTCTCTCCTGCATGCTTCGTTCCTTCTTCATCGGCCTCTCCACCAACAAGCCCTTCCGCAAATTCTCCGAGAACTCCTCGATCGGCCGCCGCGTCTCGCACCGCTTCGTCGCCGGCATGGCCGTCGAGGAGGCCATCGCCGCGGCCGCCGAGCTCAATCGCGAGGGCATCGTCGTCACCCTTGACGCCTTGGGTGAGAGTGTCACCGACGCGCCGCACGCCGAAGCCTCGGCCGCCGTCTACCACCGTCTCCTCGACGAGATCGCCTCGCACAAACTCAACGCCAACGTCAGCCTCAAGCTCACGCAAATGGGCATGGACGTCGGCGGCGCAAACTCAGCGGAGGGCCAGGCCCTCGCCGAACGCATCGTCGGCAACCTCGTCGCGCACGCCGGCCGCCTCAAAAACTTTCTCCGCATCGATATGGAGGGCTCCGAGTACACCGAGGCGACCATCGCCATCACCGAGCGCCTCTTCGCCCGCTTCCCCGGAGCCGTCGGCACCGTGCTCCAGGCGTACATGTTCCGCACGGACGCCGACGCCGACCGTCTGCTCCGGCAGGGAATCCGCATCCGCCTCTGCAAGGGCGCCTACAAAGAGCCGCCCGAGATCGCCTTCCCAGCCAAAGCCGACGTCGACGCCAATTACCTCAAGCTCGCCAGGCGCATGATGACTAGCGGCGTCTTTTGCGGCATCGCCACCCACGATGAAGCCATCATCGATGAGCTCTGCCGCTTCACCGACGCCCACAGCATCGAGAAATCCGCCTTCGAGTTCCAGATGCTCTACGGCATCCGCCGCGACCTGCAGCGCAAGCTCGTCCACAAAGGCTTCGGCGTCCGGGTCTACGTCCCCTTCGGCACGGAATGGTACCCCTACTTCATGCGCCGCCTCGCCGAACGTCCCGCCAACGTCTTCTTCCTGGCAAAGAACTTCTTCCGCACCTAAACCTCCTGTCAACAGTAACTTGCAGGCGGTCCTGCGCTAGATAGAGTGCATGCACCTGCGCAGATAAGTGATCTGTTTTCAAGAATTTGCGCAATAAGGCCGCATTTGACCCCATTGGTCCAAAGCTAAATTATTTGTTTTGAAGATTTTGCGCAAAAAGTGGGGGAGGGGAGGGGGTACCTACCGCGGCTGCCCCTCAGACGGTGGAAGCAGCGGCTCCACGCGCAACAGATTATTAAGAGCAGACCTCTGGCTCGGATTCATGTACTGATACTGCGGCGAGTTCAGCGCCGCGCCTCGCTGCTCAGGCGGCAACGCCCGCAGCTGCCGGAAGCCTTCGGCTACCTGACGCCGCTGATCCGGTGGAAGCGATCCAAGCTGCGACAGCGAGTTCCGCACCTCCGTGCGTTCGCCAACGGATAGGTGCTCCATCCGCTCGTTGTAGGACAGGATTCTCTCCCGTCGCTGCGGATCCATGGCATTAAGCTGCGCCAGACGGTTCCGCATCCGGTCCTGCGTCTGCTGGGGTAGCTGGTTGAACCCTGGCTCCCGCTGCAGCGCCTGCTGCTGCTGCTCCGGCGAGAGGTTGCGGTGCTGGTTCATCCAGTCCGCCAAGTGCTCTCCACGCGGGCTCCCCGGCACCTGCGAGTTCCGCCGCTCGATCTGCGACAACTGTGCGCTCTGCCCCTGATTCGGCTGGACATGGTTCGGCTGCACCTGCTGCTGCTGTGGCGACCTCCGCTCCACCGGAGCCGGGACCTGCTGCTGCGCATACCGCTCCGGCTGTCCGCCACCTTGCGGCCGGTACTGCTGCTGCTGAGGCGAGTACCCGCGATACCCCTCCGGAGTGCCCTGCCGATACCCCGGCGCAACCTGCCGGTACGTAGGAGCCGCCTGCCGATACGCTGGGGCCGCCTGATGGTACGAGGGAGCCGACGAGCGGTACGACTGCCCACCGCCTCCTCCATGCCGCGACTGCCCCACCGCCCCCCCCGCCGACACCACAGCCACCACCCCGATGACTTGGGCGAGGCGTGAGCCGCGAGTTGCAGTGATACGTTTCATCGAAGGTTCAAACTCAATCTTTAGCTCAGTGTCGTGCGTTGCTTCTAGTGCTGTCTCTGTCTAGTTACCGGCTGCGCGCCTATGATACCGAAGCCGCCGTCCGAAGGCGGCGGCTTATGGTCGAATCTCGAACTCACCCCGCCTTAGGTCGTTGGTGGATCCCCCGAATCATCGTTCGCGTTTGGATCCAGTAGCTGATCCATCTGCTGATACGCCTGGGCATTGTTGTCCAGGATCTTCAGATCGTTCACGGTGGCTGAGGGCTGCGGCTGCGGACGGTTCGCAATCTCAACGCCGGCGAAGCTGCCCGCTCCCGCGAGTACCAGCAACATCAGCGCACCGGCCATCGCCGAGCGAAGCTGCCGTCCGGTGCTGAAGGTCAGGAAGGCATAAACCCGTTCAAAGAAGCCCTCAGGCTGTGCTGCCGCCGCCTCACGCACCCGCGCACGCAGCTTGGAGTCGAAGTACGGCGACGGCTCGGGTGCGGTCCACGCATCCATCATCGCCATCGTGGAACGAAGCTCGCTCAACTCGCTCGCGCAGCTCTCACAGGCCTTCAGGTGTGCAGCAATCTCCGGGTGCGCGGCCTCGTAGCCGTCTTCGAGCAGCAGGTCCGGGAGATGCGATTTGCAGGTCTTACAGTTCATAGCATTCATATCAACCCCCTTTTCGGGTGGGTGTTGCTTTCAGGACGCCGTCGCAGCGAATTTAGACGCGCAGTGGCTCCGTTATAAGGCAATCTCAGACGAATCCTTTCAGTCGCTCTCTTAGCGTCTGGTAAGCGCGGAACAGCAGCGATTTCGTTGCAGACTCGGAGAGCTTCAGCACCTCGCCGATCTGCTTGTAGTCCAAACCCTCATACTTGTGCATCAGAACGGCGGTTCTCTGCCGCTCCGGCAGCGCCATCACGTGCTGGCGGATGGCGTTCATCCGCTCCCGGCGAAGCAAATTCGCCTCGGCGCTGGGCGTCTCGTCGGCAACGTCCGGCGTCGTTCCGGTCTCGGCGTCCGGCTCATCCAGGTATACGGTCGAGGCCGAGCGCTCGTGCCGTGTATCGCGGGCGTGGTTTACGCCCAGGTTCGTGGCAATGCGGTAGAGCCACGTGCTGAACCGGGCCTCCGCCCGGTAAGTTTCCCGCGACCGGTAGACCCGGAGGAAGACCTCCTGGGCAAGCTCCTCGGCCACAGCCTGATTGTGGACCATCCTGAACATGAAATGGATGATCGGCTTGCGATATTTTGCCAGCAGTATATCGAAGGCCGCCATATTACCGGCACGGAGCTCTAGCATGATCTCGGCGTCGGTCAGGGCAGAGAAGTCGCCCCTGGCCATTGCGGCCGCCCGCTCCTTAGCCCGCTCGGGGCTGAGATCGACCGCGGTGGCGGGACGGTCCGCCGGAAGATCATGACCCAGAACCCCGGGATGGAGTGCCAGCGTGCTCATATCTTCCTCAACCCCATCTTTGTCGCGAGGTTGCGCCGTCTCAACCGAATCTGCCGGTTTCGGCGGATCGGGCGGACGGTCTGCGGGGTTGGAACCGGTCATCCGGGGTATTGTACCCGTGCGGCTCTGCCGTCGAACAATGCCTGCAAACGAAGGCAGGATTGCGGCTGCTTTGAGTCGCGGGCGTGGCTATTCTCTGCTATTCTCAAGGAGAACGGGGGGCTGGCACGGTGGGTGCTCAGTTCCTGCTGCCGCAACAGGCGGGCGCATAACTCAGCGGTAGAGTGCCACCTTCACACGGTGGAAGTCGTAGGTTCGAATCCTGCTGTGCCCACCAACTCCAACTTCTTGAAATAACATCACTTGAGCGCGAGTCTACCGTTCCTCAGCTAATGGGGCAGGGCAGCTGCACCTTGGATGTGGAATGTCGCAGTCAAGATCGGTGCCTGCCTTCAGGGTCAATGCAGAAGCCTGTGCGTTGTCGGCCGCTTCGTGATGGCCGCGCGCGATGTCCGCGACCTCATCGCAGTTGGAGACGACTGGCCATTGCAGTGCCCGTCGTGGCGCAGGTTCTGTGGAGCAGAAGGTTGCTGTCGCAGGCGGCGTTTCCATCGATGGCGTTGTAGGCGCACATCACCGAGTCTCCATGCGCTTCGGTGATCGTCGCGCGGAAGCCGGGCAGGTTCGTGTCTTCGAGATCGTGCGGAAAAACGTCGACGTTGAACTTGTGGCGCTGCGGTTCCGGCCCGCTGGGCACGGCGAAGTGTTTGGGCGTGGACACGGTCTTGAGGTAATGCGAATCGGAGCCCCGCATTCCCTCGACGAACGCAACACCGAGGCGCGCGGTGAGGAACGGTCTTCACCGAACGCCTCCATGCCGCGCCCCCAGCGCTGGTCACGGTCGCACTACCACCCGCGCAATGGACTCAACCAGCCGTATGCCTACAGCTATCTCTTCGGTTACGCAATCAATCTTCCGCGGGCACACCACAACGCTCACGCTGCCCAACGATCTGAACATCCGCATCTCGCGATCTCCGTCGCGCACACAGCGCGCGACGTAATGCCGGCTCGCCCGCTCGTCAGCTTCACGACACGCTCGAGAATGAATCGCAACCGAAGGAATGATTGCGCCATACAATTCGATCATTCGCCTCCTGCACGAAGTGGTCGGGCCGCGAGGTCGCATCTGAGGGGATTGGATGAACACTCGAGATACTCGTGAGTTAGCTGAGGCTCTGGCCTCGAACTGGCAGGCCGAAATGCGCGGATGGCACACCTACGGTGCGCTGGCTGACCGCGAGAGCGATCCACACCGCAAAAGTGTGCTGCGAGGACTCGCCCATGCCGAAAAACACCACGCGGCTCTCTGGGCCAGCCGAATGGAGGCGCTCGGTATTCCCACGCCGGAATACGAAGGCCCTCCGTCTGGCGATGCGGACTCATTGGCAGCTCGTGTTGGTGGCGATCAACTCGAGCTACGCCGGCTGGAGCTGGACGAGAGCCGCGACATCGCTCGGTACGGCAAGCAACTTCGCGATTTGGGCGACCAGGAGAGCATTGCGATTCTTGAGGAAGTCATCTCTGACGAGAAGGATCATTATCAGGCGCTCGGCCATCTGATCCGTGGCCGGCGACCTGCTCCCCAGGTAACCACTGAAGAGGCGCAGCGGGCGCTGGATGAACTGGTGGCAGCTCGCGATGCTGGTCAGCCGCGCGCCGGAAGCTGGATTGGAGATGCTATTTACGGTGTGAACGATGGCCTCGGGGCGATCTTCGGGATCGTCTCGGGCGTCTCCGGTGCGACGCTCGGCAACAGCCACTTCGTCCTGATCGCAGGGCTGGCAGGAATGATTGCCAGTGCGCTTTCAATGGGCTCCGGAGCGTACCTGGCCGCAAAGAGCGAGCGTGAGATCTACGAGGCGGAGTATGCGAGGGAAGAAGAAGCTGTCACCCTGAACGAAGCCGAAGCTCGCGAACTCCTCACGCTGAGCTACCAGGTGCGTGGGCTGAACCGTGACGACGCAGAACGCTTTGTCGAACACATCGCGAGCGACAAGAAGAGGCTGGTTAGCGCGCTCGCGCGTGAGCGGCTTGACACGACGGAAGAGGGCCTGACCAAACCTATGGTCTCAGCGGTCTCCGGCGCGTTGTCCACGGCTATAGGTGCATTCATTCCGATTGTGCCGTTTTTCTTTACGTCCGGCTATACGGCCGTGATCATCGCCGGAATCGTTTCACTCGCGGCGCATTTTGCCGTGGGCGCTGCCAAGTCCCTGATCACGATACGTTCATGGTGGAGCAGCGGGCTGGAGATGACGCTGATTGGGGCGGTGGAGGGTGCGGTCACCTACGGTATAGGCATCGGGCTGGGTCACATCGGTGGTGGATCCTGAACGGAATCGAGCTGCCACGCAGACTCGGCGTAGAAATGCGCAGGTTTAATGCCGTGTTGTTATGCTGGCGCATGCGGTAATAACTTTCGGACCGCAATTCTCAAGCTAGAGGAAAGCAATGGCCAGGATGGCTCCGAAGGAGCTTGCAAAGAAGATTGGTGAAGGGCTGCTGTCTTTCCCGGTGACCCACTTCACTGACGACTTCGCGTTCAATGAAGCTGCCTATCGTGAGCACATCGAATGGCTGCTGCAGCACGCGCCCGCCGGTCTCTTTGCCGCAGGGGGCACCGGAGAGTTCTTCTCGCTCACATTACCGGAGTTCAGGAGTGTTGTTGCAGCAGCTGTTCAGCAGACGAGTGGACGTGTTCCCGTAGTCGCGGGCTGCGGATACGGCACCGCTATCGCCAGGCAGTTTGCGCAAGAGGCGGAGGCAGTTGGCGCGGATGGTCTTTTACTGTTGCCTCCCTATCTCGTGAACAGTGAGCCCGCGGGACTGATAGCCCATGTGGAGGCCGTATGCTCGTCGACACAACTTGGCGTGATCTTCTACAACCGTGACAACGCGATCCTGAACGAGTCTGCGATTGAGCGCCTTTGTGAGCGCTGCCCGAACCTGGTTGGATTCAAAGACGGCGTTGGAGACATTGAGTTGATGACGCGCATCTACGCGAGGCTCGGCGACCGGTTGACTTATGTTGGTGGACTTCCTACAGCCGAGACTTTTGCATTGCCGTATCTCGAGATGGGAGTGACGACGTATTCGTCCGCGATCTTCAATTTCCTGCCTGAGTTTGCGCAATCGTTCTATCAAGCTGTTCGGCGGCGCGATCGAGACGAGGTATTCAAGCAGTTGCGCGAGCTCGTTCTTCCGTATATCGAGATCCGCAATCGGCGAAAAGGCTATGCGGTCTCGATTGTGAAGGCAGGCATGCGGGCCGTCGGGCGACCCGCCGGCCCAGTGCGGTCGCCGCTTATGGACCTGGATCAAAGCGAGATGAATGCGCTGAGCCGTCTGGTTGCCGGACGATCATGAGCGCGTTGCGATGACCGCAGGCAAGCAAACGCACGTTCGATATCTGATCATCGCGATGCTGTTTATCGCGAGCAGCTTCAGTTACGGCGACCGTGTCGCGCTCTCGATTGCGGGCACGTCGATGGAGCGAGAGCTTACGCTGGATCCGGTGAAGCTTGGCTTGCTGCTCTCCGGTTTTGGTTGGGCCTATGTGGCGGGGCAACTGCCGTCCGGCGGATTGCTGGATCGCTTCGGCTCGAAGCGCATTTACGGGATGAGCATCATCGCCTGGAGCGTTTGTGCATTTCTGACCGGCTTTGCGGGCTACGTGGTGCCTGCGATGGCCTTCACCACGATCTTCGTGTTGCGGCTTATATCAGGGTTGGCGCAGTCGCCTGTCTTTCCTGGGAACGGTCGCATCGTCGCAGCCTGGTTTCCCACGGCCGAACGGGGAACCGCATCTGCGATTTTCAATTCGTCACAGTATTTTGCGCTGGTGATGTTCGGTCCGCTGTTTGGCTGGTTGACGCACAGTCATGGATGGCGAAGCTGCTTCTGGTTCATGGGTGTGTTCGGGTCTGTGCTCGCATTTGTGTGGTGGAAGACCGTATACAACGTCAAAGAACATCCGCTGATCTCGTCCGCTGAGATAGAGCACATCGAGAAGGGCGGAGGACTCGCCAACCTCGATCAGCGGAAGGGCAAAGCCAATCCCGTGACCTGGAATGGAGCGAAGCAACTGCTGAGTCAGAGGATGCTGATTGGCATCTACATGGGCCAGTTCTGCATCACGACGCTGACGTACTTCTTCATCACCTGGTTTCCGATCTATCTTGTGCAGGCCCGGCACATGTCCGTTCTACGCGGCGGGTTTGCGGTGGCTCTCCCCGCGCTCTGCGGCTCCGTCGGCGGAGTGCTCGGCGGCGTATGCTCGGATGGTCTGCTGCGGCACGGATACTCACTGACCTTTGCGCGCAAGGCGCCGATCATTGCAGGCATGCTGCTCTCGATCACGATGATCGCTTGTAATTTCACGAACACGCAGAGCCTCGTCATGTTCCTGATGTCAGTTGCATTCTTCGGAAAGGGCTTCGGCGCACTTGGCTGGACGGTCATCGCGGACGCATCGCCCAGGGAATTGATTGGGCTGAACGGCGGCATCTTCAATCTGTTCGGCAACACCGCAGGTATAACGACGCCAATCGTCATTGGATGGTTGGTGAAGAAGACCGGCTCGTTCAACGATGCACTGATCTTTGTCGCTGCGACAGCTCTTCTGGCGATCTTCAGCTACCTTGTTGTGGTCGGTGAGATTAAGCGAGTCGAGATTCGTCATCCGGCCCCTGCGACAGCCGTTGGAGAATGATTCGTGAGCCTGGTTGAAGCAGTAGGAAAGGCGACCCCGGTCGTGACCCAGATGCGAGTAATTCCCGTCGCCGGTCAAGACAGCATGCTGCTCAATCTGAGCGGAGCTCATGCCCCATTCTTTACGCGAAACGTTGTGCTGCTGAACGACAGCGCGGGGAACATGGGCGTCGGAGAGGTTCCTGGTGGCGAGAAGATTCGTCGTGTACTGGAATCCGCTCGTCAGCTTGTGAATGGAAAGCCAATTGCCGCGTATCAGGCTGTCCTGAATTCAGTCCGAGAACAATTCGCGGGCGAAGATGCTGGCGGGCGCGGGCTGCAAACATTCGATCAGCGGACCGCGATCCATGCGGTGACGGCGATCGAATCTGCAATGCTGGACCTGCTCGGAAAATTCTTAGGCCTTCCCGTTTGCGACTTGCTCGGAGAAGGGCGGCAACGCTCGAGTGTCGATGTACTCGGGTATCTGTTTTACATCGGCGACCGCGGCAAGTGCGATTTGCACTACCGCGACGAGAGCGCTGAGAAGGACGAATGGTTTCGACTGCGCAATGAGGAGGCGCTGACAAACGAAGCGATCCTCCACCTTGCGGCTGCAGCGCAAGCGCGCTATGGATTTCGCGACTTCAAATTGAAAGGCGGAGTTTTCGAGAGCGCGCGCGAGATGGAAACTGTCGTTGCACTTGCAGAGCGCTTCCCGAAGGCACGAATCACGCTGGACCCAAACGGCGCATGGTCGCTCGACGAAGCGATTCGCCTGTGCAGCGGAAAACAGAATGTCTTGTCCTATGCCGAAGATCCCTGCGGAGCAGAGAACGGCTTCTCAGGCCGAGAGATCATGGCGGAGTTCCGCTCCGCCACCGGTCTGCCGACGGCAACCAATATGATCGCGACCGATTGGCGTGAGCTCAAGCATGCCGTCCAGCTACATGCAGTGGACATTCCACTCGCGGATCCACACTTCTGGACGATGCAGGGTTCTGTGCGTGTCGCGCAGCTCTGTGAGGACTGGGGACTGACCTGGGGATCGCATTCCAATAACCACTTCGATATCTCACTTGCCATGTTCACGCATGTCGCCGCGGCCGCGCCGGGCAGAATCACGGCCATCGATACGCATTGGATATGGCAGGATGGGCAGCGTCTTACGAAAGAGCCGCTGCGAATCGCAGACGGAAGAATTCGCGTGCCGGATCGCCCAGGACTTGGAGTCGAGCTCGATCCCGAGCAGGTAGCGCGCGCTCACACGCTCTACAATGAGGTAGGATCCGGTGGCCGTGATGACACGCGAGCGATGCAGTTTCTCATCGCAGGCTGGCAGTTCGACAACAAGCGCCCCTGCATGGTTCGGTAAGGATCGCGCTGACACTCCGCCGCTCATAGCAAGGATTTCGAGATGTTAAGAGCAGAAGAATCACGTCCGCTGTATGTGCAGGTTCACCCCGACGACAACGTTGCCATTGTTGTGAATGAAGGCGGTTTGCCCGCGGGGACGAAGTTCGAGTCGGGCCTGGTACTGACGGAAAACATTCCAGAGGCGCACAAAATCGCACTCAGCGATATACATGCAGGCGCGCCAATCGTTCGCTACGGTTCTGTGATCGGGTTCGCTGAGGGAGAGATTTCAAAAGGAAGCTGGGTCCATGAAGAAAAGATGCGTCTGCCAAGCGCGCCTTCCCTGGACTCTCTCCCACTCGCAACTGCAGTGCCACCGGCATTGCCGCCGCTTGAGGGTTACACCTTCGAGGGCTTTGTCAACGATGACGGCTCCGTTGGAACAAAGAACATTCTCGGAATCACCACAACGGTGCAGTGCGTGGCCGCAACCGTCGATTACGCCGTGCGGCGAATCCGACAGGAGATTCTTCCCCGCTATCCGAACGTGGATGATGTCATCGCGCTCACGCACACCTATGGGTGTGGCATAGCGACCGATGCGCCCAACGCCGAGATTCCCATTCGCACATTGCGCAATTTGAGCTTGAATCCAAATCTGGGTGGCGCACCGATGGTGGTGAGCCTTGGTTGCGAGAAGCTGCAGCCGACACGCTTGATGCCGTCCAGCACACTGCCGATTCTTAACGCGACACCTTATGTGGTGCAGCTCCAGGATGAGAGACACCACAGCTTCGAAGAGATGGTCGCTGCCATCATGCAGATGGCTGAGAAGCGCCTGGAGATGCTGAATGGCAGACACCGGACCGTGCGCCCTGCCGCGGACCTGGTGGTCGGCGTGCAGTGTGGAGGGAGCGACGCTTTCTCTGGTGTGACCGCGAATCCGGCCGTAGGCTACGCTACCGATCTCCTGGTGAGAGCCGGCGCGACAGTGATGTTTTCCGAGGTCACGGAGGTTCGCGACGCTGTGCACCTTCTCACAGCGCGCGCTGCAACCGAGGACATCGCACGCGACCTGGTTCGCGAAATGGCCTGGTATGACGCTTATCTGAGCAGCGGCGGCGTTGACCGCAGCGCAAATCCGAGCCCCGGAAACAAACGTGGCGGCCTGACGAATATTGTCGAGAAGACTTTGGGTTCAATTGCCAAAGCAGGCACTTCGCCTATAGCGGGCGTCTTCGGCCCCGGCGAGAGGGTGACGAAGAAGGGCCTTATCTTTGCGGCGACGCCTGCAGGCGATTTTGTCTGCGGGACACTGCAACTCGCCGCCTCGATGAACATGCATATCTTCACAACGGGGCGGGGAACTCCTTACGGACTCGCAATGGCTCCAGTCATCAAGGTGGCGTCACGGTCCGCGCTCGCCCAACGCTGGCGCGATCTTATCGACATTGATGCAGGAGCAATCGCCACAGGTAACGCCACCATCGAGCAGGTCGGTTGGCAGATATTCGAGATGGTGCTGGACGTCGCGAGCGGCCGCCGGCAAACCTGGGCCGACCACTGGGGCCTGCATAACGACCTCGCTCTGTTCAATCCGACACCACTCACCTAATGACTCGCAACGTAGGATGGCCTCCATAGCGTCCATCGAATCGGAAGCGAGACTGAAAACTGCAGGTTTGGTGTATCCGGCGTGAGGCCAACGCCCATGCTCACGTCCATCAGCCGGCCCGGCGCGAACATATACGACGTGCCGATGCGCAGCGAACCTTCCACAAGGTATGACGCCGGCAATGCCTGGCCATTCAGTTTCGCCTGTCGCGTGAACTGCTGACTCCAGCCGACCGTCATCGACGTTTCCGGGTTCAAAGACAACACCGAACCCAACTGGAACCCGTACGCATCGCCCGGACGAATATAACCGACCTCGCTGGTGATGTCCGGATTCGAAGGATCGCTGATGGGAATTGTGTGGTGCGCCGGGAAGTTCTTGGTGTAGGCAAGGCTGCCGAAAAACACAAGCGGATCATTCGTCTTCGCCGCGGTCAGGGACGCTGTTACACCATTGAACCCGGTTCCCAGCGATGTCTCGGAGCTGGTAAGGTCATACGAATTCGTTCCAGTGCTCGACTTGAAATGCAGGCTCGCCAGAAGGTCCGGAACGCTGCCATGTTCGGTTTGGAATTGGTAGGACGCACCTCCCGAGATGTCACCGAGTCCAAACTGGCTCTGTGTCGTCTGCGTTTCCGTGGCGTCAACCGTGCGATTCAGAACGTAGCCATAGGGAACATTGACGTCCAATTGCAGCTGCTTTGTAACGCCGAGTCGCGAAGTGACTGAATTGATCAGGATGTCTCTGCGCAACCGCTCAGAGGTGATATCTCCGACGACAAGAACGGGAAACAATGCGAACCCATTAACCGTCACGTGGTCCGAAGAAAGGCTATAGTACGAAGCCGCATCATCAACCTCCATCAGGCCGGGTGGCAATAACAGACCACCACGCACCAGCAGGGCGCGATCCAGTGCTGCTGACGCGTGTCGCTCTGCCTCGTCGTACGTTGAGTTGCTTATCGTCGTCGAGAGCGAAGTTGTCGGTGCCGGCGCTATCGCGACGGCCGAGGGAACGGGGCCATGACCGGTCAGCCCGGTATTGTTAACCGCGTTCAGTCGCGACTCGAGCTCCTGCACGCGCTCCAGAAGATTGCGAATGATGGCATCGCGCTCGCGCAGGGCCTGCTGAATCTTGACGTCGACGACGTCGGCTTGTGTGTTGCGTACTTGTGTCGAGCGTTCCGCCTGGGCTGCCGGGTTTACAGGCGCCGGCGCCGCGGTGGCGGACTGCGTTTGTGCGCTGACGCTCGCCGCAAGCAGCAGAACCGTGCCTACTACGAATGGCCGTAGAAACATATAGCCCTCCCCGTTAATACAAGCCATTGGTAGGCGTCGACACCCCAAGTGTCCGCGTAATGAAGGTCTCGTCAGGAATCAGCTTTGCCGAGGAGCTGATTTGCTTTGCGACCTGCATTCGCTCATCCGGAGGGTGAACGATAAAGACAACGCCGTTCTTCCACAGTTTCTGGAAGCGGTCTGCCTTCATCGTGACGTTGCCAAAGCCAGGATCAGCAAGAAATACTCTCCCCTGAATGATGCCGTTGACAACAACAAAATGATCGAAGCCCTTCAGGCGGATCGGTACGATGACTGCCGTCTTTTGGCTGGCTAGTTCGTCCATGGACATGTCGCTGAAGCCTTCAGCCGTGTATCCGCGCGCTTGCGCAAAATGCTTCATGTCCAAAAGAGAAAACCCGTGCCTCGCACGGACAAGGGCAGGGTCGGTTCGATGCAACATCCACACGACGATGTCGGTCTCAGGTGTGACGTCTCTGAATTGATACGTGAGGAGCGTGCTTAGTGCGGCAGCGCCGCAGCTTATGTCCCACCGTTGCCGTGTAACTCCCTCGTTGCGGATGTCCTTCAACGAGGCGACAGGCTTCCCCCACCCCGCGTCCTCCCCTGGTGCAGGCTTGTTCAGAGCCTGCGCCAGGGTGACGACGGACGATGCGCTCAGCAGTACTACTGCGATCCCGATCCTGAATGAGGTCATTAATGCGATTTCCCGCTGAGGTTGGCCTGCGTGATGGTTCCAACAGTTGAGTTGATGTTTACGTTGAGGTTCAACAGTACGTTGATAGCGGAGTTCACAGCATTGATGTTGATCAGCGAGCTCATGTTCTGCTGTGCGTTTCCACTAAGGTTGATCGACCCCACAGTTGTGTTGGTCGTCGTGCTGTTCGGTGCTTGAACCACAAGCGATCCAATACCTGAGACAAGGCCGTTTGCTGTGGGCACCTCGCCCGAAAAATTAATGACGTTGCCCGGACTGACGCTTGTCGTCACTCCGGCCGCCGTCACCCGGTCAAGCATGCTGTCGTCGAGTGCCTTCTTCCTCGACTGCGACACACTTGTCTGTGTCGCCAGCAAAAGACCGATGACCAAAAGAGTGCGGTACATGATTACTCTCCTCGCGAGCAGTTACGCCGCGCGGCGGAGCCACCCCAAAGAGGGTGGCCCCGTCCGTGGTCATCAGTGGGCTTGGGTAATGCTGTTGGTCTGGGTCAGCGTTGGGGTTGCGTTCATGTTGGCTGTGTAGGCAATGTTGACGCCGTTGGCAACCATGCTGCCTACTGCGTTGACAATGTTTACACCGGAGGCGCTCGATTCAGTCGAGCCGGCCAGGCTGAGCGAGTCCGTCTTGGTCGAGGTGATTGTCGAGCCATCAACCGCGATATTCTGCGCGACTGCATTCCCGATTGTCGTCGGTCCCATGTAGGTCAGCGCCAGCGTGTCGTTGGTCGTGCTGCTGTGGGCGAAGTTGTCGGTTGCGGTCAGGCTGTGGCTGGCCGTGGTGTTGGTCGCGAAGTCATTCGAGGCCGTTGTGGTGTGGGACGAAGCTGACTGCTCAGCGGCTTGCTGGGCAAACGCGTTCGTGGTGGAGGTCGCAGCCTGCTGCTGTCCACCGATGGAGGAGTTGGTGGCATACGCGTTGGTGGTGGAGGTCGCAGCCTGCTGCTGTCCGCCCACTGACGAGTTTGTGTTGTATGCATTGTTCGTCGCGGTCGAGGCGCCGAAGCTGGCGTTCTGAGCCTTGTTGGACGAACTTGAAGCGTTAGCGGCGAACGCAGCGTTGTTGGTCAGAGCTGCGTTGTTGGACAGAGCACCCGTCGAACTGGAGCTCGAGCTGCCCTGGCTGGCGGCGGCGCTGTTGTTGTTGGAGGTGGTTCCAGTACCGGTGGTTGTCGAAGTGTTCGTGTTGCTGCCCGTCGAGTTCGCAGCGTTGGTGCTGGCGGTGTTAGACGGGTTGCTGAACGTGTCAGTGCCTGCGATGGAGCTGCCACTGCTCGAGCCGGTCGAACTGCTGTTCTGATGCTGGGTGTTCGAGCTCGAGGAACCGTTGCTCGCGTGGTTGCTGCTGGCGTTGGCCGCGAGGTTGTCGGAGGCCGCGAGGTTATCGGTCGCATTCACTGCGCCGCTCGACGACTTCGACGACGACGACGCTTCCTGTCCGCCGACAGAGGCGTTGTGGCCGTATGTGTCGGATGTCGCAGTCGAGGCGCCAAAGCTGGAGCTCTCGTTCGCGCCATGTGCGAAGTTGTCGGTAGTTGCAGACGACGCGCCGAAGCTGGAGCTCTCGTTCGCGCCATGTGCGAAGTTGTCAGATGAAGACTCGCTCGCGCTCTGCGTATGAGAGCCAGTGTTCATGTAGCTCGACGTATCCGTCGTCGTGTGGTTGTAGCTTGACGCGGTGGTCAGGCTGGACGCATTCGTCGTGTTGTTGGTGTTGGCGTAGGTGTTATTGACCGTTAGATCTGGTCCGTTGCTGTAGTTGTGCAGCGTCGCATTCGAGTCCGGATCAGACTGGCTGATGTCGTTGGCCTGGCTGACCTTCGCTCCGGAGTTGCTGTTTACGCTGCTCAGAGGAGACGCCCAGATGTTGACGCCGTCACCGACTGTGCTATCCGTGCCGGTTACGATGTTCACGCCGCTTGCGGAGCTCAGCGAGCTTCCGGCGAGAGAAGCGCTCGCTGAATCGTTTGTCGTTATCGTGGATCCAGCAGTGGCGATCGAATTATTGTCAGTCTGACCGGCCGTCACGTTGCTCATCTGGCTATCACTGATCGCATGAGCTTTCGACTTGCTGTTGTTGTTGCTTTGAGCTGCGGCAATCCCGGCAGCAAGGAAGGACGCTGTAATGAGAGTGCAAACAATTCTGTTCACGAATTCCTCCACACATGTGCGTTGTTGAAGAACACGACCAAACCCGCCGGCCGACACGGGCGGCGGAAGGGCCAATTGAGCGTGAACCCCCGTGCCCTCTTCACGAGAGGGTTGACGCGATCCGCGCAGGTGTCATCTTTTAGGGGCCGAAAATTGGGGTTGAAGGCGGGGGGCTGGCGGAATGGAGTGGCTTAGCTCACTTCCTTCGCCAGTCGAGCGTAATCAACCTTCTTGCACGTGAGCCCAGGGACCCGGAGAACTGCTCTCTTTTGCTCCGCCCATCCATCGCGCAATGGGGTAGATCGATCAGGCAAGACCGCGGCGCCGTCGCTTTGGCTTCGATCTCCTGGTTTCCTGATTCGAATCTAACCGTCGTACTGCAATTCCGTTGCCAAGCAGATCATGCCGTAATTCCGCAATTTTGTTCAAAATTCCGTGGGTAAATTGCAGGAAAATGCACTACTCAAAGGAACGACTTTGCTCCTGTGATGAAAGCCTTGTTACATTGGTGCGCTGTAAAGAGAACACCACCACCGAACATTCGTCAACTGTCTGTCCCACCACGACCGAGACGATGGTGGGCCCACCAGGACTTGAACCTGGAACCAACGGATTATGAGTCCGCTGCTCTAACCAATTGAGCTATAGGCCCCACCCTGAACGTAGTCCTTCGCACTGCCATCCATGCCGCTGGACTACGACGTAAGTGCATTCTAAATTGCGTCGAACGTAATTACCTATTGTTACTCCTCTAGCTCTTCACCGGCGGGCTTCTTCGCGCCGGCCGCAATCTTTTCTGAAATCGCCGGCGGCACAAAATCGTAGTGGTCCATCTCCATCCGGAAGCTGCCCCGGCCCTGGGTCATCGAGGTCAGCGTCGTTCCGTAGCTCAGCATCTCTGCCAGCGGCACCTGTGCATGCACCACGGTGCCAGTTCCTGCGCTATCCATCCCCTGCACGCGGCCTCTCCGGCTGTTCAGGTCGCCCATCACGGCGCCAGCGAACTCGTCCGGCATCTCGATCTCCACCTTCATGATCGGCTCCAGCAGCGCAGGCTTTGCCTGTTCCATGGCGGCCCGAAACGCCAGCCGTCCGGCCATCTTGAACGCCATCTCGCTCGAGTCCACATCGTGGTAGCTGCCGTCATAGACGACCGCGCGAAAGTCGACGACCGGATACCCCGCGAGATATCCGCGCGCTGCCGACTCCTGAATCCCTTTCTCCACCGCCGGCACAAACTGCCGCGGTATCGATCCGCCGAAGATGTCGTTCACGAACTCGAAGCCGCCGCCGCGCTCCATCGGTTCAATCCGGATCTTGCAGTCTCCAAACTGCCCATGTCCTCCCGTCTGCTTCTTGTGCCGTCCATGCCCCTGCGCCTTCGCACGCACCGTCTCGCGGTACGGCACCTTCGGCGCCTTCAGCGTCACCTCCGTATGGAACCGTCGCTTCAGCCGCGAAACGACGGTCTCGATGTGCATCTGCCCCGCGCCCGCCACCAGGAACTCGTTCGTTTGCGGATCCCGATAAAATTTCAGCATCAGGTCCTCTTCCATCAGCTTGTGAAGCGCAGGCGCCAGCTTGTCCTCGTCTGCACGAGACTTCGGCTCAATCGCGTAAGTCATCGCAGGCTCCGGGATCGGCGCAGCTTCCATCGCCACGTCATGTCCCTTTGCGCCCAGCGTGTCTCCCGTTTGCGACACGCGCAGCTTCGCCACGGCTCCCAGATCGCCCGCGTGCAACTCCGCAACCTCGGTCAACTTTCGTCCTTGAACAATCGAGAGATGGCTCAGCCGCTCCGTCTCGCCGCGCGTATAGTTCTCCACTGACGCGTCGTTCTTCACGCATCCGCTGATCACCTTGAAGAACGAAATCCTCCCGGCGAACGGATCGACCATCGTCTTGTACACGTACAGCGCGACCGGCTGGCTGTCGTCGATCTTGCGCATCTCCGTCTCACTCGATCCGTTGCCCGCAGCCTTGCCTGCCGCACGCATCGGCACTCCGGCGCGCTCCACCGGCGATGGCGCATAGACCTTCAGAAAATCCAGCAGGTGGTCCGTTCCAACGTTCTGCAATCCACTCACATACAACACCGGAAAGATCCTGTCCTCACGAATCGCCTCATGCAGCGCGCCCACCAGGTGCTCCTCTGGAATCGTTCCCACCGCAAAGAACTCCTCCATCAGCTCGTCCTTGCCCTCAGCGACCAGTTCAATCAGCGCCTCATGCGCGGCCTTGGCATCCCCTTCCATCGCATGCGGAATCTTTCCCTTCGTCCCGCGTCCTTCACCACCGGGCGTATACAGATACGCCTCCATCGTCACCAGGTCGACGACACCATGAAATCCCTTCTCGTCCACAATCGGCAGCTGCACCGGCACCACCTGCCGTCCCCATCTTTCACGCAGGCCCTCCAGCATCTCCATCCTTCCCGTGCGTGAGTCCGCCTTCGGATGGTCCACCTGGTTCATGACGACTACGCGCGGCAGTCCAATCTCCGCCGCATAATTCCACACTCGATCTGTGCCTGACTCCACGCCCGTCTGCGCGTTCACAACCACCAGCGCCGTCTCTGCGGGCACCATCGCTGCGCGCGCCTCGTGCAGAAACATATGAAATCCCGGCGTGTCGATCATGTTGACCTTAATGCCGTCCCACTCGGCGAACGCCACTGCGTTCGCCATCGTCATCTTGCGCGCAATTTCCTCCTCATCGTACTGAGTTACCGCGCCGCCATTCTCGCGGGAGGACGCCGCCGGCGACTTCGTGGTCTTCAGAATCGCCGAGATCAGTTCTGTCTTCCCGCTGTGTGCATGCCCCACGATGGCCACATTCCTGACGTCAGCTCCCGCGTAAACCTTCATCTCTGGCTCTCCTATGTCTCGCATCGCAGGCCGCCGCACACACGTACGTGCGCCGCAACTCTCCTGCCAGACGAAGGCAAGAACTCTCCTGCCAAGGCCGCTATTCTAGTCCTTAAATTCCAGCCCTTGCACGGTGGTGGCAGATCTCCTACGACCCCGCGTAATCGGTCATCGCGGATGCATCCCGCAGCCCTCGCGGGCTCAGCATCCTCACCACCAGAACGGCCACTGGCACCAGAAAAACCATCGAGTTCAGCACCCACATCTCCGCCCCGGCCAGCACCTGGTCCTTCAGCGGCGACAGCGATGAGATTCTTTCGGCCGCAGCGTACGACGGATACAGCACCTTTCCCGAGAAAGTCAGCACCGCCGACAAAATCGTATTCACCACATCCGCCGTCAGCAGGTAGGGAATTACCATCCACTGTGACCATCTGCTGCGGCTCGGCCACGGCTCTACGATCACCCACCAGAACGCAATCGACGTGAACAGAAAACACATGTGCTCCGTGTTATGCCATGCCTCCGAGCGCAGCGTCAGCTCAAACGCCTGCGGCACATGCCACCCCAGGTACGCGACGTTCATCACCAGCCACGCCACTGCTGGATGCGCCATTGCATGCGCCACCTTGTGCACGCCACGTGATGCAAACACCGGCCGGAACCAGCGGATCAAACCTCGTGGCAGTCCGCGCAACATCGGCACAAGCGGCGCGCCCAGCACCAGCAGCGGCGGAGCGATCGACATCAAAATGAAATGCTGCAGCATGTGCGCCGACAGCAGAAAATCATCCAGGGCATCAATCGGAGACGCCAGTGCGATCCATATTGCGAGAAGGCCGCCCAAGAAGCACGCCGCACGCCACAGCGGCAGATCCCGCGCACGTGTCCGCTGCAGCGCGCGCCATCCGCGCACATAGAGCGTGCCCGCAATCACCAATCCAATCGCCGGCCAGACTGGAAAGCTCCACGCCGCCAGAATTCCGTGCGGAAACTCCTCCATCCTTCGCCTTTCTAATGAGGTGCGTTCTGCTGCCCACCACCGCTCTCAACCGTTGTATTAGGTGGTCGTCCGCCAGTCTGCACAACCTCACGCGAAGCATCGCCCGCAGCCGGTTGATAGTTCGGGTGCATCGTGTCCAGGAAGCGCACCAGCGCCGTCGTCTCTGCTGGCGAAAGCGTGCTTCCATACGCCGGCATATTGCCGCCGCCTAGCAGCACCTGCCGAATCATCTGGTCTTCGGTCAGCCGCGTGGCAACATCACTCAACTCCGGTCCACGCTGTCCGCCCACGCCTCCGATTGCGTGACAGTTGCGGCACTGCTTCTCCTGAAACACGTTCGCTCCCTGCCGTTCCAGCGGCGTGCGGTTGTGCAGATACTCCACCGGCACCGCCGCCGAGCTCCACGCGTCCATGTGCGGGCTCCACGGCGTCGATGTGCCCAGTTCCGTAAACACACCGAAGCACACCGCAATAAACATCACCGCGAACACGCCAATCGGCCGCCGCCACCAGCTCTTCTCGCCAACACCCGCGACGAACGGCAGCGCAATCAGGATCGCCACCGCAACTGCCGGCACAATCAGGATGAACGGCGTCTCCATGCTCGGCGGCAGGTACGACAGCACCGTGTAGATCCACAGGAAGAAGAAGTCCGGCTTCGGCACCGTCTGGATAATGCTCGGGTCCGGTATCCCCGTCGGCCCATACGGCCCAAACACCGCCGCGCAGAACGCAACCGCAAACAAAATCGCCGCCGAGAAGAACAGGTCCTTCCACACCGCACCCGGTACAAAAGGCAGCCCATCCGTGTGCGCTAGCTCGTTGTACTCCTGCACGTACGTCTCGCGGCGAACAATGCGTCCCGGAACCGGCCACTCATTGATGCCCAGCTTTACCACCATCCACACATGCAGCGCTGTGAACATCAGCAACACACCGGGAATGACAAACACATGCAGCGCGAAGAACCTCGTCAGCGTTGCGCCATTAATGATCGGTCCGCCCAGGAGCAGATGCACCAGCGCTCCGCCAATGAATGGCACGCGCCCCATGATCGACGCGCCGATTCCCAATCCCCAGTACGCATCCTGATCGAAGCGCAGCACCTGCCCCGTGAACGCCATGCCCAGCGTCATCAGCAGCATGAACACGCCGAGAACCCACGTTAGCTCGCGCGGAAATTTATACGCGCCGAACAGAAATACCTGCGCCATGTGAATGAGCACGACGGCAACCATGAAGTTCGATCCCCATCCATGCATCGCGCGCAAAAACCATCCCAGCGGGAGCTGGTAGTTCAACACCTGCAGCGTCTCCCACGCATGCCCCGCCGACGGCACATACACCAGCGCCAGCAGAATCCCCGTGACAATTTGCAGAATCAGCAGCGTCAAACTCGCGCTGCCAAACACGTACCACCAGCTCGCTGTGCTCTTCGGCACAGGATGCAGCACAGCCTCTTTGATCGGCCCTTCGAGCTGCAGCCGCCGCTCTAACCAATCGTAGGTGTCCTTGTACCAGGCCATCTAGAAACCCTCAATACCACTGCATTTGTCGTTGCTTTTCTTTCCGTCATCCCCTCAGGGGATCTGCTTTTTGCTTTACGTAATCTGCACCAGCTCGCTCTCCTTTTTCGGCTTCGCGCCAGGGCAGGGAACATTGCTTGCGCGATTCCCCAGTGTCGGCAACTGTCCCGCATCGATCATCAACTGCCCGTTCTCAACCTTCGCCTCGTATGTGAACAGCCCACGTTCCGGAGGCCCTGACGCGCGGCTCCCATCCGCGTAGTACACACCGCCATGACACGGACACATAAATAGCTGCGACTCGGAGAACCACCGCACCGGACATCCCAGGTGCGCGCAGTTGATCGCAAACACCACAAACTGTCCCGGCGCCGTGCACCGCACATATGCAGGCACGTTGTCCGTCGCGCCATCCCACGAATCTTTGAACGGATTGCGAAACACAACCAGCTTCGTATCGCCCGGATGAAACTCGTTCACATCGCCGATCGCAACCCAATGCCGGTACTCTTTGCGCCGCAGCGTCGGCCCCAGCAGATACACCACCACCGGCGTCGCAATCGCAATTCCGACAATCGCGTTCAGCGCAATCCCGATATTCATCAGCAGCGTGCGCCGCGAGATCCGTTCCACCTCGAGCCGGTGCTCCTGCTCCTCCGGAGACGGTGGCGGCAACATCTCTTCCATCTCGTTCACTCCTCTCGTCTCAAACTCTCGCGCTAACGCTTCGCTGGCGCAATCGGCTGTGCCTCGCCCGGCTTCTCTGAAGTCGTGTTGTCGTCCGGGTAAGGCTGTCCCGGATTCGCCGGACGCTGCGCCATCATCCACGCCGTCACATCGTTGATATCCGCATCCGTCAGCGGATGCCCCGGCACATCGCCACGCCAATCCGGCTGCCCAATATCCGGCCGTCCTGCAATCACGGTCGTACGAATCGTCTGCGGATTAATCAACGCCAAAAATGCCCCATCAAGAATCGATCCCGCCGGTCCAGGCTTTTGCCCAACGTCTCCATGACAGCGCGCACACGCCGTCGAATACACCTGCTGTCCTCGTCCGGCATCTCCCGCGCCCGACGCTTTGTACGGCGGCGCATTCTGTCCCGCCAGCACATCGCCCTTCGACCAACTCGCTCGCATCCCGCTCACAATCGCATTCACCTGCGCATCCGTCAGATTGCCTCCTGCACTCTGCGCGAACGCCGGCATCAGCGAGCCCTTCTCTCCATTCGCAATCACATCGCGCAGCGTCGCATCGTCCACCAGCGCCTCATACAGCGGATTCGCGAGATTCGTCGCCTGCCCATTCTGCCCGTCCACGCCATGACATCCCGCGCAATTCTGCGCATACAGCTTGTCGAACGACATCACCGCCTCCGGCCTCGGCACAATATCTGCCGGAGTCGGCCTTCCCGGCCAGTGGCAACCAGCCGTAAAAATCAATCCCGGCAGCAACGCCGCAGCCATGCGAAATCTCATGGCTTGGGCTCCTGTCCGTGCTCTGCTCCATGCAGCCCTGGCGACTCCAGTCCCAGCCGCACCGGCAGCGGAAGCTGCCTCAACCGCTCCAGCCTGCCCAGCTTCTTCACCGTGTATCCCGCCACCAATCCAAAGATCACCTGCGCCGCCAAAAACGACCACCAGTCGATCGCCTGCTGCAGAAACGGATTCACAATCCCCAGCGCACTATGCAGCACTCCGGTCCACAACACCGGAGCGATAATGCCGCCCAGCACGATGGGCCGCTTCGGCCATATCGGCAGCATCGCGCCATACAGAATCCCAACCAGCAGCGTCACCGCTCCCTGGATGATGTTTGCCGTGATGAACGCGCTCAGCCTGAAGTGCGTCAGCTGATACATCGTCGGGTTTGTCCACTCGCCCACACCCGCGCCGCCCAGCAGATTCACCACGTACCAGATGCTGTGGTATCGAATAATCCCGTACAACTCCGCCGGGATCAGCATTGCAATCCCGCCCGCGATCCCTCCTTTGATCCCGCTCGCAAACGTAAACGTCTGCAGAGGCAGTTGCGCGCGATGCGTCTCATCCACCTCAATCCTGCTCACGCCCTGTTGCGCCGACTCAATCTCAATCACCGTCGTATCGACTTCAAGATCCACATGCTCTTCATGCGGTAGCACCGCGCGGAACCACCCAATCGCCGGCAGAACTGTCAGCACAATTCCCAGCCACATCACCCACGGTGACGTCACCAGCGAGAAGAAGATCAGCGTCACGCCCGCCGCCATCAGGAACGGCCACATCGTCGGCGCCGGCAGATGAATCGTGGCGTGGTGCGTCTCGCCCGCATGCCTCGTCGTTGGCTGTATCGTCTCGTCCATCATCTCCCCACGATGTACACAACGGTGAACACCACAACCCACACCGCGTCGACAAAGTGCCAGTACAGCGCCAGCACCTTCACGCGTTCCGCATGTGTCGCATTCAATCTCCCGGTCAGCGCAAACACCAGCGTGATCAGCAGCATGATCAACCCGATAATCACGTGCGACGCGTGCAGCCCCACCAGCGAATAAAACGTCGTGCCGAACAGGTTCGTCGCAATCGTCAGGTGATCATGCGTAATCAGCTTGTCCCATTCCACGCCTGTGCCGATGATGAAGATCAACCCCAGCACAATCGTCACCGCCCACCACAGCTTGAACGCGCCCATCTTTCCGACCGTGATCGCGTGCTCTGCGAGATAGATAAAGAAGCTGCTCGAAAGCAGGCACACCGTGCCGAAGATCGGCAGCTCCAGCACCTCGCGCGGTTTTGGCCCCGAAACATCGCGCCCCAGGTAGTAGAGGTACGCCACCACGAAGATCGTGAAGATCGCACTCTCCGCCACTATCAGCGAAGACATCCCGATGTAGCCGCGCGATGGCAGCTTCCACGCCTCCGGGTGTTCGATATGTTCCAGCGGTACAGTGCCCACATCCACTCCTTAAACGCTCGCAACTCTCCTCTACAACCGAATCTCACTCAAACGCCGAATCCGGATCCTCCGGATGCTTCAAATCCCACAGCGGCCGGCGGCTTGCCACCACCGGATCAACCGCGAAGTTATACGCTGGCGGGGGCGAGTGCGTGGACCACTCCAGCGTCCACGCATCCCACGGATCCGGCCCTGCCTCTCTACCTTTGAAATACGAGTGCACGAGGTTGTAAACCAGGATCAGCACAGCAATCGCCTGGAGGAATCCGCCCACAGACACAATCTGGTTCCAGATCGCCCATCCGCGGTCCGCCTGGTACGTGTAGATCTGCCGCGGCATTCCCAGCAGCCCCGGGATATGCATCACGTCGAACGTCAGGTGGAAGCCGATCAGCATCAGCCAGAAATGCCACTTGCCCAGCCGCTCATCCAGCATCCGCCCCGTCATCTTCGGATACCAGTAATAGATCGCCGAGAAGATCATGAACACGATCGCGCCCACCAGCACATAGTGGAAGTGCGCGACGACAAAATACGAGTTATGCAGTTGCCAGTTCCACGGGCTTACCGAAAGCATGATGCCCGTTAGCCCGGCGATCAAAAACTGGAATAGAAAGCCAATCGCGAACAGCATCGGCGTCGCAAACCGCACCCGCCCGCCCCAGATCGTCGCCAGCCAGTTGAAGATTTTTATACCCGTCGGAATCCCCACCAGCATCGTCGAAAGCGTGAAGAATGCATTTCCAAACGATGTCATCCCGATCGTGAACATGTGGTGCGCCCACACACCCAGGCTGATGAACCCAATCCCCACGCTCGCCGCCACCATGGCCGGATACCCGAAGATCGCCTTGCGCGAAAACACCGGAATGATTTCATTCGCAAACCCGAACGCCGGCAGCACCAGGATGTACACCTCAGGGTGCCCGAAGATCCAGAAGAAGTGCGCCCACAGAATCGCGGACCCGCCTGCCTGCGTATCGAAGAAGTGCCCGCCCAGATAGCGATCGATCGTCAGCATCGCCTGGCATGCCGTCAGCGGGCTGATCGTGATCAGCACCATGCCTGCAACCGTCGTGTAAAGCCACGCCAGTAGCGGCATGCGGAACAGCGTCATCCCTTTGCAGCGCATGCAGAACACCGTCGCCAGGATGTTGATCGCAGTTCCAATGCTCCCAATCCCGCTGGCGATGATCGACAGCGCCCAGTAGTCGGTCGAGTGCCCCGGCGAAAACGCCCGCTCCGTCAGCGGTGCGTACGCAAACCACGCCACATCCGGCGCCGTTCCCGTGCCCGTGAGCCCGTTGCCGCCAATGAAGCTGAAGTACAGCATCATTCCCGCAAACGCGCTGATCCAGAAGCTGAAGGCATTCAATCGCGGGAACGCCATATCCCGCGCGCCGATCATCAGCGGAATTAAATAGTTCCCAAACCCAAACAGAATCGGCATGCCCACCAGGAACACCATCGTCGTTCCGTGCATCGTGAACAGCCGGTCGAACACAAACGGAGAGATCAGGTGATTGTCCGGAAAGAAGAGCTGCGCACGAATCAGCAGCGCCTCGACGCCTGCCACCAGCAGGAAGATCAGCGCATACGAGATGTACATGATGCCGATCTTCTTGTGATCGACCGTCACCACCCAGTCGTGGATCACCTCGAGGTACGTGCCCGGGTATGGTTGCGGCGGCGTCTGGTCAAGAACGCCTTCAACGCGGTTCGGGATGGGCACGCTCGGAGTCGCCATCGTCGCTCTCCCTCCAAAACATTGCTGCCTGCGCAGCGTTAGTAAATCTAGTGCAGCGTTAGCAGGTACGCCGTAATCTGCGCGTTCTGTTCGTCGGTCAAATGCATCGCCGGCATCAGGCATCCGGGTTTGAAATCGTTGGGGTCATTAATCCATCGCAGAAGATTCTCCTGCGTATTCGGCAAAATCCCCGCGCCAATCGTGTCGCGGCTCATCAGGTGCGTCAGGTCCGGCCCATATCGTCCATTCGCCATCGTGCCCTTCACCGTATGGCAGTTCACGCACGCCTGCTGCTCGAACACCGTCTGTCCCGCGTGCGCGTTCACCGCATTCGAGCTCTGTGCCGCATTCACTCCCTGCGCGCTCACCCGAATCACACTCGCATTAGTCGAAACCGCGCCTGATGCCTGTTCTCTTGTTTCCGGCAGCTCCGCCTGCGCCTGCTGCTGTGCTTTCACCCACGCTTCAAATTTGTCCGGCGGATCCACATACACCCGCAGCAGCATCTTCGCGTGCTCCGGGCCGCAGAACTGCGCGCACTGGCCCACATACACTCCCGGCACTTGTGGGTCGAACCACAACTCATTCACCCGGTTCGGAAGCAGGTCAGTCTTTCCCGCAAGCCTCGGCACCCAGTAGCTGTGCATCACGTCCGCAGACGTCAGCTTCAGGAACGTCGGCAGCGGATGCTCCTTTGTGCTCTGCGGAACATGCAGCTCATTGGCTGTCACCACGCCGTACTTCGGATATCGGTACTCCCACCAGAACTGGTGTCCCACCACGATCACGTCCAGCGCGTTCGCCGGCTTCGGTGCATCCTGAATTGCGAAGATCATCCTCGCCGTGCCCAGGAACAGGACCGTGATCAGCAGCACCGGGATGATCGTCCATGCCAGCTCGATCTGCGTGCTCCCGAACACCTGCGGCGGTTCTGTCCTGTCTTCCGGCCTGCAGCGGAACCGAATCAGCGCATACACCAGCAGCGAGCTCACGCCCAGAAAAATGCCGCCCGTAATCAGCAGCACGAACAGCGACAGCGAGTGAACATCACGCGCCGGCGTCGACGCAGGTTCAAAGATGTTCGTATTAATGAAGGGACTTCCGCTCTGCGCCTCGCTGCATGACGCGGCCATGCAGCCCAACATCACCGGAATGAGGCGAACGCGGAACACCACATACTCCTCGGGGGTTGAGGCGTACTAAATTCCGTGCGAGGCGCTCACCATCGGCCTCATACGGAGGAATTGGCGCACGCGTCGTTTCTATCACATTGCGCCACAACAACTAAAACAGCTGAAGAGTATCGCCCTCCTGACTTGCATTGGTAATCCCTCAGAGCGCAGTCACCCGTATCGGGTTGCAACCATGACGAATACCGCGCAATGCACGTCAGCTTCTCGCGCTCCGTTCAATGTCGCCCGCCTTCGACGGCCATCGCAGCTCACTGGCAGGAGCTGCGTCGCACGCTCATCCCTTCTTTCCGGAAGTCGTGCCCGTCTCTCCCGGCGCCGAAGGATTGATCCGATTTTCGGCATTCTCTGGCGTGCCTGAGCTCACCTGCGTCTCCCCGCTCCCTGCCGTCGCCGGATTGTCTCCCACCGGCCCCGACGGTTGAGCCTTCGCGTCTCCGCGGTCGCCTTCCATCCCTCTCCCGCCCTTTGCCTCATCCTTCGCCATGAACCCTCCTTGACCTTTCCCTTCGATGCCTCGGCACGCCACGGGGGCATCTCCTCTCTTTCTGTCTCGTAACTTCTTACACGCGATAGATATATGATCGCGCCCTCGCCATGCCGCTGCCATTCTCCAAGCCCGCGGCCGCCCCACGTTACTCCTCCCGCAACTCCCCTGTACTCTAGGGGTCTAATCCTTTCGTCTCACTAGGCGAGTTACCAGCCGCACTTAAACCTCCGGACCGGGCCCCAGGCACGCCATCCGTTCACGTCAACGCTCCAAATCCGAATCAGGGCCCCTTTTCGCAGGATCTTCCATGACCGCAAGCCGCTTTACCCCCGCTCTTCTCGTCGTTGCCGGCCTGTTTTGCGCCGGTCCCGGTTTCTTCGCTCTCAGTCAGGCTCAGCAGCCTCAGGCGCGCCTCTCGACTGCCATCGCGAACACGTCCCGTGCCACGCTCGTCGGATCGCAGCCGCCGCGCGCCCACCTCGCGCATGATGCCGGAGCTGTCGACCCCGCGACGCCGCTCCAGTCCATCACCATGTACTTCAGCCGCACCTCCCAGCAGCAGAGTGACCTCGACGCTCTCATCGCGGCCCAGCAGAACCCCGCCTCACCCCAGTACCACCAGTGGCTCACGCCCGCCGAATTCGGCTCCCGCTTCGGTGTCGCCGACGCCGACATCGCCAAGACAGAGTCCTGGCTCGAGTCCCAGGGCTTCACCGTCCAGAGCGTCAGCCCCAGCCGCAATAGCATCACCTTCTCCGGCACCGCAGCCACCGCCGCCTCGGCCTTCGGAGCCCCGCTCCACCACTACAGCCTGAACGGCGAAAACCACATCGCGCCCTCCGCCGACCTCACACTCCCGTCCGCACTCGCCGGCATCGTCGCCGACGTCCGCGGCCTTTCCGATTACCGCCCTCACGCCCACGTCCGCAAGGGTAACGGCGCAGCCTTTAAGCCCAACTTCACCTCCGGGCAGACCGGCAATCACTTCCTCACGCCCGGCGACATCGCTGTCATCTACGACATCAAGGCTGCCTACAGCGCCGGCTACAACGGCTCCGGCCAGACCATCGCCATCATGGGCCAGTCCGCCATCTCCAGCACCGACGTGACTCGCTTCCAGACCGGCATCGGCCAGACTGCAAACGCGCCCACCAGCATCCTTGTCCCCAGCACCGGCATCTCCCAGGTCTACAGCGGCGATGAGTCCGAATCCGACCTCGACGTCGAGTACGCCACCGGCATCGCCCCTGGCGCGACCATCGACTTCGTCTACGTCGGTGCCGACGCCACCGCCAGCGTCTTCGACTCGCTGACCTGGGCCATCCAGAACCGCATCGCGCCCATCCTCAACATCAGCTATGGTGAGTGCGAAGCCGCCCTCGGCCAGTCGCAATACAACTCCCTCAATGCCACGCTCCAGCAGGCCGCCGCGCAGGGCCAGACCATCGTCTCGGCCGCCGGCGACGACGGCTCCAGCGATTGCTACGACCCGTCCAGCGTCACCACCATCGCGCAGACCGAGGGCGTCGGCGTCGACTTCCCATCCTCCAGCCAGTACGTCACCGGCGTCGGCGGAACCGAGTTCCCCGCCGCAGACGTAACCGCCAGCACCAGCAGCACCACCTACTTCTCGGCCAACGGGACCTCTGACGTCATCGTTTCGGCTCTCTCCTACATCCCCGAGATGGCCTGGAACGATGACTCAGTCGCGGGCATCTCCTCCGGTCTCTCTGCCGGCGGCGGCGGCATCAGCATGTTCACGCCCGCTCCTTCGTGGCAGACCGGCGTCCCTGGCATCCCCGCTGGCACCAGCTTCCGCCTCCTGCCGGACGTCGCCCTCGACGCCTCTCCCAACAACGCTCCCTACGCCTACTGCAGCAGTGACAGCACCGCCTGGGCATCGGGTCAGCAAGGCAGCTGCACCACAGGTCTGCGCGACAGCTCCAGCCAGGACCTCACCGTCGCCGGTGGCACCAGCTTCGCCGCCCCCATCTTCTCCGGCATGGTCGCCATCCTCGGTCAGGCCAAGGGCTACACCTGGCAAGGCGTCGTCAACCCGACCCTCTACAGCCTGGCCGCCAATCCGGCCACCTACGCCACAGCCTTCCACGATGTCACCTCCGGCAATAACGAGTGCAATCTCGGTGTCACGTACTGCGGCACCGGCACCGATGTAACCAACTACGCCGCGGGCGTCGGCTATGACGAAGCCACCGGCCTCGGCTCCATCGACCTCAACAACCTTCTCACCGCCTGGCCCAAGAACACCTCCACCAACACGGCCAAGGCCTTCACACTCAGCGCCTCCGCGCTCACCATCAACCAAGGCTCGGGTACAAATGGTACTGGCTCGGGTACCTCCACCGTCACCGTCACTCCGGTGAACGGATACACCGGTACCGTCACTTGGACTGTTACCTCCAACTCCACTGTGACCGGCGCCTGCTACTCGATCCCCAACGCCACCGTCTCGGGGACCTCCGCAGCCACCGCGACCCTCACCGTCACGGTCGGCAACACCTCCTGCCCGTCCGGCACAACGGCTCTGCTCAAATCCGCAGGAACCCAGACTGCTGCCGTCCACTCACCGGCTCAACCCGCGCATCGCTCACCTGCAGTCCCGGTGCTCGCGACTCTCGGCCTCGCCTCGCTGCTCTTCATCGGACGTCGTAAGCGGCGCCTGCCCGCTCTGCTGGCTGTCGTGGTCCTCGCAGGTGTAGGCCTCGGCCTCTCCGGGTGTGGTGGTGGCTCCAACACATCATGCGGCGTGTCCTGCGTCACCGGTGGCAATCCCACGCAGTACGACTACACCGTCACCGTCATCGGCAGGGACACCACGACCAGTTCGATCGTCGCCAACACCACCCTCGCCTTCACCCTCACCGTCCAGTAGTCGGGCCCACATTCGGTGAGGGAACCAGCCCCGGGCGGCGCACGCCGTCCGGGGCTTTTGTTATCAGCGCCCTTTGCGCTGCCCAAAATCCGCCCACAACCAGCATCACAGCCATCGCGCCGAACCTTTGGCTCGCCGGCACCATGGCAGCTTCCAGCAGACCCACCCCCCAAAGCCACACTGCGAACCACGGCCATCTTCGAACCATCAGCACGCCTGCCAGTGCCAGGAGGCTCAAGTCGTGCATAAACAAGTGATAGTCCACCGCCAGCCCGAGCAGTAGCGCCGACACAAACAACAAATCGAACCTCCGCTGATCGGCGCGCACCCACATTAGCGCGCCCGCGGCCAGAACCGCCGCCGAGGCCACGGCTGTCGTCATCACCAGTTCGCGGGGTTCCTTCACAACCAATGCCAGCAATCCGCGCACCGAGGGCATTCGCGTCAGGTTCGTGGCATCATGCACGGTCGCCAGGTACACGATCGCCGCTCGATAGCTTGGGACCAGCCCTCGCCCCACCAGCGCAAACGACACCGCCGCCATCGCCCCCACTGTAGCCACCGCAGCGCCCACCACCCTCCACCGTCGCATCAACACAAAGAACACCAGCACTGGAATCGCGAGCTGAAACCGCACAAACGCCAACCCCAGGCAGCACCCTGCCGGCATGTCCCGTCCGTCCTCTGCAAACAGGTACGCCCACGTATACAGCAGCAGGCAAACGATATGGTCCTGCCCCCAGGCCAGCCCACAAGCCAGCGGAAGCCACGCCGCCACAAACACCGCACCGAGCTGCGCTCCCGTCAGATCTCCCAGCAGTCGGCGCATGCTGAACGCGATCCAGCACAGCACGAGAATGTTCACCACCGCCCACACCCGAAACGCACGGTCGATCCCCATGAAGGTCAGCGGCGCAAACACCAGCGCTTCCACCGCCGGATGCAACCAGGGCAGAAATGGTCTGCCTCCCAGCGCCGTCTGGTATTGTCTCTGCACGTCCAACGAGTACAGATTCTGCGGCTGCTGCCGCACCATCTCGCCCGCCGCATAGTGACTCACGAAATCCGAGGTCCTTGCTACAGCGAATTTGGCCAGCGGCACAAACACGCTGAGTATGCACACCATCGCCGCGATCGTATTCAGCCACATCCGCGATACCGGCCGCATGATCGGCAGCCTATCGCCACCCACGGCAGCTGGAAAGCAAATTCGTAACCTCGTCGTCGGCTGCTTCGGGCATACCGCCGAACCACGCCAGGTGAACGTCCGCCGGAGGACCGGCAAACGTCCCTGTTTTCCACTATCTGGTCCTGCTCTCCACCGCTGCTTACCTTGCAGCCACCACCACGTGGAACTACCTTTGAATCTGGCCCGCGCCTGTTGACCACTTTTGCACCGGGGCGGAATCCACGATTGATGCGGCCCGGGCACGCTTTCCACAGCGAAACGCCAGCATTTTCGTTACCCCAAATCCTCCAATGCCCATTTTGGGGAGTATCTGCGCTAGCACCACAACATCTAGTTGTTTTATACTTGACTCGTACCAGAGCTGGCGGTACTTTCGACTTCACGCCCGGCTTTGGTGAAGCGCCTGACTCCTTGGCTCACACCCTGACCCAGGACCTCTAACCCGGCTCCCTCCCACCCGTAGGACGAGGAGACCGGCGCAAGATACCCAGGTCGAGTTCAGGCCAGTTTCACCCTGTCGGCATTCCCCCGGCATCGCCGAAATTACCGCACGGATCTACCGCCCGCAGCCACCGCGCTGCGGCCATCTCAGCTCTTCGAGAGGTTTCGCCCATGGCCGACATCGTTACCCCCGCCACTTCCGCTTCCGCCACTCAGACCTCCTCCAGGCCGGTGACAACTCCCGATGCCCTCAAGAGCGCCCGCGGCCTGAAGTTCGAACGTCACTTCACCAAGCCCGGCGTCTCCCCCTTCGACGAGCTCACCTGGGAGCTCCGCGACGCCATCATTCAGGACTTCAAGGGCAAGATCATCTTCGAGCAGAAGGACGTCGAGACGCCCAGCTCCTGGTCCATGACCGCGACCAACATCGTCGCCTCCAAGTACCTTCACGGCCAGGTCGGCACGCCCGAGCGTGAGTCCGGCGTTCGCGCCCTCGTCTCCCGCGTCGCCGAATCCATCCGCGACTGGGGTATCCGCGACGGCTACTTCGCCTCCGACGAAGACGCAGCCGTCTTCTTCGCGGAGCTTTGCCATCTCCTCCTCAACCAGAAGGCCGCCTTCAACTCGCCCGTCTGGTTCAATGTCGGCTGCGACCGCCTCGAGCCCAACTCCGATGCCCACAACTGGCACTGGGACGCCGAGAAGAACGACACCGTTTTCTCCAAGACCGGCTACACCCGCCCGCAGTGCTCCGCCTGCTTCATCAACTCCGTCGACGACTCGCTCGACAGCATCCTCACGCTCGCCAAGACCGAAGGCATGCTCTTCAAGTGGGGCTCGGGCGCAGGCTCCAACCTCTCCAAGATCCGCGGCAGCATGGAAACTCTTTCCGGCGGCGGCACGGCCTCCGGCCCGCTCAGCTTCATGCGTGGCTTTGACGCCTTCGCCGGCGTCATCAAGTCCGGCGGCAAGACCCGCCGCGCCGCCAAGATGGTCATCCTCAACGTTGACCACCCCGACATCTCCGACTTCATCGAGTGCAAGGTCGCCGAAGAGCGCAAGGCCTGGACCCTGATGTCCGCGGGCTACGACGGCAGCTCACCCGACAGCGAGGCCTTCACCAGCATCTTCTTCCAGAACGCCAACAACTCCGTCCGCGTCACCGACGAGTTCATGAACGCCGTCGCCAACAACGACACCTTCTTCACCAAGTCCGTCAAGAACGGCGCTCCCGTCAAGGAATACCGCGCCCGCGACATCATGAACCACATCGCCGAAGCCACCTGGCAGTGCGGCGATCCCGGCATGCAGTACGACTCCACCATCAACCGCTGGCACACGAGCAAAAACACCGACCGCATCAACGCGTCCAATCCCTGCTCGGAGTACATGTTCCTCGACGACTCCGCCTGTAACCTCGCCAGCTTCAACCTGATGAAGTTCCTCACCCCCGGCGGCCAGTTTGATGTCCCCGCCTACCGCCACGCCATCGCCGTCGTCACCACCGCGATGGAGATCATCGTCGACGCCGCCGGCTACCCCACCGAGCAGATCAGCCGCAACTCGCACGACTACCGTCCGCTTGGCCTCGGCTACGCCAACCTCGGCGCGCTCCTCATGGACTTCGGCCTGCCCTACGACTCCGACGCCGGCCGCGCCTTTGCCGCCACCGTCACCGCCATCCTCTGCGGCGACGCCTATGCCCAGTCCGCTCGCATCGCGGAGTCCTGCCCTCCGCTCGGCGCAGCCACACCGCTCACCCAGCGCGTTGAGCGCGACGGTGGTGCCTGCCCCGGCTTCTACGTCAACCGCGAGCCCTTCCTCGACGTCATCCGCATGCACCGCGCCGAGGTCAACAACATCGACAAGTCCCTCAAGCCCAGCCCCAAAGGCGCGCAGGACGCCGCCGGCTTCATCGCTCCGCAGCTTGAAGAACTCAAGGCGGCCGCGCAATCCGCCTGGGACGAAGCCCTCGTCCTCGGCGAGCTCTACGGCTATCGCAACTCCCAGGTCACCGTGCTCGCCCCCACCGGCACCATCGGCTTCATGATGGACTGCGACACCACCGGCATCGAGCCCGACCTTGCCCTCGTCAAGTACAAGAAGCTCGTCGGCGGCGGCATGATCAAGATCGTCAACAACACCGTCCCCGGCGCCCTCTTCAAGCTCGGCTACAAGGACGCTGAAGTCCAGGGCATCGTCAACTACATCGACGCCACCGGCACGATCGAAGGCGCGCCCGGCATCAAGCCCGAGCACCTCGGCGTCTTCGACTGCTCCTTCAAGCCCGCTAAGGGCACCCGCTCCATCTCCTGGCAGGGCCACGTCAAGATGATGGCCGCCACCCAGCCCTTCCTCTCCGGCGCCATCTCCAAGACCGTCAACCTCCCCAACGACTGCACCGCAGCCGACATCGCCGAGGCCTACACCGAAGCCTGGCGCCTCGGCCTCAAGGCCGTCGCCATCTACCGCGACGGCTCCAAGGGCACCCAGCCCCTCAACGTCTCCGCCGTCGACAAGAAGGACGAGAAGGCCACGACCCCCGTCGACTCATCCGACGCCGCCGTCTCCGCCCTCATCGCCGCCAACGCCCAGGCCGCGGCCGACGCCGCCGTGCTCCGCGACGAGCTCGCCTCCACCCACGCCCGCCTCGCCACCAGCGAGCGCACCGCCAGCACCCTCAACGCCCAACTCGAAGCCCTCCGCCGCTCCATCACCGAGGGCAACGACACCCTCGACGCCCAGGCCCCGCCCGTCGCCATCCGTCACCGCCTGCCCAACGAGCGCGCCTCCGTCACCCACAAATTCTCCATCGCCGGTCACGAGGGCTACATGACCGTCGGCCTCTACCCCAACGGCCAGCCCGGCGAAATCTTCATCCGGATGGCCAAGGAAGGCTCCACCATCTCCGGCCTCATGGACTCCTTCGCCACGGCCGCCTCGCTCTGCCTCCAGCACGGCGTCCCCCTCAAGGTGCTCTGCGAAAAGTTCGCCCACACCCGCTTCGAGCCCTCCGGCTGGACCGGCAACGAAGAGATCGGCTTCGCTAAATCCATCATGGATTACCTCTTCCGCTGGATGCAGCTCCGCTTCCTCTCCGGCCACCAGCTCTCCCTCTTCAACCTCAAGAGCCTCGAAGCCCAACCCGCCTCTACTGCTTCCAGCGCCGTCATCCTGAGTGAAGCGGAGCGAAACGAAGGACCTCTGTATTCCGCTCCCGCTCAGCTCTCCGGAGGCGCAACCGTCCCCGTCACCGGCACCGTCAACGCCCCCGACAACACCGTGATCGGCTATGAACCAACCTCCACCCACGGCTCGTCGGCTGAACAGCTCAACGATCGCCGCGCCCCGCAGCAGGGAATCGCCCCCGACCTCACCGCCTCCTACGATTTGTCATCCCGTAGCGCAGCGGAGGGATCTGCTTCTCATGTCCTCGGCACAGAGGACCGTGGCATCTACCACGTCGCCGACGCCATGAAGTCCATGTACAACATGGGCGACGCCCCCTCATGCTCCACCTGCGGAGCCATCATGACCCGCAACGGCTCCTGCTACCGCTGCATGGAATGCGGCAGCACCTCCGGCTGCAGCTAGTCCTCCGCGGACGGCGAGACGCGCTTCTGTGGGTGAGCACATAAGCTGAAAGTTTGGTCACATAAGCTGAAACTTCGTACCGCATAACCTGAAATCGCTGAGCAAACGAACGCGGCTCCCCGGAAGGGGGGCCGTTTGACTGTTTGGGCGGTCGGATCAGATCTGATCAGCTGGATGCCTAGTTCCTGTCGAACCGCCGCCGACGACACCGCCGCCGCGCCCGCACTCTCTGAGGAAGCCGCCGCCAAGCTCCAGAAGCTCGACGAGAAGCTCGGCCTCACCCCCTGCCTCATCCTCACCGTCAGCGAAAACGGCTATGGCAAGCGCACTGACGTCGACGCCTACCGGCTCCAGTCCCGCGGCGGCAAGGGCGTCATCAACATGAAGACCACCCCCAAGGTCGGCAAAGTCGTCTCCATCCAGCTCGTCGACGACACCACCGAGATAATGGTCATCAGCCAGTTCGGCAAAATCATCCGCATTGACACCAAGAGTGTCCGCGCAGCCGGCCGCTCCACCTCCGGCGTCCGCCTCTTAAATCTCGAGGCCGACGACAAAGTCGCCAGCGCCACCGTCATCCCACCCGAAGCCCCAAAAACCAACGGCGAAAACGGCACCCTCGTGCAATCACTCGTTCAGCAAAGAACCTCAATAAATACCAGAGGCTCGGACTTTAGTCTGAGCCTCTTTTTTTTTGAAAGAGGGAAATTGACTCTTTAGTTAGAATTGGGTACGCCATCCACTTTGAATCACAGGGGCGCGTTTGAAGGTTCGTGCGTCAACACTAGATGACTTATTAAACGAGGTCTTCCGACGACTTATTTCGTCCGGGCGAGAGACTTCTCCGCGCAAGGGGAAGGCGCTCGAATTTACGGGTGCTGTCTTCGAGCTGACCAACCCGAGGGCAAGGATGAGCCGAACGGAAACGCGTGCCCGACTGTTCAGTTGGCTCGGCGAACTACTGTGGTATCTCGCTGGCAGCGACGAGCTTTCCTTCGTAAGGTACTACATCGAAAACTACAAGCCGGACTACCCAGGAGCCAAGCGTGTGAGGGCCGCTTACGGTCCGCGTATCCGCAGCGAGAAAAAACATCAACTGCGTTGGATCGTTCAACTCATACGGGAAAACTCAGACACACGTCGTGCGGTTATTCCGATCTACCACCCGAAGGACACTTACACCAATCTTCCAGAGGTTCCCTGTACTTGTACACTGCAGTTCTTGTTACGGGGTTCTCGGCTAGAATTGGTCACCCACATGCGTTCTAACGACGCTTACAAAGGGCTGCCCGGCGATATCTTCGCATTCACAATGATTCAGGAAATTGTTGCTCGAGCCCTAGGAGTGGAACTTGGTCGATACAAACATCTGGTTGGAAGCCTGCACCTCTATGTTGAAGACAGACGCAATGCGGAACGCTATTTGGCTGAAGGTTGGCAGCGAAAGATAACTATGCCAATAATGCCGCTGGGCGATCCCTTTCCACAAATTGAAAGGCTTGTACGATTCGAACGTGCCACAAGACTGGGCACTCACGCGAAGATTCCTTCCGACCTTCCGGAGTATTGGCAAGACCTCGCTAGATTATTAGCGATATTTCGCGCTGAAAAGGAGCAAAAACCCGCTGCGGAAATCCGCAAGATGCGTGAACGAATACACTCAGACGCATATGCTCCATACATTGAAATGAGGAGGCGAAAAGCCGAAAAGTTTGAGCCCGTCGCGACGCAGTCAGACGAGCTCCCTTTTGACGAGGAGGCGCATGCGTAAAGAGGACTTAGCATTTGCGAGCGCAACATATAGTCGCCTGGGCACCTTTGATCAAGGCATCCATGCGCTTCCGGGTATCTCGACTAAAGACACGAGACGCACTTTAGTTTTTCAGATAGTTGAAAGCGTTCGGCGCATTCGCTTCGTGCAACAGGTATCGCAGCGGCCAATTGCTGCCTCACGAAAGGATCCATCGAGCGCGTATTTTGATCCAGTACGTGCAGCGATTCTCTATCACGCAACCGGAGATTTAGAGGAAGCATGCTGGCTAGTTTTCCTGTTTGTCCACTTCGGGAAAAACCTAAAAAGTGGCTACCAACTAATTGCGGACGTCTACGGAAGTCTCGGGCAAGGTAAAACGTGGACATGGAAGCGCGTCTCGGATGATCCACTCGAATTCAGGCATTGGCTCGACAAACACCAAAGTGACCTTAAAAGCCAAGGAAATAAGCATCGCGGATTCGGAAATCACCGCAAGTACCAAAGCCTCCATGCATGGAAACAGACGGGGACCGGTGAAGCTGTTCAAAGCTATGTCACTTGGGTCAAGAGCGCGGGTGGTCACAAAAGCTTATTTGCGTCAGCAGTAAAGAAGGCCGGTGGCAATGCCGAACTGGCATTTGCCGAACTTTATCGCGCGATGAACGCAGTTCGTTCATTCGGCAGGACCGCCAAATTCGATTACCTCGCGATGATCGGGAAAATCGGGTTGGCAGCTATACTCCCTGATTCAGTCCACTTCGTTGGAGCAACCGGGCCCGTGTCTGGAGCGAAATTGCTGTTCACTGGAAATACCGACACCAAAATGTCGAATAAAAGACTGCAAGAACTCTCCGACTTGCTATCCAATCACTTGAAGGTCGACAAACAAGTGATCGAAGATAGCCTGTGCAATTGGCAAAAAAGCCCAACCGAGCCCGTATCATTCAGAGGCTAAAACTCGCCGCAGAATAATGAATCTTCAATTTGTTGAACAGTTTTGGCGAAATCCGGCCTCGATGCTGAAGCTGTCCCACTATGACGCCTGGCGAAACCCCACAGCGCCGCGCAAATCGCGCGATCGAGAATTGGTTGATCGGAAGAGTTAACAAAGCAGTCTCTCCCTGAGGTTCTAGGATCACGCGTTGTGCAAATTGATTCGCTTCAGTCTCCTGTTGCGGAGTAGAAGTTGATTCATGATCGATGTGCGGTTCTTGGCTGTGTAGGATGAGGTGGGCCGCCTCGTGAAAAAATGAAAACCAAAATTGATCGTCCGATAAAAACCGGCCACTAAGCAAGAGAAGCGCCTTATCCCTCTCAAGCATGAACGTCGCACCGCTCGCTGCGCACCCGGTTATTGATCGCGTAACAACCACCGCCACACCGTGCTTTGCGCATTCCTGCTGAAGAGCAGCAATGAACCTTTTCGGATCGCCGATCTTACTAAGTGCTTTCAGCCCGGCCAGATTGGTAAGGAATTTCTCCCTATCCCAGGGCTCGCAAGCGATCTTTTCAGCGAGCAATTCTCCATGTCGGATCCACGCCACCGTCGTGGAAACGTCATTCTCAAAAGCTGCCGAGGTTCTGAACTTTGTCACACCCAGTCGAGCAAGGTAATTCTCGCGCCACTCTTGAACTGTCGCGATATCAAAATAATCGAGCAGCTCGGAAGGAACGTCATCCTTCGAACAGGGCTTAGGTAACCACCCAGACTCGATCATTTTTTTAACCGGGAACGTCGCAACCCAGTTCCTCAAATCGGGCTCGGCTGCAGCTAGCTCCTTGAGACCATCCTGATATTGCTTCTGCCGCTCCAACCAGAAAGACGCTGTTGAGCCAACGAATGTGGCGAGACCCTTCGCAAGTTTGGGCGTGACAGGCAAAACACCCGCCAGAAGTTTCCCGGCATCGTCGTCAGCCAATCCGATTTGCTCGCGAAACGCGGCGAGACTCGTGCCTTTCGCATGTAGCACGGCGCGTATGGTTTCACCCGGAGGAGATACCCAATTCGGACGAAACGCAGCATTAGCCATTGCACCTCACCTCAAGGAGTTGGACTCCCGTCACACGACGCCAGTTGATCGTAGTCCCAAGAAGAGCCTCTCGGTCGGACGTGTGATTTGATTCGAAGATCAAGGAGCACCCATCACCTGCCGGAAGGGCGAAACGCGTCGGCTGCCCTGATATGGCTGACCAGAGGGGAAGCTCAGCTACGTTTCGGGCGGCCAAAACATCCGCGATACGAGCGCGTATAGCGTCACCGATCGCCTTGCCGTAGAGGTGTACCGGACGAGTCTTGCTAAGTGCCATAGTTCTCAGCGATCGTGTGGCGAAGGCAATTTCCAAGGGAAGAAATCATGCAATGAGCTACATGGGTTCTACCAGTCAAGCCGCTCAATATCAATGCTTTTGAGCTGTGGGAATCATGTCAGTATCTCTACCGTAGGCGAATATATAGCGAAGATATGTGGTATGTCAATCTTTGCGTCGGGAGCGCGATAAGACGTAGGATCTAACCTCCCTCCCGGTGCACGACTCTCCTTCTGCCGCTGTAGCCAGCCTCATCCCTGCGGCCGCACACGCGCATGCCCCCTGCAGCCTCCTCACCTCCCGACCAGATCAAGGCCCTCGTCAGCGTACCCGTGAACCCCAACCAGCCTGGCCGCACCAAAGACTCCCCCGACTGCACCTGGAAGTGACGCCAAGGGTGAGGACCGCGTCCATGTCGGCCCGAAGACCCACGACAACTTGCCCCCTCGCCTCCTCGCCTCCGTCACCGGCGTCGGCAATGGCCGTAACGCCGGTAGCTTCGCACGGCCAGAACCCGAGACTCCCGCGAATCTGGATCGATCATTCACCTGAAGATTTCGTTTGCGTGATACTCGAGGTTCTCGTCGGTTGGCCTATACGACGCTACCTCAGGCTCCCGAATCGGCTGGCCGTGAAGCCGATAGTATTCCTTGCCGTTGAAAAACTCTTCCTTGATCCTTGGGCTCACGACAACACGACGGTCCGTGGGATCCACGGTAAGGTACCCTCCGTCGAAGAGGCGGTGCAGATCGCTTCGCATCAGGAGTCCATTGGACACTTCGTGGCGCTGGTGCAGTTTGAATGGTCGGATATGAGCGGCGTCGAGCACCGGCAGTGTCCGCTCCCCGGTTAGCGCACATCTGCGGTCGTAGGCGTCCGTCAGCACCACTCGGAATAACCCCTGACCGAGTCGCGGGAGGACGATTTGTGGCGTGCCATGCCCGTGTGACGCGATCGCTGCTTCCGTAGCCAGTGCCTCGGGCATAGCTCGCGCCCTTAATCGCTGCTCAACCTCGTTCCACAGCCCTTGCCCGTTCCCCGCTTCCGCATCGTAGCCCTTGCCGCTGACGATCTGTGACGCGAAGTCTGGCGGGGATGCGATCCAAAGCTCTCGCGGCCAGAAGAACGGCTCGGCCAGGAGGATGCATCCAATCTGAGGGTTGTCGTGTTGCGCTATCGGCTCGCGTCGATAATAAGCGATCCGGCTGCGCATTTCAGTCAGCGTCGTCACACCGTTGGATAGTCCGAACACCTCCCACGCGAGATTGACCGGCATCTGCTGGAACCGTGCAAAGAATCCTCCCCCGACGATGTAGTTCTCAGGTGAGTGGAGCTTGAAGAGAAACAGCTCGCCCGGGTTCAGGGCTTTGAAGGATGCCGTCGGAGACGGCCGCCAGAAATTGACCTCTTCGATGCCCGATTGGGACGAGAGGAGATCGAACCAATCCGGGTCGGTGATGCCGACGAAGATACGCATGAGCCTTTGCGGAAGATCATAGCAACCTCGGGAAGCTGAACCGGCTCCGCGGTCAGCTCCCGGCCACTTCTTGATACTCCTCGACGATGCTGTCGTTCATGTGAGCAAGATGTTCCATACTGGCGATCAGTCCTACACTTTCGTAGGAGATAAAGGTGCAACTCTTTGAAAGTGGTCCGCGTTCCAGGAGCGAGAAGACCGGCCTCTGCATCTCGCGAAAGACTTTCTCTCTCCGCTCATCCGGTGCAACGATGTGAAGACGGATGTCCATGTTGGGCTGAAGAGCGAGCAGATCCGCCATACGTAGCAGCCCGGAGTAGACGGCGGTCGTGTGCTCTACCTCAAACGCTCTGGCGATCCAACGACCCCGTAACCAAAGCACGTCGATTTGCTCGATCGTGTTTAGAGTCACTGTATCGTTATTCAGTGGCAAACTCTCTATCAGGGCTCCACGATCACGTTCGTCGAGCAACTCGGCGACGCGTCCCCTATCGCTTCTTGGAATCCATATCTTGAAGCCCAGCTTGATTCCAATCTTCGAGAGGCTCGATTGGATCTGGAATGATTGGCGTACCTCGGGTGCCTGGGGCTGAGCCTGCACCGGAGTGGCCACAAAGTGTTCAATTTCGTCTTCGTCTGTGGGAACTGTTACGGTGACTTCTCCCTCGCTTGTCTTTAGCTTTCGTTCGCTTGCCCACCGGTCACGCAAGGGAGCCTCGTAAAAATCGAGAATCTTGCCTGGGTGTTCCGTCGCCAAATTGTTACGAAGATTGAGTAGCGCGTCATCCAATTGCCGGTCGGACCAACCCGACATCTCTCTCGGTTGGGCAACACCGAAAGCAGCAAGGATGCTGACGCGGTCGTTGTTCGACGAGATTCGTTCAACCTTCTCCGGAAAGGCGAAGTACCTCAACATGTGCCGAAACTGGCGGCTTCCTTCTCGGGGAACACCGTTGATCCACGCGAAGAAGGAGTCGTAATCATTTAGCAGGGCTCGTTCTGCAGACGATCTCCTCTTTAGGTCACGCGCCAACTCGAGTAAGAATTCTAGTTCGGAGGGCCGGTAATTGTTGAACCCGGGCCCACCAGAACCGATCCCAACGAGAACATCGTCCTTAAGTAGCGGGTGAGCTGCCGGAATTGGCTCTCCAGATAGGTTCCATAGATCTGTAATCTGCTTGTGCTTTGTTCGTGCCTTCATATTGGAAGGGAACAGAAGCAGCGCCCAGAGCATCTCGGCGCTTAGCTGCTTCGCAGACGGCGATGCTTGCGCCATCTGACGCTTCAGCTTGGTCATGAAATCATCACCACTAAGGTCCGGGTGATCTACGAAGGCATGATAAACCTCATCTATATTCTCTTTGGTCCATAGGGCACGCCCATGTATAAAGACCGATCTGTCGTTGATCAGACAATCTTTGATCCATATTTCTGCGGCCGATAGAATAGGTGACGTGTCTCTCTCACAGTTGTAACGTGCCATAGGGCAGAATGACCTTTCACTCAGAAGTCAACGACTAAGAAATCAGAAACCTATTATGGCTGTTTGCCGCATTTTTCGCATTGCTCGACGCGGCTCTGCCTTCGACGTGGCGCCACGTGCAGTCGGGTGATTCGTTGGAGCTGCGCGGGGCCGCCGCGGTTCACGGGTACGCTGAGGACTGCTTTGATCTGGTCGGGGTGAGAGCCTGCAGGAGGTTTGCACGTGCGCAAGAGTGGAAGGAAGTGTGGCTGCAGCAGCGCGGGTCAGCCTCGTGGGGAGCATGATGCGCTCCAGAGAGTTAAATACAGACCTCTGTTGAATGAGTTCTAAGACTTCGCTGTACCTTATGCGCGGGTTTCTACATCGTCGCACGTACACATACACCTTCGCGAACTAGCTCCGACAGGAATATCTCAGCTTGACGGGCGAGGGTCTCTGAGGTCAAAAGAACGCCCAACTCAATGTTCCGGTTTTGCGCCGCTTCAGTAAAGTTTGCCGACGATACGAACAGTTCCCGTTCATCGAGCACTACACATTTAGCATGGAAGGCTATCGACGAACCAGCAACTGCTTCTAGAACCCGTCGATCATAGTAGATTTCAGGAAGTCGATGATTAGCAGGCCAATGGCGGATTCTAAAATCCTGTACAAAGTTCGTGACGGCTGAAGAGGTAAAGGGGATATCTGCGGGGCGAATAGCCAAATTCAGAAAGAGTCGAACTCGCAGGCTAGGGATAGCTTCCATGCGCAATGCGAGCTCTTCAAAAATTTTCTTGCCCTGATGAACAGCATAGCCAGCTATGGTGACGCTGCTTCCCGCACGCCTAAAGAGATCGGTCACAACGACTCTTGTATCGCGGTGGTAGGCTCCAGACTCGACCGGTCCAGTCATGACCAACTGCACTAAATCTTCTAGCGGAGGCCTCGTTGCCAATGACTCAAGGAGAACATCAATGCAGCTTGCAAGAGCCTCCGCGTTACAGCCTCGATCAGAGATTGTTTGAAGTGCAGTGGTCACATACTGAGCCGTGGATGCACCGACGATTCGTGCGACGGAGGAGAGCGCAAAAGGCGGAGACAAACGTTTAGAGCGCAGCGCATTAGCGATGCTTGTCAGGTCGCCCTGCCGGAGCTGTGTGAGCGTCTTGCCGGGATTCAAGGATTCGGCTCCTTGAAGAACTCTGCCCGCCTACGTTGCACAGTTCGAACTACTAATGCACGATCAAGAAGATCGTTCTGTTGTTCGCAACTTGTCTCAGCGACCAAAAGGCACCCATGACAGGCTGCGCCTAAGAGAAAGCTTCGTTCGTGGGGACTTTCAGGAAGGTGTTGAGAACATACAGGGTCGTTTGAGCAGAGAGCTCCGAGATCAAGAGCGTTCCGAATTGTGTCTGATATTCGACGCCCGACTTCAATCAGTCCACCAAGAGTTCCCTCGGCGTCCGAGCTACCCGTATAAAGCAATACGCCGTAACCGATGTCGGGGAATGAGTAAATCCTCTCGCGGATCGAGCTGGCGGGATACCCGCACTCTAGAGCAATCGTAGTGATTAGCAGATGGGCAAAGGAATGAAGCATGATGTAGGCTGGACCCGCAAACTTGCGGCTTGAGGATCCATGCTCGGCCTTCCATGCATCGAATCCCCGGCGGAGTTGGACGGCCCGCTCTATAAGGGCTGGCTCGCTAAGCCAGTTTTCAATAGCCTTACGATGGAACTGAAGGAAGATCCCTTCACCACGATTCTCAACGGCTGGCACCCAAGTCACGTTTCGGCCTAGGTCTGCACGCCGCACACCCATGTCCAGCTCACCTTCGGTATCGGGTGCTGCGGCTTCAAACCGCGTAAAACCGACTAATGCCATCACTTCTCGAAGTCTCTGAACCAAAACGACCTTCTCGATTGCATGCATCCAAGGCGTGTCCCAGCTGTTCTTCGGGAGGTTTCGAGCGTAAAAGACCCCTTCAGGTCGATCTTCACCAATCTCCTCGGTTGCGGCAATCAACGTTTCCAATTCTGCCGACTTGACTGACTTCTCCTGCACAGATGCGGGACTCCGGCGGGCCTGGACCTCGGCCCAAACTTCAGCATCGGATACACCCTGCAAGGCGTCACGGACCTTCGCCTTTCTGCGTTCCCTCGCTATATCGGCCTCCTCTTCGGCAGTCTCAAGAAAATCCCACACAGCCGCGACTGCCTCTCGTACCGTCTCCATTCTCTCTGGCAACGAAATAACACTCATTCGTTGAGGGAAGTAGGCGTTGGACGCCGTCCGAACCAACAGACGGTTCATTTCATCGCACGGTTCCTTCATCGCAGGGCCCAGCCAGGGGCGGGCGCCGTCGCAACGTCCAAATACCTCAGCCTTCTGGATCGCAATCTGCGCCATGCTTCGTTCAGCTTTTCCGCACGAACAGCGAATCCATATCTCGGAAAGATCGCCACTTGTTCCGCGTTCGTCCAAGTACAGCAGCCGACCTTGGTTGCGGCAGGTATTTTCGTTTCCATGCAGGAAGAAGTACCAATCGATGTCGCCAATGTGCCCGAGCCTGCAAGCACGAACAAATCGAACTGGCACTACACTAAGCTTTTTCCTGGTCTCCGGATGAATGAAGACGTTTCCTCTCGCAAGGGCACGAGCGTGAACAAGGAAGCGGCTTCGCCTCGACTGGTCTTGGGCCTTACCGGGCGGATCTTGGGTGACAAACCACTCAGGAAAACGATAAGCACGCACCCCTGTGATCCTCTGGTCGTCGATGTCGCCTGCGGATGGCGGAGTTTCAAGTCTCACAGTTGGAATCTGAAGTAGGTTGGCGATCTTTGCACTTAAACGGGGCTCGATGATCAGCTCACGATCGCCGACCCAGTCGTCAAGCCCGGCAATGAGTACCGAACGTTCCGGTAGGTCGGTCATAGCGCCTGGGCCGAATGTCGTGATGAGTTGTCCCTGACGAAGCTGCCCTTGTGGTCTCTTCCTCTGCGTGGTTCTCATTAATCCTCGTCAAGGTCGAAACCTTCAAGGCTCCGAACCCACATATTCACGTTTGGCTCAACATTCCGCAGTGAACGGTTTGCCCGAAACTTCATTTTCCAATTTCCACTAGGCAGATTCTTGAGTGACGGGTCCAGGAAGTCCTGCAGGAGCGGCACACCGGTGCCATGCTCGTGAGGGTTGTACTGGAGGCCCGCGCCAACTTGCTTCTGGTCTTGTACGACTCTCGCCCACTCATCCAGCAGATCACCGCAGCGTTGCCTAACGGCCTGCCGGAGGCGATTGCGCTCTTCAGTGCCGAGCTTGTTGTGGTTGAACGCGCGTCCTCCGAACCTTTCTACAACCGATTCTAGTGAGTTCCGCTGATTCAAAATCTCCATGGCCCCAAGAGGAGGCGTCATCACCTCAAGGCCAAGGCGCGAAAGAGCAACAAGAGAAGCGGCTAAACCGCGATCGAGCGCTCGCGGGGAGAAAGGCGTGACACTCGTTGCCTCAACGCTTCGATAGAAAGTCTCGTGATAAGCACAAAATCGTTCGTAATGAGAGCGGTCTCGTGGCTTGTGAACGTTGAGAAGCGTGACAACCAGCCCCGGTCGCTCGGGATCGCGCCCAACGCGGCTGCTTGCTTGTATGTACTCGGCCGAAGTCTTTGGCTGACCAAAAACGACCATCAAGCCCAGTCGCGTAATGTCAAGCCCGACCGAAATCATATTGGTGGCAATCGCAACGTCCGCATGGTTCTTTTCTGTAAAAGGACGAGCCAGCTTCGCTTTTGCCTCCGAGACCTTCGACGTATCGACGCGGCTCGTCAGTTCGACTGGCTCGTAAGCGATCTCTCTATCAGCAAATAGGCCGAATTCTTCGCCGACCCGTTTCCTGGTGCCGTATCTCTCAAGTCGATTCCGCACTTCGTCCTCAATTAACCTTCGAGCGCCCCCCAACTCCCGAAGGGCATTGAAGTACCCGACCAGTGTCATGTAGGGGTCGGCTGGATTCGGGGACGATTTCTTGAGTTCTTGGTACGACAACTCTCCCGCACCGAGGAGTGCCAGGTATACCCGAAGCATGGCAACTTTCGGGCTCCGCCCCTGCGCGGCGATTCCAACATAAAGTCGTGGATTCGTCTGCCCGTTACCTTCTTCTGGCTTCAAGGTGCAAGCAAAGAAGGAATCGCGCCGGTCGGGTCCGGGCGGCGGAAAGATGTCCACCTGATCTCTGTTGAACAGGGCTTGGATTTGACTGTCGGCTCTTCTGACCGTGGCTGTAGACGCAACGATCTTTGGCCTCACTTTGCCGCGCACTGCCAGTTCTTCAAGTGCGGTCTCGTAGAGACCGACCATCGTGCCAAGGGGACCAGAGATCAGATGGAGTTCATCTTGAATGATCAGATCCGGCGGGAGCAGCTGGCCATTGGGCAACAAAGAGCCTCTGCCCGGCTCCATCGGGCCGTAAAAGCCTGCTTTGTCGTATCGCTGAACCCTGCCGAAGAAGCCGGCAATTTTTCCGGTCCACGGCATCCCCGCAAACTTATCGACAGTGGCAATCATGAAGCAAGGAAGCCGACGATACATCGGTTCATCAACAGCGACAATGGGCAGCGTGCGGTCCCTGTTGAAGTCGCAATCGCGGTTGATGCAGGCGATCTGCAATTCGTCCGGATAGTCACGATTGATCCGGCCATTCGCTGTCAGCCGGAAAGATTCTCTCTGGAACTTGGTGCCACACCAAGGGCATTCCTCCAGTGGCACTGGGGACGGCTTGCTGCTGTCGTTCCAAAAAGCAATAGTGCGACGGCGTGCGGTCTCAGGGTGGTCCCGATCCTTGCTGCCCATCTCGTTCGGTGTCGCTGCCCGCCCTACCCATAAGCCAATTTCGAACGGCCAGTCTCCGAGGCTCGGGTCGGCCTCTCTCAACAGTTCCAACGCACACATCAGGGTCGCTGCGCGGCTAAGCTGGTCAAGCGTCAGCAGACGCAACGTATACCGCATCAGAACACAAAGCCCCGCGCCCGTGATTCCAGGGTTCCGCAAGCGTCTTAGCAGCAAGCTGAATGCGGCGAGTCCCAGATAGGCCTCGGTCTTGCCGCCGCCCGTCGGGAAGAACAGTAGATCGACAATCTCGCGATCGTTGCCTTCCGGCTCGGCGATTCCGGGCAGGTTCATCAGCAGGAAGGCGAGTTGAAAGGGCCGCCACGAGGGAGCCTTCACCGATTCGATGGGCTTGTTCTGCATCGGGCCAAATCGACGGCGGGCCGCTGTCCCCATCGACTGGTTTGCCAAGCGAAATGCCTTCAGGCATTCGGGATCAGCCAGCAGCGAGATTCCGCGTTCGATGCGGTCTGCGGCAACACTCCCGTTATCGAGCAAGCTCTTCGCGGTTGCTGCCCGCTTTCGGGGCGACGCTGGAGCCTTAGCACGCTGCGACTCGATCCACTCGCGATAATGTGCGACCAGAGGCATTAGTTTGGCTCTGGCTTCCGCACCGTCTACCAACGTTGCAAGTTCATCCATGCCGAGGGAGACGCCTTCGATCGACGCGGGGGCGACGCGCTCCACCTGGGCTTCGGGAATCCAACAAGTGCGGACTTCGCGGGGATTGCCCGACGCCGCGACATTGTGGCCTACGGCATATTCGCCAACATCCCGATACTGCAGGTCAGCGACGTTCTCATCCCAATCGTCTGATAGTAGGCCGCGCGTATTGGGTCGTTCGAGGAACGGCTGGTCCGCGGTCAGGCGTAACTCGGTCTGGAATGCGAAGGCCTCATCGCGGATCTCATCGCCTTTGGGAGTTCTGCGGTTGACGATGAAGACTGAGATGGTTCGGGCTCCATCCTTCAAACCGGCCTCCGGACCGAACTTGCCTACCGGCAGGATGGTGAGAGCGACGGTGAGGCCGCTGCTTTTTGGAACCTTCTTTTCTGTCGGACTATCGAGTTTGTCCACGAGGTCTAACGGCACCGTCTCCTCTCGTGGCTCTCTTGTCCATTGCTCCGAGCCGGCACCGTCGCTCTTGCGGCGGTAGTCTCCCCAACTGACGCGGACGGTAAGGGTCTTTGCTTCTTTTGGGAGCAGTACGCTGACGCCGATGGAACCGGGCAGGTACTTCTGTTTGGCAGCCGCGCTTGGATCGGGAGTCACGTCGTCGTCGAGGCCTGGTTCGCCGCCGGAATCCAGGTCGTCGTCCGCGTCGGCATCGCTGCGCTGTTCGGCGGGTCCGTCGAGTGGTGCAAGAAAGCCGGTCAGATACCAGCGGGACGGTGACTGCGGCAAGACCTCTGCTGCGTCGCCGAGGCCCTGTTGCGGGCCGACCAGATCGAGCTTCAGCGCATCGATCAGCTTGCCACGCACGTGCGCGGATGTTGTTTCTGCGGGCATATCTCGTCCTTAGAACAGAAGCGACTCAGTTGACTCTTTCGGCTTCCTGCTTACTTTAGCTTTCGGCGGCGAAGCCTGAATAGTGTCGCGCGGTCTGGCCTGCTGGCTGGCTCGTTCGAGGTTGAGTGCCAGTAGCCGGGCTAACACTTCGTCGTGAATCTCTTCGGCCCAACGATAACGGTACTTCTTCTGAACGACGCGTCCGAAACGACCCTCATCTTCTTCGTCCTCTTCGTTGAACTCGAGGAAGAAGGCGGGAACGGGTTGGAGATCGTGCCATCCGTAGGCAGATAGCACTGCGCGGTCCAACTGGTCGTGCAGACGGCGCAACTCGGCGATGTCGGGGGAGTTCTCGTCTGGGCGGTGGAAGCGATTGTAGATCTTTGTCAGGCCTTCATTACGATGCGCCATTAGGTTGGCCCGGAACTCGTAATAGGACCGACCAGCTTCCTCTAGAACCTGGTTGACCTCATAGTTGCGTGGGAAGGGGAAAGTTTCGAAGCAGTCTGCAACGTTGTATCTGGGATCGTCCTTCATTGACGCACCGAAAAATAATGCCCAGACCTCGTGAATTCGAGATGCTAAGGAAGCTAGTAGAGCACTCCGATCAGAAATGAACACGATAAGCGTCTGGTCGTACACCATACCGGAGGGAAGAAAGGTGAATGTTGGGAAGTTTGTGCTCGTTAGGGATCTGACCAGAATTCGGTCCAGACCAACTTTCGCGCGGTTAAGCCCTGGACGCTTTTCAGCGTAGTGCCACCACCTTATTCGGAGCGCCTCGCGCTTTTGTAGATCCCGCTCCGGCTTAACGCGTTCCTCGACAATCGCGAGCAAATCAGGCCAGTCGGCTGCAACAGGACCCGGGTAATCGCGAGCCACAACCCCATCCCGCATTTGCTTCCGCTGCGTCTCTTCGGTCAGATCGAACCAAGAGTGCCCGGACTCGTTGCGGCGCAAAGGAAAATCCTCAAAATTTATTACGTATCGGTGGTAAGCATGGGTGGGGCTGGTATTCACATCCTCGCCTCCCAAATACGGGAAAATGCGCTCTCTGTTGCGAGGCTCCTTTTCGAACAGCCGGTGCATTTCGGAGAATGTGGACGCCACGCCATTTGTGTCGGTGTCATCGAACGTGAACCCCGTGCCCAGTACGATAGCCCCTTGGAAGCTCTTGTCTTCGTTCTCTTCCAGCTTATGGGGGTCCTCGTTTCCCCCGGCGTGGAAAAGAAATGCGGTGATGCGCTCAACACTTCGACCGTTGAGGTGATACGGTCCCGATAGTGGACGGTGGGCTACATGGACTACTGAGACAACTACGGCGGCTTCTCCGGGCCAAGGGTAGCGCTTCCGCGCCCTATAAATGGTTCCTCCGTTCATGCAGATCCAGCGCAAACCGGTTGAGCGGGTGTCGCCTTGAGCAATCGTGTTAGTTGCGATGAGTCCAAAGGTGCCGCCGACGCGGAGGAGATTGAAAGCCCGACGGAAGAAATGTGCGACGAGATCAGCGTTGCCGTGGGACTCGGGGTGGAGCTGCTTGAGCCAGTCGATGTAGTCTTCAGGTGAGGCTTCGATGAGGGTGTTCTTGCCGGCGAAGGGCGGGTTCCCCACAATGGTGTCGAATCCACGCTCCCGGCGTAGGTTCCGGTCAAGCGCAAAGACCTCCGGGAACTCCAATTCCCAGTGAAATGGAATAATCGGTTTCGAGCAAATGCGCAAGTCGGCTCCGATCTTGTCGAGGCGCACACCCGCTTCCGCAGCTGGCTTATTGCCGAAAGCTAGATCGACATCATGAAGCAGGACTTGCCGAGCGTTCTCTCGTGTACGGGCGTTCTTGCCCCCAAAGAACGCTGAGACAAGAACATCGCCGAGGTTACGTGCAATCTTCAATTTCTCTTCTACTTTGCCAAGCTGCTGCGAGAGCTGGGCATAGGGAGTACCATCCTGCGCATCGAGAATCCTGCGGCGGCCTTCGGCGACAGATGCGATGTCCCGTCGTACGCGCTCCAGGATGAACGTCTCTTTGGCTGGCGGATCCCAGTGAAACGCGGCGGCCTGTTTCGCGGAGTAACCCACCAATGAGTCTCCGTGGCGGAGGCTATGATCGAGGAACGTGAACTCATGGTCGCGGGCCAAAGTCGCAAGCCACAGGGAGAGCTTGGCGAGATCGACGGCCATCTCATTCTTGTCTACTCCATACAAGCATTGCTGCGCGACCAGCCTGCGTGCGTGGAGCAGCTCATCTTCATCCGGCGGCAGAATCGGGATGTCGTTGTGCCGATGCCACGCTTGGACCAGGACATCCCCGAGCTGGCGACAGGCCTCCACAAGGAAAGCTCCCGATCCCATGGCAGGATCGCAAACCTTGAGCGCTAGAATCTGCTCTGGCGTTGGATTCTCCCCAAGGTTCCTGAGCACGGGTACGAGTGCGCCCTCGACGATCGGCTGGGTAAGCGACCGGGGAGTGTAGTGGGAACCGCTCCTCCGACGCTCGGCGGAAGGCTGAAAGATCATCGCCCCTTCCGGAACGATGGTCGGTGTGACGTTCTTGGCTATCCGGCGATCCAGAGCTGCGATGAGGTCGTCGACAGATCCAGCCTCTTTGATCGCTCGTTCTGCTTGCCCCGTGACCTTCTGGTCGGCTTCCTTGTTGAGCCATTCGTTCCGCTTCCCATTTGCAACAGCCAGAAGCTCGGTCAGGTTTATGGTGATCGGTGCGCCGTGGCGCTTCTTCGGCTTCAGAGCGATGGATGGCCCCTGCGCCAGATGCAATTCGAAGCCCATCATGGCTTCGTAGACGCTGCCAATCTGTTCAACGTCGAGATTTCGGTAGCTGAGGCGTTCGCCATCCAGGATGAGGAGTTGTGTCAAAACGCGATACAGCACTCCATCCGGCACGCGCGGAATCTCAATCTCTTGCGACTGTGCATTGGGACGCCCTTCGAGAAACGAATAGCGATCGGGATCGAAGAGATAACCCTTGCGCCCGGGGATACGAAGTTTGCCATGCCGAGCGCCCTTATAGATGAGCCGGAATAGCACGACCAGTTGTGCCCAAGCTCCATAGCGCTGATCCATCGTGTCCGGATTGTGCGCCTGGTCTGCTCGAAGGCGCTCAAACAGTCCGCCAACAGAGTAGCTGTTCACAAACGTCTCGTCAGAGGAGAGCAGGTCTCGGTCCTCGGCATACAGGATGAAGACGAGACGAAGCAGGACTGTAAGCAAACCGGCGTAGACCTGGTTCGGATCGTCACGCAGGACCTCGGTGAGAACGCCAGTCTGATCGTGTGCAGACTGGAAGCCGCGCAGCAGATCGAAGAGTGCCTCCATGACCTGCCCGGAGAGCTTGTTGGAGACGACGTTCTGGTGCTTTCGACTGGCGACGAGCAATGCTGGCAGGCGCTGATCCTGAGCGAGGGCGAATAACCGCTCGGCCGACAAGAGCATGTGCAGGGCGGCAAGAATCGGACGGCCCGCAACCTGAGCCATCTCCGAGATCTTGAACGTAATGTGACCGCTGGATTCGCCCTTCGGAGCGTAGACAAGACGGATCGCGTCGGGACTCACCAGAAGACCGGACGGAACGCCCGTCTCGCGCAATAGCCTTTCAAAGCGTGCTTGCGGCGAGGCGTGCCAGTGTCGTGGTTCCGGAGGTGGTACGACATCGAAATCCGCGCTCGTCTTGCGGACGAGCAACAGCGGGCTGCCCGCATCCTTCACCACGTAATCGGGGTGCAGCACCTCATCGTAGCCGGGTACGGCAATCGTCAAAGACTCATCCGGTCCCTCCAAGTCTTGCGGACGCCACCCCAAAACGTCGGTCGCGAATCGTTGAAAATCCGTGAGCTTGGGAATTGGGCTTCCGTCCGATTCCTGGGGGAGGATTGACAGGAACTCCTTGTGAAGCGGCACAAAGTGTCGGTTGATCGCGGCTCCTGCCTCAAGGAGCGCCGGAATGGACACGACCACACCGACAGGCTGCACATATCCGAGCCACTCTTGATGGGAGACTGCTGTTGGATCGTAAGCCATCTTTAGCGTCCCCCTTCTGAGGCTGGCCAAAGATAGACGATTCCAACGGGCTCGATGCGCTGTGCTCGGATCGTATAGATGTCTTTTATTCTGGCCGGCTCCGTTTCGAGCTCGGACTCCAGCTTTACGAGTCGATTTTCCCAATGACGACGATCCGCGTTGAGCTGGCGCAATTCTTCATCATTGAATTTGAAGACCCGCTGGCTGCTTTCCACCTGCTTCTCCAGGATGTGCTTCCTCTGGGACTCAAGTAGGGTGCGCATCTGCCGCGACTCGTCTTCTCCGCGTTTGGCTAACTTCTGCGTAGCTTCCTTCGCATATTCCAAACCACGATCTTGGAGATGGGGAAGAAGCTCTTCAATGTCTCTGCCGACCGAATGCCGAAGCGTCGTCTCGATCGTCTCGTTGGTGCGACCGCCAGAGAGAAGAGCCTTCTCCAGCAGCTCCAGCGTCTTCAACTCGGCCTCTCGCGCATACGGCAACAAGGGAGACTTCCGAATGGCTGGGTCGATCCACCGAGCAGTAATTGTGATGATCTCTTCATGGAGTCGCGCGGCACTGGGCCCATAGAGAGCTAAGCGACCGAGCAGCAAGACACGCGGAATCGCATCGCGTGTCTGCGCCAAACATGCTCGCGACAGATCATGGTGAACAAATCCTTGCGATAGGAAGCGACCGAGGAGGCGCTGCACCACCCTCTGCTCAAGGTGCAGTTGAACAACTTCGTCGGTCACAATTCCTGGGTCTTCAAAGACGACGGGGCGAATGGGAGAAGTCCGACGCCACTCAAATAGCCTTTCATCACGCAGTCTGGGCGTTCGAAGGCTATCCATCGTTTCAGCCCACGAAGACTGAGTATCATCCAATTTCGGCAAGATGAACTGGCCTTCAGCAGAGGCTTTCAGTGGCGGAGCGTTCAATAACTCAAGAGCACACGAGATAGCGGAACGGAAGTGCTCTTGGTCGAGGCCAACCTCCCTTTGCGAACGTTCCATCATTGAGCGGAGCTGATCGATGGATTCTCGAAGGTCGTTCTGCCTTTCCCTGACAGATTCAAGCTCATCCTGAAGTGCCTGGGACTTCTCGTCGTCAAGCTGTGCGGCCTCGACTTCTTTCTGTAGGCGATCGACCTCTCGCCTGCGAATCCCATGCTTCAGCAGTTCGTCCAACTCGTCATCGATGACTCGGGAAAGGCTTCCTAACTCCTCACGAATGGTCTTTGTCTTCCGAACAACGGTTTCTAAAATGCGATCTTCGGGACGTTGCTCATAGACAAAGTAGTAGCAATACACCTCGGATGCTGGCTGCAATTTCCTGTCGATACGCCCGTTTCGTTGTTCCATGCGGCTCGGGTTCCATGGGACATCGAAGTGAAACAGATGATTGCAGTGTGCCTGCAGATTGAGGCCCTCACGAGCCGCATCCGTGGCGATGAGGATTCGGACTGGATGTTTGTTCGGATCGGCGTTGAACGCTTCCTTGATCTGATCACGCTCTTTGCCTGAGGTGGAGCCTCGGAAAACCCTGATTCGGTGCAGGGGGGAGTCGGTGTTCGCGACCGAAACTCGCAACATCTGTTCCAAATAGCGAAGCGTGTCTTCGTACTCGGTGAAGATGATGATTCGGGTCCGGTTCCAGCTCCCTCCGGGACACATATTCGCGTGAATCCACTCTGATATTTTCCGGACGCGCGTGTCGGGAGCGAACCGGTGCGATTCAGCCAGTTCGGACATCTCCCTCAGAAGATGTTGTTCCCGAGAATCTTCGCCAGCCGGAGAGGACGCAGCTGTTGCTGCCTCGAATTGGAGTTCTTCCTCGGCTGCCAGTTCAGCATCGGTCACGAGGGCTCGTTCGTCATCACTGCTGACGCTTCCCCTCAGGAGATCCAGGTCTGTCACCTTCGGTGTCGTGAGCGGGATCAGATTCCGACGTTGTCTGTGTACGGTCCGCTGGTGAACTCTAAGTGTCCGCGCAAAGGCTTCAACGGACGAAAAGAGTCTTTGTTGCAATCCGCAGATAAGAAGCCCCGATGCAGCTTGGGCTCTCTTGGTATCACTCGCAAGACGCGCTTCTCGTGCTTCTTGATATTCGGCAAGCAAGGTTGCTAATTGAAGTTCCGGTGTGTCCGGCGGCAGACTGCCGAGTGTGATTTGCTCTACGACTCTTCTAGGGAATCCTCCCTGTATCTGGCGCAGATCCTCTTTAATTCTGCGAACCATCACGTCTTCACGGTTTCGTTTCGTGACCTTCACGCCACGACAGAATCTTTGGGGGTCGAGGATCTCAAGAAGCGATGAAAAACTGTTCGAGTGACCATTGTGAGGCGTTGCAGAGAGGAAGAGCCGATGTTCGAAGCAGGGTGCAAGAGCACGTACCGCATGCGTTGTTTGAGAGTCGATGGCATATCTCTGGCCGCCAGCGGGAGCAGCGTGGTGTGCCTCGTCCAAAATCAGTAATGTTCCTGGCCGAAAAGTCCCAAGCCAGTCGCGGAGACTTGCCGTGTAGGCCTCATCTATTAACAGTCGGTGCGAAATTAGAAATCGAGAATGCGTCGACCACGGGTTAACGCTGAAGCCCCGCTCTCGTCGCACCCGTTGGACATAGTCCTTGTCCAGAATCTCGAATTGCAATCCGAAGCGGGAGGATAGCTCCTCCTGCCACTGCGAGAGCATGGACGGCGGACAACTGACTACTATTTCCCTTATCTTCTTTCGCAGTAGCAGTTCGCGAGTGATGAGGCCAGCCTCGATCGTCTTTCCTAACCCAACGTCGTCGGCTATAAAAAGGTTCACTCTGGGCAGGAGAAGTGCCTTCCTCAGTGGTTCCAGTTGGTACGGGTCAAGCTTGATGCCCGCGCGGAAGGGCGACTGAAGCAGCTTCGGATCGGTCGAAGTGACACAATTCCAACGTAGTGTGTTCAGATACGCGGCGAAGCGCTGGGCTGGATCGAAGCCCCTCTCGGCGATCTGTGCCCAGTTTTCGCCTGTACGGATTTCGGCATCCAGTTCATTTTCCCAAAGGACATCCAGCGATTGACCTTGGGCGTCGTCGTCAACACAAGAAAGTCGAACAAGTGTCGCCTCTCCAGCTCGCGGCGCAGAGATCACTTGTTCAACAAGGTAGAGACGCTGGCGAACGTGAACGATCGCCCCCGCCGCCGGCAGGACCGGATTCTGGATCGAAACTGCACGTATCACGATAGGAGAAGGATACAACTGGCCTGTCCGAGGTTTTGTACTGGTGGGGTAGCTACTTGAGCACGGTTCGCTTTGAATTCAGATAGGGCGGTCTAGAGTGTGGGATAACCGAGAGGCGAGTGGCGGTTTCCAGTTCAGCGTTCGGTCGAGCTATCCTCGGTGCGCTTCGTGACAAAATTCCTCCCAATCCCCTCCAATTGAGCGGGCAGGGAAGAGACGATTTCGGGGATTACGCTCGATTGGTGGTCCAGCCAGACCAAATCCGCTTTCTCCTTGAGCAGGAGGTAGGATTTTCCGATTGCGGACGGGTTATCGGCGATACCTTCGAAACGAAAGAGATCGACTAGGAGCTCATCTATTTCCAGCGATCGCTGGTGAACGTTATGCCGCAGCCCCTCGGCTCGATGTTCGATTTTCTTCCTCGCAAGTTGCGCGGCCTCGCTGACCGCCTCGGAGCCGAAATAGATCCAAAGCAGGAAAAACACTCTCGGCAGCATATCCACGACAGCCCGACCCGAGAGGGACCGAGCCGCATCCCAGAGGGTTCTCCTTCCTTCTAGGAGGGACTCGCGGAGACTCTCCTCTCCTTTACGGGTGAGTTGGTATTCGGTCTTATTCCGATTCCCCGTTTGACCGACGATAAACCCATCCTCTTCGAGACGGCGCAAGCCAGGGCTAGTTACCCCGAGAGACAGGGCGGCCTCGCGCATCAAGTTGTACGGGGTAGACAGCCCACACTGAATCAAAGCCAACAGCGTCGTCCCCATCAGGCCTAGCTGGCCATCTAGATTCCGTTTGTCGAAGGTTTCCACTTCCGACGACACTAGAGGCAATTGGCTTGACAGACAACATATCGTACGATATATAAATAGATATGTCGCACGGAATGTTGAGTAGCCGTGAATTTTCAAATGACCGATCACGAGAGAGACCGACCCGTCTGTCTTTGTCTAACGTGTCCCGAGGAGATGACCGGGTTCTCGGAATCAACTTCCCTCAGTTTGGACAGGTGCGAGCCCGCCGCATAGTCACACGGTCGCGTAGGCGTCCGACCGGCAGATATCCAAGCTGGAAGATGAACGGCAATCTCGAGTGGGAATCACCTCATGAGCTCAACGCGCTCCGGATACTTGACTGCGACCCGAAGATAGCGAGTTTCTACGACCAACCCTGTGAGATCGTCTACGTCCAAGCGGGCGAGCAGCGGCGACACTATCCCGACATACTGGTTGAGTTTGCGTTCAACGGTCGAAAAGAAATCTGGGAGGTCAAGACAGAAACCGAAGCGAGTCGACCCGAGGTAGCGTCGAGAACTGCGCTGATGGCCGAACATCTTCCTGCATGGGGATATCAGTACCGCATCGCGGTAGCCAGTGAACTGTCGCTCCAACCTAGGCTGCGGAACAGCTGCAAGCTCCTGGACTTCGGTCGGAATTCCATCAGCGAGGATGCGCGAGAGAAGATCAGACGCGCTGTCGCAGCTGGAGAAAATCTCGACTGGTTATCTGCCTGCGCCGGGAAATACGGTCCGCGAGGGCGGGAGGTACTGTGCCGGCTCGCACTCGAGGGCTACCTCCAAGTTGAGATGAATTCAGAGTGGTCGAAGGAGACGCGGTTTTCTGTTGCAGCTGGTGCCAGATGGTGACCAGCTGCTTCCAGATCAACACGCGCGTGCGACTGGATGGCACGGAACATAGATTTCATCGGCTTGTCCAAGGTTGCATCTGGCAACTTGAGAAAGAGTCCACGGGCGAGATTATTCAGAAAGAAAGGCAAGTCCTGCTACGCATGCTGGAGGAAGGCAGGCTGGCCTTCTTGCCCAATGGGAACGTTGTCCTAGTACGCCCTCTTTCCGCTAATGTTTTATCTGAAGAGTTCGAGCAGGCGAAGCTCAGGCGGCTATATGTCAAAGGAGTTCAGCGCCTACCCAAGACGAAGGCCGCCTTCGAGCAGGCGATTAAGAATACCTGGAACGAAATAAAGGACCCTGCACGCCCGCCTAGCTTTTCGACCGTGTACCGTTGGCTGACGCGGTTCGAGAACGCGGATGAAGATATCCGTGCTCTCGTCGACAACACGGCTGCCAAAGGGAATCGGAATCCCAGATGCCAACCGGAGATCGAACGGGTTTGTGATGAGACGATCCAGTCCTTTTACCTGAGACGCGAGCGTCCGAATATTCACCAAACTTTAGAGAACGCCCGGATTAGGGTCCAGCAACAGAATGATCATCGCCCCAAAGCTCATCAACTAGAGCCGCCGAGTCGCCGACTTCTGACCCGGATGATCAAGAGACTTCCTGCTTTCGATCGTCATGCAGCGCGACATGGGTATGAATCCGCACGTGTCGTCTTCAGATCAGTCAAGGGGCATAGGGTTACAGAAAAACCGCTTGAACGAGCGGAGATCGATCATACGTTGCTCGACGTGGTCTTGGTGGATCACGAAACGCGTCAACCGACGGCACGTCCGTGGCTAACCTTATGCATTGACGACCATAGCCGTTGCGTACTTGGGTTTGAGCTAGGTTTTGATTCGCCAAGCTTCCGGACGGTTGCTGCCTGCTTAAAGCAATGTTTCACGCCAAAGGCGAAGTTGAAAGAGACGTATCCACGCCTGAACTCGGAGTGGCACGCCGCGGGTGTAATGCGGGAGTTGGCACTGGATAACGGCCGCGACTTCCATTCAAAAAGCGCAGAGAACGTGCTGCTTCGGCTTGGCATTGAGGCGCACTTCGCCCCAATAAAAACGGGAGCATACAAGGGAAAAGTGGAGCGTATTTTTAGGACGATCCAAGAGGAGATCATGCACACAATGCCCGGTACAACGTTTCGCAACACCCTTGAAAAGGGAGACTACAACCCGGACAAACATGCCTGTGTGAGTCTCCCTGAATTAGCCGAAATCCTCACGATCTGGATAGTCGAGAACTATCACCAGCGGGTCCACAGCACGCTCCAGCGGACACCAAATCAGGTATGGCTGTCTGGAATCGACCCCGATGAAATTCGGTATGTGGACGACCTGACAGAGTTGGACGCCATTCTAGGCGCGACATACAAACGCAAGCTCACGCATAAAGGAATTGAATGGAAGGGGCTTTCCTATAACTCCGATGAATTGCAGAAGCTCCGCCAGCTAAAAGGGGAAAAGCTGGAGGTCGAGCTGCGCATTGACGAGACAAACATTGGCTGTGGCTATGTCTTCTTGCCTGGACTGGAAAAGCCGATTCGAGTACCTGCGCTTAAGCGCGACTATGCAGACGGTATCAGCCTTACTCAACACAAGGTCTACACACGCCATGACCGAGAGCAGTCGCGGGATGCTGGCCGTGAATCAGGCGTTCTGTACTCCAAAGCCCTCGTCGATGAACTTCTTCAAGCGGCACGCGGTAAGCGAGGTCGCCTCGGGCGTCGTGCAGCCACCCACTTAGAACAGCGAGCCCGCAATGCAGGGAGGGAGACTAATGCCCGAACAGCCAGCGCAAAGAACATTGTAGGAAGCAAACCAGAATCGCTGGCCCCCGCTTCCACTCAACCTGTTCCTGTTGCCATCCGGCAAGAGATGCCGATCGGCCTTCGAGCCAGACCAAGGTTAGCGGCAATCAAACGGGAGGATATCAATGAGCAATAACAGCCGAACTATTGTTGAGGAGATCCTAATTCCGCATTCCGCATTCGAGAAGGCGGCCGCCCGAATCGAGCAATGCTTCTTGTTTGCCGAAGGCAAAGGCGAGACGGAGGGGATGGCCATCCTCGGCGAGTCTGGAACGGGGAAGACGACTGTGCTCAAAAACTTCTACGCCAAACACCACTTTCGCCATGACGAGAACGGTCGCGAGGTCCCCGTCCTCTTCGTCTCCACCCCAAGCGCACCCACGCCGAAGGGCTTGGCTGGCGTAATGCTCACTGAACTTGGAGCAGCTGACGCAGAACAGGGCACGGAGAACTACAGGACAAATCGCCTAAAGCGCCTGATGAAGGAAACGAAGACTCGAATGGTAATTATCGATGAATTCCAGCAGTTTTATGATCGTGGCAAGCGCAAGGTCATGCACCACGCGGCTGATTGGCTCAAGGGCTTAATCGACCAGACCAGGACGACTTTGGTTATTGCCGGGCTGCCGACCGCGATGACAGTCATTGACAGCAACGAGCAGTTGACGAGACGCTTCTTGGCCCCTATCGAGCTTCCCCGATTCTCATGGACGCTCGAACGGCAGCGGATCGAACTGCAAGATATCCTCAATGCATTTTACGAGGCAATTGCAAGCGAGTTTGATCTCCCAAATCTCGCTTCGGACGAGATGGCGTTCCGCCTGTATTGCGCTACAGGAGGTTTGATGGGATATCTCTCCAAACTCCTGAAACAGACACTGCGAAACGCGTCAATCGACAAGCGCAGAATCATAACTCTGGAAGACTTCAACATCGCCCACACGGAAGCGATCTGGTCAAGCCAACGCATCGCAGGTTTGCCACTACCATTCGCATCTGATTTCACACCTTCAGAGACGGTTGACCTGCTTGACGCCGTGGGAAAGATCGGCACAGTTCAGACCTCTCAAGAGCCTGCCAGGCGACCCCAGACGCGGAAGAGAGAGCAGTCTGTAAACGAACTCCTGAAGGTACGATGAGCATTCTTGTCAGACATCCCGGACCGGAAGTGACTGAAAGTCCCCTTGGCTACGCACTTCGGCTCGCTGAAGCGAACGGCTACGGTTCACCTTGGAATCTGTATCAATTCGCCGGCATGAAGCAGAACGAAGTGAGGACCACTGGATTTGCGGTCGAGAAGCTTTGTGCCGTCACAACCCGTTCGCTTGCCGAATTGAGACGGATCTCTTACGTCAATGAGACGGGCGAGCCGCACTCTTGCCGGCTGCTTGGACATGAACTCGCTCCAATTGAGTTGGATCTTAAAAATCCGAAGGTTTGCCGATTCTGTGTGATGGAGAAGGGATTCATCGAAGCTTATTGGGACCTGGCGCTAATGATCGGCTGCCCACTGCACCGATGCTCCGCAGTCAATGTATGTGCCCGATGTGGGAAACGGCTGCGTTGGTACCGGAAAGGACTGCTGGCTTGCAGCTGTGAGAACGATTTGCAGGACGCGGAGGTGCGGTCGCTGAGCGGGCAGACCTCGGCACTTCTCAGTGTCATCCGGTGCGTGGTGATGAGGGAAACCGTAAGTTCCCGCGAGAGTCACGGGCTACCTGCCGACACTTTAGCGGGCATGGAGCTCCGGTCGCTACTCCAGATCGTTCGGTTACTGGGCCGGTACCGCGTGCTTGCCGACGGAATGAAGAACCCATCCGACAGGGTCACGTTGGTAAATCGATCGGCGCACGTCCTGTCCGAGTGGCCCAACAACTTCTTTCATCTGCTCGATGATCTTGAACGCTCACAGGGGCAGAAGGGGGGGAGCGGAGTCCGCTCCCATTTCTCCGGGCTGTATACGGCAGTCTTCAAGCGCTCTTCTAGCGAGGATGTGAGTTTCCTCGGGCTTGTCAGGGAGGCCTTTCTGGACTACCTGACGCAGCGTTGGACGGGCGGTGCGGTCCACGGCAACCTACTCAAGAGGTTTCCCGGCAAAGCTTCCAAGCGCTATCTCTCCGCCTCCGAAATTTCTGCTCGCTATGACGTCCAACCCAGGACCGCTAGGCGATTCCTCAGCCTGCATCGGGCCTCACTCCGGCTCCAAGATGGATCGTCCCGGGTCCTGATTGACAGCAGAGAAGCAGCACTGCGGAATACAGTACCCGGACGGATCCTCAGAGCGAGAGAGGCGGCGAGGGCCTTGGGACTCTCCGTCCCGTTGCTCCAGTATCTCCGCAAAACGGGGCTCTTTGAGGTCAATCACCTGTTCCCAAGTAAGCCCGGTTATCACGAGAGAGATGTGAAGGCATTCAAGGAGCGGATTGCAGGTCTTGTGTCGATTACGGGCGGCGCTGAATCCGTTCCAAAGAGATTCGTAAGTCTATTACAGGTATTGAAAAATCCTCACACCTCAGTCGAGCTCAAGGCTGCCGTTTTGCGGGGACTGTTCGCCGGCCGACTTCAACTTGTCGGGAGTGGTGATAAATCGACGCCTCATGGGTTTATTGATCGAGAGGTTTACGACGCGTTCGTAAGGGAGACGGCCGAGCAACTCCTTGGTCATCGCTCAACAAGAGCAGCGGCGAGGGAGCTTGGTTGTGAACCAGAATGCATTCCGCATCTCGTTCGTGAAGGACAGCTCAGGGGTGTTGTTTCTCCCGCTGGTTTGAGAGTCACCGTGGACTCGATCAAAGCACTCCGTGCGTGTTGGATCTCTCTTGCTACTCTCGCGAAAGCACATCGGACATCGAGCCGCGCGTTGCGTCAGAGGTGCGAGGTTGCGGGAATATCGCTCCTCCTTGTTCCTTCACGTCCCAAGACTGCTCCTCGGCCATTTATCCACGTCGACCAGGTCAGAAGAATGATGGCCACCGAAACTGAATCCTCGGACTGCGCCACATCGCAGCCGAACAACTTGCTTCCCATAGGTGATGACACATGCGTGACGTTCGATTAGTGAGACATCCGCCTCCCAAACCAACGGAGAGCCTACAAGGCTACCTACTTCGACTCGTCGAAGCGAACGGGCATACGGGTGTTGGCCGGACGTTCGCATTCGCGGGGTTCACACGGAGTGATCTCGCTTGGACGAATCTCGATCTTGCGAAGCTGGCCGCGCCAATCGGCTGTCCGGTCGAGACACTCGAAGCGATTGCGTATAAGCATTGGTCCGACGATGACAGCACTTTTCGGATTCTGGGCCACGTGGTGGCTTCCCAGGACCTCAGTCTTTCGAACTCTAAAGTGTGTCCCGAATGCGTGGGCGAGTTGGGCTACATTGAGGCCACGTGGGACCTAACGCTGTATGTTGGCTGCCCTGTACACAGACGCGCCTGCCTGTGGTTTTGCGGAAAATGCAAGAAGAAGGTGCCGGGGGATAGACAGGGCATGCTGATCTGTCGCTGTGGAGCACCGATGAAGAACGCGCCGAATCATGAGCTATCTTCTGAAGCTGTTGGGTTGCTGGATCTGATTCGATTCAGGTTAACGGGGCAGAGTGTGTCGCAGAAGACAGGCTCCTCGTTTATCGAGAAGGAGCTGCTTGAGGCTCCGTTCGATTGGATGCTAAGCACGATTCGCTCCTTTGGAAAATATCGCCTCCAGGCGGACCGAGTTCCTGAGTATCGCATGAGGTCCAGAGACATTTTCCATGCAGCTGCCAGCGTTGTGGCCGATTGGCCGATTGGCTATCAACGCCTGGTGCGTGACTTCGATCGCAAGGTACGGGCTGTGGACGAGGTCCCCGTGCCTGCATCGCTAAAACACACGTACGAAGCGATATTCGCGGCCAAGGATGCAAGGTACGGACGATCCTCCCTTATGGAGCTCTGAATGGTGTGCTGTCGGATTTGCCGTGGGGAGGAATTAGCAATTTGGGCGGAAGGCTAGTACTCGTTGCGTCTCTTAGTCGACACGGTGATCTCTTTGCCAAACGGTTATAGAGAAGGCTGACATTTTGCAGGCTTGCACGGCGAACAATTGACAGTTTGAATGAGGCGATATGAGTAACAAGGACTCGGAGGTACAGTTTGAACGCGCCGTCTACATTGATTTGGAGTGGAACTGCTGGGACAGTACGAAACCGACGACACAGCACCGGGAGATCATTGAGATCGGCGCGGTGGAATTGAATCTAGAAACGCTGGAGATTGAGTTGCAAAAGGATTATCTCGTCAGGCCGCGTCCGTTCGATATCAGTGACCGATGCACCGCCATCACCGGACTGACGGCAGCTGACCTGAAATGCTCACCCCTTCTGCCGGAGGTCTTGGCCCGGTTCGAACAGGACTTCTCCCCGAAGCAGAAAATGTGTTGCACCTGGGGGCACGATAGTGAGTTCCTGGCCGAAGCCTGTGGACGGTACAAGCTACGCTCGCCTTTACGAAATTGCGTCGACGTGGCACAACTGTTTTGGCGTAATTTCCTGCTCAGAGCGCAGCCCAGTTTGCGGACCGCGATGGACGTCCTCGGAATCGAGTTCGACGGGGTTGCCCATACTGCATTGGCGGACGCGAAAAACACGGCTGCGGTGCATGCGGCCATGATCCGGCGTATGCGGGGCATCTCCGATTCCGTTCCGGCATATGCCCCTGTTGTCACGGATGAATCGCCGGCGACGGTCTTTGGTGAGACGCTGAGTCGTGCGTTACGATCTGCTTCGAGCTGATCGTAACGGAGAGGCAGTACTCACTTCACGTGCGCCGACCACCGGATTGCAGCGCAGGGCGTCGATTCGCACCTGGTCGAGCTTGAGTTCGGTCATTCCGTGTCGGCAACCGGTAGCACTCGCGCCTGGGCTCATTGATTTGTCAGGATTCCCACACTCATCAGACTCTCAATAACGGCGTGGCTCATATGCCCGTTCCCGAAGAAGGGGAGCAATAGGTATTGTGCGTGATGCGCGGCCTTGATCTGGCGGCCAATGGAAACCCATTCTTCGCCCAGAAGATGCGCGAACCTCATTTGACTGCCGAAACCGTAGCAGATCACAAGAGGACGCGGAACCAGTGCTTCCAGGGTCTCTTTGAGCCTGATGCATCGGGCGGCTACTATGTCATCTAGCCCGGGCTTCAATCTAGCGAATTCAACCGCCCAGGTCGAATCGTTACTTCTGCCGGTCGGTACAGGTGACAGTTCTGTCAGAAATGTCTCTCCACCACTGCGCCCCAAACTGTTCTTTATATATTCCTTGACAGCTCGATTCGAGTTCCATTCTTTGCAGCCGCTCCGAGCGAGCATGATCTTCGCCATGTACTGCCATACTTGAGTCCTAGGCGGGTCCAGTTCGACGTCGATGGGGCAACCGGCCCGCACGAGTCGCAAGTGTGCCTCTCTCAAGTCCATGACAGGGCTGAACCGGGCACGGGCCTTCAAGTTATGGATCGTGTCCTCCTGGCTCATACCCGCCAGCCCCTCTTCCAAACCAACAAACCACACTGGCGCGGATATAGGGCCGTACCCAAGAAAGCCCAGAACGTTATCAAGTTCTCCGGGTGAGAGATCGAGGTGTATGTTTCCGCTCAGAATTCCACTCATCAATTAGCCGAACTCCGCGATGTGATGGTTCAGACCTGACTCTCAGGAATACCCTAAGAGACGCCGCCAAGGCTACAGAGATTATTTGTCCAAAAGCTGGTCGATGATCTCGGCAGTTGGCCCGCAGCCGAGATCTTGCGACGCATGATCGTACAGGTGGAAGCGAGATCAGCGGATGAGGTGTGCGAGATCCTGGATGTGCGCAAAGGTGGGTTGAGTGGCCTGAGCCAAGCCAAGGCGCGGAATTCGAGCCCTTCTCTGCATACCTTCTTCGAGCAGTGTCAACCCGGCCCGATCAAAGTGGCGACTTTATCTGATCTGCGCCGCGATTAGGACGTCAGCTGCTACACAGAAAGGTTAAGCAAGTGATACGGCATCCTGGCTGGGTGTCTCGAGCAGCTTCCAACGCTTACCGTATACCTTCAGACGTGGTGTTTCGAAATTCTGCTCACGGCCTTCCCAAAGCCGCGAAGCCACCAATCGAGCATTGCCGAGTCAACAACCGTGGCATTGATTTTGTAGTGTTTTTTCCCCTCGCAAACCTGCTGATCCTTGGAGAGTGGCGATTCGAGCAGATGAAGGCCATAGTCCTTTTCGATCCAGAAGCTGAGCGTGATCAACTCACCGTTGCCGTAGCCAAGACGACCGTTGTCATCGTACTGCTTCAAATCGAACTTCGGCGGTCGTCTGAAAGTAAAGGAAGATGCCTTCGCCGCCTTAATCCGGTGCAGCGCCAAATTACGCTCGTTCTCATATCCCTCAAAGCGGCAGACGAGGTACATTCGCGGGCCCTGCTGTACCAATCCTAACGGCATGACCCGGCTCTTCTTTTCCTCGCCTGCGGCGTTGAGATACTCGATTATCAGCCATTGGTCACCGTACAGCGCGTTGCAGACTTGTTCAAAGACCTGCTCGTCCACCTTGGGCGGGAGCAGTGGTTGGCTGGTACTGACAACCCGAACCTTCTTGAGCCACTCGCGTTCCTGCCGGGCTGTGGCCTGTTCGTCGAGTTGGTTCATGGCCTGAGAGAAGAAGGCCGCCATCGACTTCATGAGGCGTGGCGGCAGCAATTGCTTCAACTGCTGCTCGGCCAACGCGAGCAAGAGGCATTCCTGCGCGGTTAGCGCGGGCAGAGAAAACCCCTTTGCGAGGGCATTCCAACGATAGCGATAGGGCTTGCTGGTTTCGTCGCGCTCGATGCCGAAATAGCCGGAGAGCGTGAGCGTTTCCAATTGCCGCTCAATGGTGCGGATGTTGCGCTCAAAGCCGGAGCCTGCGAGCAGTTGTTTCAGTTGCGGCGCGGTTACGGTTCGCCCCTTTGGAATTCGACGAAGGAGTTCCAAAGCAACTTGAAGTGTCTCGAGCGAGGCGGGGCGTTTGGGCACGGTGATTTCACACTGTGGGGGGACATGGCCCTATTTGAATCAGTGATCTAATCTTCTCTACGACTTCGCGATGGTTATAGAGCGCATATTTGCTCAGATGTGGCAGGCCAATGAGTGAAGGCGACCCTTTTTTTATTAGAGATTGGCATGCCCAGTTTCCATGCCCAGAATCGAAGTACTGTACGGAACCGCCTCCAAGCTGCTTCGCGACAAATCTGAAGGTTTTGTCGCCGAATGTGATGATCGTGTGCGGTTGGACAACCTGTAAGATGGCCTCGTGAACTGGCCAGCATAATTCCGCCAATTCTGGGTATCTGGCGTCTCCCTCATCCCTGCTTCTCTTGAAGATTAGATTTGATGCGCAGACAGTGTAGGGGTCTTCTCCAAGCTCTTCGAAGAGGAATTTGAAGCTCTTCTGAAGTGGTCGACACCCCTTACAGTCTGGATCGCTACACCATGATTCATCAAGGTAGGCATTCAGTGTTGATGTGTCGAGGTCAACCAAGGATTGTCGAATCTTTGTCGTGCCTTCTTCCGACCCGCCTGGATTCAAACCGAGAAAATAGTACTTGCCGGGCTTGAGTGTCTCGCAAGAGCTGTAGAGTACCGTGCCCGACTCATCCAGAATTGGACCTAAGAATTCGTTCGCCTTCTGTACTATTTCAGCTACATTTCGTTCATGTAGATCGTTCGTGGCCATACACATTCTTTCCCGAAATTAATCCGTCTTCTGAAAATTGCTACTCACACTCAGCCACGCGCAAGGATCGTAACTCTGTAATCAGAGTAGAGGCTCTGATTCTCAAAGGTTTTGAGATGGAGTCGTGTACCCTTCGTGGCGATTCTCGCCATTCTATCCTTTATCGAGTCTCTATCCTCATCATTGAGAATTCCCGGACGTGCCTCAATGGATACCATCAAACCTCGGGACGTTCTGACTCCCTCCGGGCCTAAATGCGGGCTCGCACAAGCTGCATCGAACGCAGCAAAAAGCCCTTCGACGCCGTTCCCGTTTCGATAACTGATCACGGAAGAACCACCCCCTCTCAGGACAGATCGCAGTTCTGTTGCGTCAATCCCTCGAGATCCCGACTTCGCGAGTGCAAATGTGACGACTCGGCATGTTTGGGCGACTGCTGCACAAAGCAAATCGCCCCTGTTATGTTTTCGAGGGAGGTGAACCTCGTGCTTAATCGCGTTCACAGGCATCTCAAACCCGACATCTACCAGCGAGTCGAGCGACCTGTAGCCTTCAGTGTCCGGGCCGGTGGGTTTTATCGCAACGGTGAAGACACCTGCCTCGCGAAGCGCTTCTGCGACGACGGAAGAAAGCCCCTGGTCGGATAGTGCATACAAATTGGTCAGGATGAACGCCACGTCCAAGCCAGAAACCAGATTGGCAATGTCGGACCTCCGGCCCTGCGCGGGGAGTTGAGCCTCTCCGATCGTTAATGGATACGAACCGTTCTTGGCAACCAATAGAGCATCTTCAGCACTAGAAAAGCGCAGGTAAGGCATGTTCTGCGCTATTGCAATTCGTTTGCATGGGTAGTTGAAGCTCTGAGCAACCCGATCCAGGTAGAACACGCCTGGGCCTCCAACACCTACGATTCCGACATGAAGCCGCCCGTCAGAATGGAACCGGCTTCCGTATTCTTCGATGCAGGACTTTTGGTCGCGCCTCGGGGAGCATGCGCTTGGGACAGGCATGCTGGCTGCTGTCAAGGAAGACAAAAAGTAGAGAAATCTGCGACGGTTCACGGTTAATCCCTTAAGGCGTAGCATCAATTCTCATTGTGCTATTAGCCTGCGACAGGATGTGTCGCACGGCCAAAACGCACATCCCTGCGACGCAGCACCCCGCAAAAGGAGGTTCTGACCCACACAACAAACTGAGGACGACTGCCACGGAGGCTTCTCGGGGTAAGCCCATGCAGCGGCAACCGGCACAGGCAGATGCAAAGCATCTGGGTCCGGTGCGTCAGTCAATCCCATTGGCAAACGGCTTAACTGGAAGGGCTTTCCAGACAGGGAGGGGACCCGGAGTCGCGTGACTTGCACCGGAGGGGCACGCCCATCCCGCTTCAGAACGTGTTCGGGCTTGGAATAAAAGGTAGACTCCAGCGAATGAGCACTCGCCTCGCTGCTGATGGCGCATTCCACATTCCATGCAGTTTCTCGCAATTCCATACACAATACCCCGGTTATGTGCGAGAGTTCGTCGGTCGGTATATGCAGCGCAGTCCATTGCAGGACCGCCTGGAGATGGAAAGCGAATTGAACTACTTTCTGCTCGTTTTGCCAGCTGAGTCCAAGTTCCGCGCCCCTGGGACAAACGGATTTCGCGGCGGATGCAAAGACCGCGTCATGACATTCAATCCCAAAAGGGGTCACGGAGACTCAGCTCACTTCTTCGGCTATCTGAACCACATATTGCGCAATCGGTTCTTCACCCTTCAGCGGCAGGCTCGCCGGAACCCGATCACCAAGCAAGGGACCTTTCGGCTCTCAGTGGACTGCGAAATCTCTTTCGGGCGGAGGGCCTCGGACGAAATCAGCCTAGGTGAGATCTCAATCTCATACGCCCAGCAGCTCTCACGGTCGTTTGGTGAACCGGCCCAGCACGGAGTGGTCGCAAAGTTCATCGAGTTCACTCGTGTTTACAATCCGGAACTACAGTCGCTGCTAATCAGCACGGCCTCCTGCCGGACCTTTGCCGAAGCCCAGGCGGATATCGGCTGGGATAGCAGGAGCTTTAACCGAGGCCGGTTGCGTCTCAAGGTGCTGTACGACTGCTTCACCACTGGCAGACCCGTACCGCCGCAGCGCCGAGTTTACCGAACTCGGAAGGGTCCGAAGCTGTGACCGCGATCGCGCTGGATGGCCGGATGTCAGACGCGCACTTCGCGCGGCGGAAAGCGGCCCGAGCAACTCGTCAAAGAGATCTTGGTGGCGGGTAACAGGTACGAATACCTTCCTCGTGCCGGAGGGCGCTCAGGAACAGACGTTTTAGACACCTCCTGGCCCGCATCGTTCCGCAATTACATCAAATGATCCTGACCAACCACCTCATCGTCGAAACAGACTCGCACCACTCAGAGCGACCATAGGAAATGGTCTCTGAAAGCCCCGAACACATGTATGATGGCTGCCACCGCCCCAAATGGACCTGGACTACAGCTTCGTGAGTGAGCTTTTCGCCCGTCATCCCGCCTGGCGTCTGCTGCGTCTAGACCATGCGCCTCTTATTGTCAGCTTTCTCCACCGCACTTTTATTGAGCCAAATCGTCGCGTCTTAGTTGCCGCTGAGTTTACAAGACTTTTTGACGACGAGCTGTATGTGTTACGCCAGCAGCGAGGCCGTGAGAGCTTCCCGAAGGGAGCGGAAGAGTATCTCGCTGACTGGGTCGGAAAGGAACTGCTACGAAAAATTTGGGTCACCGGCTCCGATGACCCGCATATTGACCTAACACCGGCCACCGAAAAGGCGATTCAGTGGGTTGCTTCTCTTAGGGAGAGATCGTTCATCGGAACGGAATCTCGCCTGTTGATGTTTGTCGAACTTCTTCGACAGGTCGCTGAAGAAAGCAACCCGGACGTGGATCGCAGGCTGGTTGTTCTGCGCAAACAGCGAGCCGAACTCGACGAAAAGATCGCGCGGGTCAGCCGTGGGGAGGTGGATGTTCTCAGCGACTCCGAATTGCGGGACCGCTTTCAACAAATCACCCACCTCGCCCAAGGTTTACTCGCGGATTTTCGCGAGGTAGAGCATAACTTCCGCCAATTAAGCCGCTCCGCGCGTGAACGCATCGCCATGTGGGACGGCAGTAAAGGTTCCCTATTAGATGAGCTTTGGCTATCCCGGGACGAAATTAGGGACTCGGACCAAGGTCGTAGTTTCGAGGCCTTTTGCGACTTCCTTCTTTCTGTATCCGGTAGAGAAGAGCTCTCCTCCCTGTTATCTACCGCATTAAATCTACCGGCTATTCGCAATCAGGCCAAAGGCACGCGTTTGGAACGGGTGCACTATGACTGGATAGCTGCGGGAGAGGCGACACAACAAACGGTGGCGTCCCTCTCCCAGCAGTTGCGCCGATTCTTGGATGACCAGGCGCTGCTCGAGAACCGCCGCATCATGGATATCTTGCGCAGGATTGAGGGCCACGCCCTCGCGGTGCGGGACTGCCCTCCCGCCGAAGCCGTAGCCTACATGGACGAGATGAGCTGTGACATCGAGCTCCCTATAGACAGACCATTGTTTCGTCCGCCGGTCCGCTTGTCGATTGCCGACGTCACTCCTGAAGCTGGGCAAGCCGACCGCGACCCAGACGCGTTATATTCGCAGGTCGTTGTTGACCGGACCAGCCTGGCTAGCCACATCTCGTCCACAGTGATGGAACATGGACCGGTGACGTTACGGGAACTCACAGAGCTTCAACCCCTCAAGCATGGCCTCGCCGAACTGGTCGCTTACCTCGATCTAGGCTCTTCGCGTTTTGAGATGGAACTTCTGGAGTTCATGAAGGACAGCATTATCTGGCACACAAGAGAAGCTGAAGAGGAGATCGAGCGTCACGCGAATATGCAACGAATCCTCTTCAAGGAGAAGGCGAGTGAGTGAAGTGAAACAACAGGACTGGGTAGGCAGTCCCAGTCCAGGGCTGACGTCTTTATTAATCACACTTTTGAAGGGCGTCCTGTACCGCGATCAAGAATCCATGCTTTGGAGCGCACTCCTCAATTTCCGATCGCAGGCGTCTGACTATGTAGGCCAGCTGGGGCTGGATCTGCTCCTTGATGAGGCGGAAGGCTATGCGTTCCTTCGCAGCAGGGCGGTCACGCCTGGTGAGGAGGAGAAAATCCCTCGCCTCATTGCACGTCGCCCTCTCTCATTTTATGACAGTCTTCTTCTCGCATTGCTGCGAAAGAAATTGGCCGAATTCGATGCCGTAGGTATCGAAAGCCGCCTCGTGCTCAAGCTGGACGAAATCCTGGATTTGATCCAGCTTTTTCTGCCCGAGCGGAGTGATGAAATAAGGCTTCACCAACGGGTAGAACAAAGTGCCCAGCGGCTGCAGGAGATGGGTTTCATGCGTAAGCTAAACTCCAGCAGCGAGCCTCCGACTTTCGAAGTACGTCGTGTTATCAAGGCATTTGTAGACGCGCAATGGCTGAGTGGTTTGGAAGATTCTCTTGCAAGCTACAGAGCCCATGCCATAGGACCGCAGACTAACTAAAGGATTCAGAGATCAAATGGAAACAGTCGAGCAATCCATTCCATTTAGCGATTCGCCTTCCTCCACGGTGCCGCGCCTTGGATATCGGCTGCAACATTTGGAAGTGCTGAACTGGGGCACGTTTGACCGGAAGGTCTGGACTCTGAAGCTCAACGGCAACAACACGTTGCTGACCGGCGACATTGGCTCCGGGAAGTCTACCCTTGTCGACGCCGTTACGACACTGTTGCTGCCATCGAACCGCATAGCCTACAACAAAGCTGCCGGTGCAGAGAACAAGGAGCGCTCCCTTCGGACGTACGTGCTAGGGCACTATAAGTCGGAGCGCAGCGAAGAGACAGGCACTGCAAAACCAGTCGCACTGCGGAAGCATGGGAACTATTCGGTGATCCTGGGCGTGTTTCGCAATGAGGGCTATGACGAAACCACCACACTTGCTCAAGTATTGTGGTTCAAGGACGCGCAATCACAGCCTGAACGGTTCTATGTCACCGCCGAACGCGAGCTTTCAATCGCAGGCGAGTTTGGAAACATTGGCCCGGATATGAGCCAGTTGCGTAAGAGGCTTCGCGGATTAGCTGGGGTAGAGATATATGACACGTTTGCGGCGTATTCCGCCTCGTTTCGTCGGCGATTCCATGTTTCCAGCGATCAGGCGTGGGAACTGTTCCATCAAACCGTATCAATGAAATCTGTTGGAAATCTGACAGATTTCGTGCGGGAGCATATGCTACAGGCGCCCGAGGTCGCCGAACGGATCGCAGACCTGCTGGCGAATTTCGAAGATCTCACTCGGGCACATGCCGCCGTCGAAAAGGCGAAAGCGCAGGTTGATATGCTCGTGCCGCTAGTAGCGGATTGTGATCTGTATGAAGAGCAAACAGCGGAACTGCGAATCCTAAAGGATTGTCGGGAGAATCTTAAGGCCTACTTTGCTCAGAGCAAGATTCAACTGCTTGACCAAAGACTGGAGCACCTGGCCCGTGAACTCGAGAAGTTGGCGGCGCGGAAGGAGAGGCGGCTGGAGCAGAAGGCGAGGGAGCTGGAACATGTGCAGCGCTTGAAGCAGGCTGTATCGGAGGAAGGAGGAGATCGACTTGAGCAAATCGATGTCGAACTTCGCGTCCAGGAAGTTGAGCGCTCCAAAAGGCAGAGAAGAGCGGACGGTTACGCGGAGAAGATTCTTAGCCTGGGCGGCATAATACCGGCGGACGAAGCAGGATTTGAAGAGCAACAGGGCCAGCTCTCTGCGATGCGAGAACGGGCCATCGAAGAGGAAGCTCGCCTGCAGAACGAGTGGGTTGAACTCCAAATGGTTTTTCGAAAGGAATACGAGGAGCACCAGCACCTCAGCGAGGAGATCGCGAGTCTGCGCCTTCGGCCTAGTAATATTCCCGGGTTCTACGTCCAGATCCGAGCACGACTTGCCGATGCCCTCGGTGTTCCTCCGGACGATTTACCTTTCGCAGGAGAACTCCTGCAGGTGCGCTCAGGTGAAGAGCAATGGGAAGGCGCTCTGGAGCGTGTGCTCAATGGACTCGCTCTTTCACTGCTGGTCTCAGAAGAAAACTACGGATGTGTTTCGCAATGGGTAAACGACAACCACCTCAACGGCCGGCTAGTGTATCTTCGAACGCTTTCTGGTTGGCAGGTAAAGCGGACGGAAGCTCTGCAGCCGAACTCCTCGGTGAACAAGGTGTTGGTAAAGGCAAATACGAAATTCACCGCATGGCTGCAAACGAGATTGCGTGACAGGCATGATTACGCTTGTTGCGTAAGCCAGGATGAGTTCGTGCGGACTTCTCGCGGGATCTCTTTGACCGGACAAATCAAGGAGGACGGCACGCGTCATATAAAAGACGATCGTTTCCGTCTGGACGATAGAAGCCGGTATGTACTCGGCTGGAGCAATGAAGCGAAGATTGGGGCTTTGGAGTCCAGGAAGGAAAGGTTGGAAAAACAGCTCCAGGACATCGGCCAGGAACTTTCAATCCTGGAATCTCGCCGCCGTACTGAGGGGCAAAAGAAGGAAGCCGTCGCCGCTTTGCGAGAGTTCAGGAGCTTTTCCGATCTTGATTGGCAGAGCTGCGAGCGGACGATTGGGCGGCTTAGAGACGAGAGGCTACGGCTCGAAAGTGCTAGCGATAAACTAGTAGAACTCCGAGGTCAGCTCTCTGATGCGGAGGCAATGCTGGAGGCCACAGGAGATGCTCTCCTGCTTTTTGAGCGCGAAATCGGTAAAGCAGAAACAAAGCGCGATTCTGCTCAAGGCCTCAAGGCACAGGCCGAGTTACTGCTAGTTCAGATTGACGATGCACTGCGAGAACGTATCGAGAAAGTAATCGACGAGGTCATCGAAGATACGGCCTTAAGCGTCGAATCGTGCGACGGTCACGAGCACACGGTCCGAAATGAATTTCAGCGCCGTATGGACGCTGAAGCAAAACATCAGGGCAGACTCAAAGACCGCATCCTGCTTGCGATGGAAAAGTTCAAGAGTGCATACAAGCTGGAGACGAATGACTTCGACGCCAACGTGGAGGCGCAAAGCGAATATCGCAAGTTCCTCGAACAGTTGCGATTCCACGATTTACCGAAATTCGAAGAACGATTTCGGTTGGAACTCCGGACGAACTCCATCCGGCGGATTGCACTGTTCCACGCAAAGCTCCACGAAGAAGCTGAAGAGATCAGGACCCGTATCAAGCTTATCAACGATTCGCTCGTCGAGATCGAATACAACCGCGGCCGTTATATCGAACTGATCCAACAACCTACGTTCCATCCAGAAGTGCGTCAATTTCGAGACGACCTTCGGGCCTGCATAGACAATGAGATGCATGGTTCCACCGACGACCAGTATGCTGAAGCAAAATTCGAGCAGGTGAAGCGCATCCTGGACCGCCTACGGGGACGTCCCGAAACCGCTGAGCCCGATCGCCGGTGGAAGGACATGGTGACTGACGTTCGCAATTGGTTTCAGTTTTCCGCGAGCGAGAAATGGCTTGAGGATGATCGTGAGTTCGATCATTTTTCTGACTCGAGTGGCAAATCAGGTGGTCAGAAGGAAAAGTTGGCGTATACAGTCCTAGCCGCTAGTGTCGCCTATCAGTTCGGCCTGGAATGGGTCGAAGACCTCTCTCGCTCCTTTCGCTTTGTAGTAATTGACGAGGCGTTCGGTCGCGGATCGGATGAATCGGCAGAATTCGGACTCAAGCTGTTCGGCAAGTTAAACTTGCAGTTGATGATCGTTACGCCCTTGCAGAAAACGCATGTCATCGAACCATATATATCGAGTGTCGCGTTTGTGGAGAACCGGAGCGGCAAGTCGTCGACCGTGCTCAACCTATCTATCGAGGAACATCGCAGACAGAAAGCCGCACGTCTTTCATGAGCTGGACGTCAGCAGAGGAGGTCCGCAAAAAGATTGAACGTCGCTGGAAACGCGGCGAGATCCTTCGTGCTCTCATAGGCTTGGAGAGTCCCTTCCCCCTGCGCCTCAGCTTGAGCGTGCCGTCGCCTCGAGAAATGGCTCTGGAATTTGGTCGAGCTCAAGAATGGATCACTTCTCTGCGGGCTCTAAGCGGCACTCGACTGGAGTGGCGCTCAATGCGCAGTCAGATTTTGGGACAACAGGAGATTCCGGCGGCCGTCTGGATTGACCGGGCGGAGGAAGCCGTTTTGTTCCTGGAGGTGCAGGACGATGCGAAATGCTTCCGCGCACTACAAGCCGCCACGACAGCACTTGTTCCGGAGGTTTTGCCTTGGCTTGGAGCGAACCCTTTCCAGGTGTTGGCACTCAACGCTGATTGGGGACTGATTCTGCAAGTTGTGGCATGGATGAAGACACGTTCGGCACAGAAAATCTATACAAGGCAAATCGATCTTCCTGGGGTCGATACGAAATTTGTCGAACTTCACGCCGGAGTGCTGGCAGAGCTATTCGAATTAGTTACAGATCATTCCATGGAGGGGATGCCAAATGAGTCAACCGACTTCCATGCAAGATTCGGATTTCTGCGTGAGCTACCCCGCGTCCGTTTTCGCGTTTTGGATCCAGAAATTCGTTTCGCGCTTCTTCCTAATAAACCTGATGTCGAGCTAGATGCGGAAAGCTTCGCAGCCTTGCGACTACCGCTTAAACGCGTCTTCGTCACCGAAAACAAAACGAACTTCCTCGCCTTTCCGGAATTCGAAGACTCCATCGTTGTGTTTGGATCTGGTTATGGGATGAGAGCGTTTGGACTCGCGCAATGGGTTCATCAACTGCCGTTGTACTACTGGGGTGATATCGATACACACGGTTTCGCTATTCTCAATGAATTGAGAACTGTGTTCCCGCATGCTCAATCTTTCCTGATGGATCGTGAGACTCTATTCAATCACCAAAATTCATGGACCACTGAGCTCACGCCGGTCAAGCACTCGCTGAAGCTTCTGAACCCGGACGAGATGGCACTATTCATGGAATTACAATCAGGCATTCCACGCGAGGGAATTCGCTTGGAGCAAGAGAAAGTGCCCTTTTCGCGGTTGAAGAGCATTTTGGATTACCTACGCGAGAACGAAATGTTTGCGACAATCCGCACTTCCTGATGCAGCGTTGGTGCACCTACATCTGCGGCTGCACAACGAAATTTGCTGACCATATCGAACTGAGCAGTGTGGACGTGAAAATCTACGGTCGAAGCTACTCCTGGCTGCTAGCTCATTCGTCGTTCATTGGGTGCGCGACAAACTGAATAGTCACGCTTGTTCAGCCAACGGGAGCGAGATGCATTCCTGCGCCGTCAGGGCGGGCACGCAAATTCCTGTGGTCGAAGCCTTCCGACTTAATGGCTATGGGTAGAACGGCTGTATGCGTTTGATCGGGCATAGAATGTGTCCCAAAAGGGACGAACATGGTTTCGAGAGATGAGCTGTACGAACTCGTTTGGTCAACTCCGATGGTGTTTTCAGACGCCATGATTTGGTTACATCGGCGCTCACATCTGCTACTGTTCTAGCGATCCTTCAAAATGGCAACTGATTTGTTACCAATCCGAGCTTACTGGGCGCGGCCAACTGCGATTACGAGCGCGGACCAACCGCTTGCCCCAATCCTTGGAATGCTCCGCTACCTACGCAGCAACCAGTGGATGGTGCTCTATAGAGAGCGGGGCAGTGAGATTACTGGCTACTTCCCGTTGAAGAAGGCCGAAATCCAAGAAAGAACAAGAGGGGCAAACCCAATCCTCCTCGCGTCAGAGCTGCTCGAATTACCGCGCGAAGGCGCAGCACCGGTAGAACGGCGGACTTCGAATTTGGAGCCACAACGAGGTCCGTTTCCAGAACGACAGCGGCCCGTACTGCTTGATGAAAGCGGGGCGGTGATTGGGATTGGTGTTGCGAGGCACGATATTACCCGAACTGCTCGGAGAGCTCTTCGTCACGTGGACGAGGAGTGGCCGGAGATTAGGTATCACGCAGAACGAATGTTGGCTCCTACGAAGAAAAGCGACGTCCAGATCCATCATGTCAGGAGTGACTTCGCACCTGAACCGAAGTTGAGGCGTTCGGAGACTCACCAGCCGATTGCCAGAACCGCACCGCCTGAGGCAGATGAACCTCCTCTCGAGCTTGATGAGACGATCATTCCTGTGTTTTTCGGGACTGACCGTCAAGCAACGGAGACGAGACAAGGCGACTTGAAGTTCTCAGGAGAACGTTCGAAACGAGGTGAGGTCACACTCGGAATATGCTCAGTAAGCATTCCGCCAATGCACAGACTTGGAAAGCTCGAAAGGCCAGCTTGGTGGAAGTTCTGGACGAGTGCGCGTCGTGGAGAACACGTCGTCCTGCTGAGCACGACTTCATTGGGGGCAGCAACGTTCTTCAAGGAATTGAAGAAGGCGGTCCACCAGCCAAAGAGTGCTTTTGTATTTATTCACGGCTATAACGTTGCGTTTGACACGGCGGCGATGCGTACCGCCCAGCTTGCACTCGATTTGCAATTTCCAGGTGCTCCGATCATGTTCAGCTGGCCCTCCAAGGGTGGAGTGGCCAACTATCCGTCCGACGAGGGATCGAACGAGTGGGCTAGACCACATTTGAAGCAGTTCCTAAACCAGCTACGGAATCGAGCTGACGCCGATCAAATTCATCTGATTGCCCATAGCATGGGCAGTCGGGCTCTACTGTCAGTCCTTCAAGAGCTTAGCGGCGGACCCAAGTTCGAACAGCTAATACTTGCAGCTCCTGACGTGGACGCGGGTATCTTTCGGCAATTGGCCTTGCAACTGCCGGCGCTATCGAATCGCGTAACGTTGTACGCGTCATCAACAGATAAAGCGCTGGCATTGTCTAAACGGATTCACGAGTATGCCCGGGCCGGGGAAGCCGGCGAAAATATTCTTGTACTAAAGGGATTGGACACAATAGACGCGTCCACAGTGGACACCGACTTCCTCGGCCACAGCACGTTTGCGCAAGAACGGACTCTGCTCACGGACATCTTCAACCTGATCACCCACGGACACGAGCCAGCAAGCCGCTTCGGACTGACTCGGAAGCCCCACAATGGCGGTTACTACTGGTCCTTCCGGAGTTAATTGCGATCACAAACGGCAACGGTCGGTATCGTGTGTTCCATTTTCCTTGCGATACGCCATGGGTGGGGTATAGCTCTGCCGAAAGCTGTTGCCCATGAACCGTAACGGCTGAATTGCCTCCGTGGTTGGTGGCCACATCCGCCGTGCCCTTCCCCGTTCTTGCTGATCCGGATGGTAGATTACGGAAATATTGGACTTCTTGTATGAATGTGGTTTCGAAATCGGTGCTATTGTCGACATTCGCCGAAGAGATCGGGCAGAAGGTCGGCCGCCGTACTATCAGCCAACTCCAGCGCTTACGTGACGGAATGCAGTCCGGCGATGATTCGGTTCTTGCAAACATCTGGGATGAGGTTTGCGTTCAGGCCCAACGAGAGGAATCTGTCTCCTGGGACCTCTATCTCGACCTGATCAGGAATTTGATTGAGCAGCAATTGTCCAAGCTGAAGCCTCATGAAGTTGGGGCTTTATGGCTACAAACACCCGAGGGGGAGCTCTGGTCCGAAGAGAACCATCGCGCCGGCGAGGGCTCGATTCTCCTGGAGGATGTCGTCGAACATGTGCTCGCACGATATGTTCTGAGCGCCGCGTGCGATTGGGACAATCCGAGGATCAGAAAGTACAAGGAGAGCGAGCTGTATTGATGACTGGGTACGGAGCATCCTGCGCAGCAACGCGCGTGTCACATGTAAGTCCTTTTTATTGAGTAGCATGCAGCATGGCGGCAATCGGTCGTGCGGAAACTTTCAGCTTATTCGGCCATCACGGCTGAAACTTTCGCTTTATGGGGTATGCCCGGTTTCAGTTTATGCGCTCCCCTCTGCTCTAAGCGACTGATTCCACGTCGCTGGAAGTTTCACCTTATCTGCTCCCCCACAGCTTCGCGCAAAACCAAAAGCCCCGCCGCAAGCGGGGCTTTGACCATTTCGACGAATATGACAACGCATGCTAAGAAACAACACTATGTCCCGCAGTGCCTCCTCAGAGGGTTCTCCATTGCGGGGAAAGACCGAGTTTATGTCTTCGACAAGTCTCGAGCAATCTCGTACCCGAGCGCGATCCGCGACGTTGCCTCCGAAAATTACTTCAATGAGGTAGATTTCGGAGACTTCTCCGTCTCGTTCGAAAATCGACTCGAGTTGGTGGAGGCGAATGCTGCCCCAGTCATCCAGCGGATTGTCGCTACCGAAGATTTAAGCGGAATAAGCCTGGAAGACAGGGCATCTCTAATCGTATTTATCGCGATCCAGATGGTTCGCACAAAGGCAGAACGTGAAGCTTTGGACCAGACGCATGACCTCCTCGTCGGAAGATTGGGCGGTGAAGCCAATGCACTCAGAGCTGGCCTGCCGCCCAAAGACAAAGAGATGCATAAGCTATCGATCCTCTACCATCTTCCAGAGACGATTAACACGTTTGGTAAGCCTTTAGCCGAAAAGTTGATCATGTTGCAGAGGGCCCCAGCTAAAGAGCGATTCCTTATCGGGGATGATCCAATTGTCCGTGACAACAGCTTCCCGACACGAAACGGGCTGGGCAATTTGGGAATTTCCAACCAAGGCATTGAGATATACCTGCCGCTATCGCCCAAGCTGGTTCTAGCCCTGATGTGCCCCTCGATACTCGGCGTTATGGAGGCCGCCCGTGGAAGTGGGTCACACTTTGCCTCCTTTGAGGCAGAGAGATTCCTTCACGCCCTGCAAGCGGGTAAGCCATTCCTACTTACGTACACAAACATTCGGAGACTCAACTCAATGCAAATCGCAAATGCAACAAGATTTGTAATGAGCGATGCCGACGACTTTTCATTCGCACGGCAAATGATTAAAGATCAGCCTTCAATTGCGTTTCCCCCAAAATATGTCCGGTGAGATAGGCCCCTCAACTGAACTATCGGGGCATCGAGATCTTATTTGCTTTTGGCAGCGCAAGGATAGCCCTCCTTGAGGGCAAGGTACAGGCCCACGTCAGCTGTGCTGTCGAGGAGTCTGGGATTCTTGTCCATGTAAGCAACGTAAACCTTAACCAGCGTCGCCCGATTGTCTTCAGAGCGCACACAGACTTTGTCGTCGCTCACATGAAGGCCAGAAATGAAGCCCTCAACGAATGATGCACAAAAGTGCGCATTGAGAGTGTCGCCCTCGCGACCCTCACCGTTCAAAATACGAACTGAAGCGCGGCATGCCTGGACGAGCTCATCCCCAGTCATCGGGTGACCCGCGTCTTGGCCTGTCCCGAGAACAAAGATGAGTATGGGTACGAACATAGAAGCACAATAACAAAGCCAGTGGCGCACCGGGTGCCGATTCATAACGCCCCCTCGGTTATGGCACGGCTTCAGCCGTGCCATAACCCTCCCGAGCAATTCAGGGGCTTTAGCTCCTGAGCCCACCTCAACCACATCAACACCGCCCCTGTAGGCCACAACCGCCTCTGAAGGGGCACGGCTTCAGCCGTGCCATCACCAGCCCGAGTGATTCAGGGGCTTTAGCCCCTGAGGTACGCTTGGCCAAGCATGGGCAAGCCCACCCGCCTCACCAGCCACGGCACCTTCTTCATCACAACCCAGACCTACAATCGCCGCCGCCTCTTCCAAACCCCCACCACAGCCCAACTCTTCCTCGAAACCCTCCAGCACTACCGCCGCGAAGGCCATTACAAACTCCACGCCTTCGTCGTCATGCCCGACCACATCCACCTTCTCCTCACCCCAAACGAGATCACCCTCGAGCGCGCCGTCCAACTCATCAAAGGCGGCTTCTCTCGCCGCCTCGCCTGAAAGTTCCCCACCTGGCAACGCGGCTTCACTGACCGCCGAATGCGCAGCCGCGAAGACTTCGAAACCTACCGCGACTACATCCACCACAATCCCGTTCGCTCACGTCTCTGCCAATCCCCAGAGGACTACCCACATTCCTCCGCTTATCGTCCCACCAGCATGATCAGCTGAATTGCCTTCCTGTCTGCGACCACAAAGGCGCCGAACAAAGCAATCCCTAACTCCGCGCATGCAAGATTCCAGCCGTCAAACACAGAAACGTATACTCGCTACACCCATGGAAATCTTCTCCGCGAGTCTTCTGTTCGGTTATCTGCTCGGCTGCGGTTTCGGCATGGGCTGTGCCCTGGCGGTGATGTACTCCATCTTCCGAAGCGGCTACCGCGCTGCCATCGTCGATGTCATGCAAGGCAATAAGAACAAGCGCTATCTGCAGGCAACAGAGTGGGCCAACAAGAAGCTCGCAGGAAAGGTCACGGATCGCGTGTTGTGATCGCCCGAGTGGGCTCCGAAGGCCGGATTCGAGACCACCCTCGATCCACCTTTTTGTCGAGCTCATTTCAACCGATTTATGGATGGCAAAAGAACAGAAGTTTGCGAACCTGACCACAGCAGATAAGTAAACCTCCTTTAAAGCAACGTTTCTCGACGTTGCTTTTTTCTTTTGCCGGCTCCAGGACGCGTGCACAACTCTCGGTGCAAGCGCACCGAAAGGTCCACCCATAAGTCCTGTTTCATGAATATTTTGCGCAAAAACAGGGGGAGGGGGGAGTCATCCCTCATTCATCAATTCAGAATCGCCCGCTCAGTCAGTCAGTACCCGCAGCCGATTCCGCTCAAACACAACGAACAAAACCTTCCGGATCTCGCCGGTAGCGTAGCGATGTACATCCCCGATCTGCGGTAACTTCTTGATGTCGCGCAGACGATCCCGGTGCCACAATCCCGCATCGGATGCGCTTTGCGTCTCCGTGTGCACTCCAAACGCAGACGCCACACCCCTCACAAAATCAGCAAACACTGAGCTCGAAGCGCCCGAGGCGTTGGTCTTCTGTTGTGCCGTCCACGAGCGTTGGTACATCGCCGTCACCCGTCGCTGATGAAAGTCCGCTTCGGAGACAGTAAATCGTGTCACAGCCGTCAAGCGCCTGTCGTGCATGGTGTTCATCAGGGGATCCTCTACCCATTGGATGCCGCGCTGGTCGGAATGGCCCATCTCGCTTCGAAACAGAGTGACCGGATAAGCGTACTGTGGAAGAAGGAGCAATGTCGGCCATGTCTTCCCGGGGGTTCTTCGAAGCGCACATCACGACCCATCAACAGGGTTCCTCCGGAATTGACTACAGAGCCGTACACAGAGAGATGACGGCCCAGGGATTCGAGCGTGTCCTTCAGACCACGGCCCAAATCGCCAACGAAGTTCCAGGAGTCTATCGCCTGTACAACCCCCAACTTACGATGGTGCAAGTCGTGGAGATGATCCGGTTGTCCCTGACCCCATTACGACGCGGCATGGCAGTGCAGGTCGTCAAGATCGACGAGGAGACTCTCCTGAATTTGATTCCACCTGCCCCAGCAGAGACTGCGCCCGGATCAGAGCAATACCTGTCCTCCGGAAATGAGGCCAAAGCCCAGTCTGGCTACCCCGCTTGGAGGCGCCCAAGATAGCCACCTCTGGCCGGTGCCAATCTCCCTCCAACCGACGCACCCTCACCTCTCCCCACGAACCTGCTATGTTCGTCGTGAGTGTCCCCCGTGAGCCGACATCTGCCTGTTCTTCTAGCCGCATTGTCTGCAGTCGCGCACGGCCAATCAGCCCCGCCGCCCCCCACCCTCATCGTCGGCAAGGCCGAGCTCCTGAACACTCTCAAGACCGCCAACCTCAAACCCGGCGACCTCTTCTACCTCCGCACTCTCGGCCCCTGGCAGCAGGGCGACTGCACCATCCCCTCCCACACCACCATCACCGGCCACGTCGAGAGCCTTACCTCCACCACCACCCGCCCCGCCGCTACCATTCTCGCCCTGCGCTTCTCTGAAATCCCTTGCTCCGGCTCGACGTCCGCGCTCATGACGCCGTTGCTCGTCTCCATCAAGGCGCCTGACCCCGACAGCAGCTACAACGCCGGCGCCCCGCAAACTCCGACGCTCTCCGGCATCTTTCCCACGCAGGTCAATGCGGGCCGCACCCAGGCCGGCCCTGCCCGCCAGCCCAACATCCCCACCGGCAACACCGCCGGAGCAAGCCAGGCGCTCGACGCCAACGAAATGAACCAGCTCCACGACGCGCCCGGCAAGCCCATGAAGACCGGCGAAGTCCGCGGCTACCGCGGCATCGCCCTCACCCTCCCGGGCCGCGAAGGCCCCGCCGCCAAGCTCTCTTCCGAGCACAGGATCACCCTCGACCGCGCCGCCGAATTCGCCTTCGCCTACGCTCCCACGCCACCGCCGTCCCCAAGCCCCGACACCACACCCGCCACCGCGGCGCCTCCCGTCACCACCCCGGCTCCCGCCACCCCGCCGCCGCCTCCACCCGCAGAGCCCGCAGAAATCGAAGACGTTTGCGCCTCGTCCGGCTGCAAACAACTCGCCGCAGTCGCTCAAGCCACCTCAGCTCACGCGATCTGGACCCTGCCGCTCGCTGCGCTCGGCTATCAGTCTCGTCCGCAGCAGCGCATCGCCGGCCTCGACCACAGCGCCAGCGTCCACTTCCTCGGCGACGATCAGATCCTCCTCACCTTCACCCGCCACGTCCTGCTGCCGCGCTCTTCCGACAAAGACGCTTGGGCCGTCAACCCCCGCGTCGTGCGCGCCGTCCTCATCTCCCGCGCCGACGGCCGCGTCCTTCGCGTCAACGATTGGACCGTCTCCGACGACATTGCCCCCTTCGTCTGGGGCCTTAGCAACGGCGTCGTCATCGCCCACGTCGGTCACGATCTCGTCCGCTTCGGCCCAGGTCTCACCATCCAGCGACGCTTCCGGCTGCCCGGCCCGCTCCTCTTCCTCAGCGCCTCTCCCAGCGGAAATCTTCTCCTCGTCGCAACTGTCCACGAGAAGCACACCGAGAAGGAGCACGCCCAGATCGCCTCTTTCGTCGGTCCCGACGTGCCCATCGACGAGGAGTACGATCTCACCGGCCTGGACGCCGCCTTCCACGTCACAGGCGCCAAGCGTGTGACCGTTCCGCCTCTGCGCCCCGCTCTTCTCCAGGCCTCCATCGTCAGGGTCCAGCCCGGCGCTCGGCCCGCGCACACAACCGATTGGCTCCTCGAAGAAAACTCCTGGGAAGGCCACAGCAAGCCCCTGGCTCACTTCCGCTCCATCTGTCCGCTGCAGGTCCAATCCTTCCCCGGAGATCTCCTCTTCGTCCAGGGTTGTTCGCCCCTCGAGGCCCGCACCACCTGGTATCGCGTCCTCAACGCCCGCGGAGCCACGCTCTTCAAAGGCTCCGGACCCTACAGCGACTTCATTCAGCAGACCGAGAGCACCGACGACGGCCGCCTCTTCGCCATCGCCTCCTCCCACTTCAACCGCCCCGTCGACCGCACCACACCCCTGCTCACCGGAGACTTCACCAACCTCACCGTCACCATCTACGACTCCACCACAGGCAAACAATTCTTCGCCGCGCATCTCCCGCAAGGCTCCGCGCAGGAGGACACCTTCTCCCTCGCGCCATCAGGCTCCGCTCTCGCCGTCCTGACCTCCGCCTCGCTCCAGCTCTTTCCTCTGCCTGCCGCCACAAAGAAGTAGTCCTGCGCGGACAGCGAGCGGTGCAATGAGCAGGGCTTATTATTGAACCGAACTCCAATCATTGCGAATGACTACTGCTGCGAAGTGCTTTGTGGCCTATCCCTCTGACTTGCCGGGTAAGGGAGAGTCAATAGAAACAGCCATCGATGAGATCAACAACGGAGGTGTCGCTCTACTTAAGAGCTGGACCTCCTTGGCGGTTACAGGAAGACCAATCATTGCAAGCATCTGCGAGCAGATCAACAACTCAGATATCACGATCGCAGATATTACTAACCTCAATCCAAATGTTCTTTTCGAGTTAGGCTACTCAATCAGCAAACGGAAGCGCCTATGGCTACTCTTCAATCCGAAGGTTTGCGGCGCGAAGGTTCTTTTCGACCAGTTTGGACTGCTGAGCACCACCGGATATGCTGGCTACTCGAATAGCCACGACATAGCAACTAAGTTCTATTCGGACGCCCCATACTCCTCCCCTGCCAAGATTCTTTACGACGAAGCTCTCGGGACGGCGCGCCCAGTCAAAGAGGATGCGCTGCTATACATAAAGCCCACCATTCCAACCGAGCCGGTGGTGAGAATTGCGCGGCGCGTCGTCGATGGTCCTATTCCCCAGGTCATAGACGATCCGCAGGAAATCGGAATTCAGCCATTAGAGTGGTATCTCACCAATGTCTCGGCCGCCGCCGGAGTAGTCTGCCATTTCCTTTCCGAAGCATACGAAGGCGTCAGAATCAGCAACGCCAAAGCCGCATTTGTGGCTGGGCTCGCATACGGGCTTGGCAAGCCGCTCTTGATGCTCGCGCATGCGCCGTATATATCTCCCATTGACTATCGTGACCTCCTTCGCATCCACCACGATGCAAAGCAAGCGGTCTCTTTCTACGATAACTGGTTATCCGTGGTGCTCGAGGAAAATCAGGAGCGATCCAAGAGGAGAGCAAAACATCGGAATGTCACGATCGCGCACGGTGGTCTGCTCGAGCTGAATCTCGGTGATCCGATAGCAGAGTACGAATCTGAGGAACTGCCAGAGTATTTTATTCCAACTGCCGCCTATGCCGAAGCGCTCTCGAGGCAGCACTCCATCTTCGTTGGAAGAAGAGGAACCGGCAAATCAGCAACACTTTTGAAGCTCTCCGACGAGATCAGCGCCGATCCAAGAAATCACGTCTGCGTTATAAAGCCCATTGACTATGAGTTGGAAGGCCTTATCTCGCTACTTCGGCAACAAATGTCTACCTCAGAGAAAGGCTATTTAGTTGAGAGCCTTTGGAAGGCATTAATCTATACCGAGTTGGCCAAAAGCATCTATGAAAAGATCAAGGGCAGGCCTGATTTCGCGACCAAAACCAAGGCTGAGGAGGCTCTAGTAGCATTTGTCGAAGCGAATTCCGAGATTATTTTGCCAGAGTTTTCAGCTCGGATGGAAGCCTTCGTCGACCGGCTTTCAAGGGTGACAGAATCAGGCGAAGTCAAAAGCCGCATCAGCGAAGCCATTCATAAAGTCATCATCAGTCGGCTCAGAGATTTGATTCTTGGTGCGCTCGAAAAGGCAAATACCGTAGCGATACTTGTAGACAACCTAGACAAGAATTGGAACTCGCGGACGAATATTCAGTTGGTTAGCGAGCTATTGTTTGGACTGTTAAGCGTGAGCTTGCGTACCGCCGAGGAGTTCAGGAAGTCCTCTCTCGGTAAGCGAAGACTGGACCTTGCCCTAACAGTGTTTCTTCGATCGGACATTTATTCAGCGGTGATCTCGTTCGCTCGAGAGCCGGACAAGTTGCCAATTCGAAAAATCGAATGGACAGATCCGGAATTGTTGAAGAGAGTTATAGAAAGACGGTTTATGGTGGCCGATCCAAATCTTCTGGATCCGCAAGAAGTCTGGTCCAAATATTTTTGCGAATTTACGAACTCCGTGCCAACAAAAGACTTTCTTACATATGCCGTTTTCCCTCGGCCGCGAGATTTGATTTATTTGGTACGCGCGAGCCAGCAAAACGCCGTGAACCGAGGGCACACTCGTATTGAGGAAAAGGACATCGAGACGGGCGTCGTTAAATACTCCGGCTTCTTACTATCGTCGCTAATGGCAGAGGGTTCGCCTCAATTTAGGAAATTGGACGACTTCGTTACGCAATTATTCGGCGGCGAATCGATACTCACTATAGACGATATTAGGCAAGCGTTGGAGGATTGCGAAGGAAAGTTCACGTCGGCGGAATTTGTGATCGATTTGCTGATTGATCTCAATTTCCTCAGTTACGAAACATCGCCCGACAAGTTTGTTTTCGTGTTCGATGAGGATCAAAAGAGCAAATATAAGGTCATGGCACAAAAGACGGCGAAGCGGATCGGGGCTCGCCGCTTCATGATCCATCCCGCCTTCCACGCGTATCTCGAATTGGAACCGGCGAAAGGCACCCAGTCGACATTTGCGTTCGGCGAGTTCCCAGGTAATTTCTCGGTTGGAAGCTCGACTGATTGAATCGATCCTGAAATGAAGCCGTGTCGCCTCCGCTCTGCGGAAGCCTGCAGTCGTAGCGACTGAAGCGCCCTCCCTCCACCGCGCCACAACCCTGACTGTCCAACTCAGAGCTCACCCCTCCGCATCCACACCTTCAGGAGGTCCTCCTGATGTCCACGGGCAAGCACTACTTCATCGAGCAGAACGACGACGGCAAGTACGCCGTCCGCGCCAAGGATTCCGACCGCGCCAGCGCCTTGTTCGCCACTCAAGCCGAAGCCATCCGGCATGTCAAAAGTCTCAACCCTGACGATCACCCCGACGTCGAACGCGTCCGCCAGCGCGGCAACGGCCCCGACAAGTGGCGCCCCGCCTGAGCCACCCTTTCAACAAGAACACCCAGCGCTTCGAACTCAGCCGGAGTGGTCTCACCTTGGCCTTCGACTGCAGACCCCACGCTTTACTTGGGGTCTGTCCGCTTCTAGGTACCCCGAACCTGGTAGCCCCGCACTTTAGTGTTGGGTCTGCTCGGGTTTCATAGCGCGCGTTAGTGTTGGGTCTGCTCGGGTTTCATAGCGCGCGCCCCCGCGCTTTCCAGCTCTGCCGAAAGGCGGAGTGAACCCTGAGCGTAGCGACAGGGAAACGACTGAATCGCCTCTTGTCCGGATCGCCAACGAAAATCCGCTACTTCACCCTACGTAATCCAAACCATGACTCATCCTGATTCGTCGCCACGAAGCGCAGTTTCGCCGCATCCCTCCCCGTCATCTTCATCTCGTATTCCTGCCCACGATCCGAGTCGAAGGTCAACGTGTCGCCCACCATCCAGGCCTTGGCGACCTTCATCGCATGCTCTGCGCTCGGCGGATCATTCACCGTGCAGCTTCCCTCCGCAGCTCCCGGCTGGCTCGTAATCTTCACATTCCCCAGGCTGATCGTCCCGCCATACCCGCGCACCGCCGGCTCCAGCCGCAGTTCCACGAACGGTCTTCCGTCCTGGCACATCCCTACCCAGTTGCCTGCCATCGGGCTGCCGCCGGCCGTTACCGTCGCCACAAACCATCCACTCGCCGCCGCGATCGCCACAACAGCGGTCACCACGGTCAGCGCCGAAAACCACACCGCCGCCAGTTTGGAAAATGACAGCTGAGCATTCTTTCTCCGCATGATTCACCTCTATGTAGCAAACTACATTATGCTAGACACCGGACCTCGGCATAAGGTTCCCTCAAAATGTCTCCGGTGGCTTGACAAAACAGGACCTCAGACGACCCTGTGAACCCGACACTGCGGAATCTCGGGTAGTCACTCACAGCACAGATCTGCAACTGAGGTCCGGACCTAAGTCGAACCTTTTGAAGATTTTGCGCAAAATAGGGGGGAGGGGAGGGGGTACCCGGTTCCACCCCAGCAAAAACCTGTTATCGTCGTCACCGGAGTTCCGCGTGACACGTCCTGTGCTTCTACTGCTGGCCGCTCTATCGGCCGGTGCGCTCGGACAATCGTCCTCGCCCGCGCCAGTCGTCGTGGGAAAGGCCGAGCTCCTGAACACCATTCGAAGCGCCGACCTTAAGCCCGGCGATGTCATCTTCGTCCGCTCCATCGGACCCTGGCAGCAGGGCGACTGCACGGTCGCCTCCCACACCACGCTCACAGCCACAGTTGTGACGTCCCCCTCGTCCATCGGCCGCCATCACTTCGTACTTGCCATGCAGTTCTCCCCCATCCGCTGCGCCGGCCCCCACCCCACCCTCGTGCGCCCCGCCCTCGTCGCCCTCGAGGCCCCGTCGGACGCTGTGCGCACCGAGATCGAGCGGTACGGAAGCGGCGCCGCGCAGAAGAACATGCTCGCCGGCCTCTTCCCCTCGGGCTACGGAGACGTCCGCTCCAGCAACAGCCCCATGACCAATAGCGCGCCGGATTCCGGCCTCAGTTCGAGCATGATGAACGCCCTCCGCCAAGGCATCGTTCCTGAGAAGCCCCTCCGGACCGGCGAGGTTCGAGGCTATCGCGGCATCGATCTCGATCTTCCCGAAAACACCAGAATTCCCATCAGCATTCTCTCTTCCTCGCACAAGTTCTCCCTCGATCGGGAGACCGAGTTCGCCCTGGCCTACCTTCCCCTGGCAGCGGAGCCGCCTCCGCCCGCGCCACCCGCAGTCGTCAAAGTGCTTCCTCCGCCGCCGGAAGAAGAGATCGCCGACGTTTGCGCGTCCTCCGGGTGCACGGAGCTTGCCGCTGCGCCCGCCATCGCCTCCGCACACGCCCTGTGGACGCTGCCTCTGGTCAAGCTTGGCTATCAGCCTCGTCCGCAGCACGAGGTCATCGGTCTCGAACACGATGCCAGTGTCTATTCTTTCGGCGAAGACGAGCTTCTGCTCACCTTCGTCCGCCACACGCTCGTACCGCGGCCAAACGAACCCGTCCCCGGCAGCAACCCGCGCAGCGTCCGCGGCGTGCTCATCTCTCGCGCGGACGGCCGGGTGATTCGCATTAAGGACTGGACCGTCTCCGACGATCTCGGCCCATTCGTCTGGGCGTTGGGCGATCACCGCGTGCTCGCGCATGTCGGGCACGACCTCGTCCTCTTCGGCCCCGACCTGTCCATCCAGAGGCGTATTCCGTTGTCGGGTCCGCTGCTCTTCCTCAGCGCTGCTCCTCAGGGCGATCTTCTTCTCGTGGCCACCGTTCACGAGAAACACACCCCGCAGGAGCACGCAAAGATCGCCGCGTTCGTCGGCCCCGACAGGTCAGTCGATGAAGAGTACGACCTCACGGGGCTCAACGCTGCCCTGCAGGTCACCGGCTCCAAGCGCGTACCCGTCGAGCCGACGCGTCCGGCGCTCGTGCAGAACACCATGGTCGCTGCCCGGCCTGTGCATGGAACGGAGTGGGTGCTCGAGCGAAGCACCTGGGATGGCGCAAGCAAACCCCTGGCGCGCTTCCGCTCAAACTGCGAAGTGCAGGTACGCTCCTTGCCCGGAGACCTCCTGCTCGCTCAGGGCTGCCCACCGATCGATCCATTCAACTCTCTCTGGTATCGCGTGCTTAACCTGCAAGGCGCCGTGCTGCTCAAAGGCGCCGTCCCCAAAGGCGATCTCCTTCAGCAGGCCGAAAGCAGTTCTGACGGAAAGCTCTTCGCTGTCGCATCCTCCCACTTCGACCGTCTCGTCGAACCGACAACCGTCATGCGCGCCGGCGATTTCGCGAATCTCACCGTTACCCTCTACAGCACCCGGAATGGCAAAGAGTTCTTCGCGGCGCGCGTGCCGGAGGGCTCGGCCCAGCAGGAGACCTTCTCGCTTTCGCCGTCAAATTCGACTCTTGCAGTCCTCACCTCTGTTGCGCTCCAGGCGTTCGCTCTCACTCCGCCGGCTCCCGCGCCCTAGCGCCAACTGCGCCGAGATCGCAAACGAAAAGCCCCGGTTTCCCGGGGCTTTTCAATCTTCGTTTTCGAAAGCTTAGCAACGCTTCCGGCGGCCGCGAACCAGACCTGCCAGCCCGAGGAAGCCGGTTCCCATCAGTGCGAGGGTGGACGGCTCGGGCGTTGCGGAAGGCGCGGTCGGGATGCCTTTGAACGCGATGGAGAACACGGGATCCGCCTGCACCAGCGTGACGTCGAGGGTTACCGGAATTTGCTCCGCGAAGCCATCGGAATCTAGCAGGTACGCAGCGTAATCGCCGGTGCCATCGGTCGAAAACACATCCACCTGGAAATTGGTGTCTCCCAGGGTGTCGGTGAAGGCAAAGCCGTCGGTGTCCACGAGCTCAGTGCTGGAGCCCGGAAACAGCAGGTTGTCGTTGGATTGGCCGTTCCCGTTGGTGAACGCGCCCGGTGCGATCAGCCCGGTCACACCGAGGCCGTATCCAGCGGTTCCCGCAATGTCGGTGATCGTATAGCTTCCGTCACCGTTGTCGGTGGTGGTGAGGTCCGCCGACCCTGTGAACTGGCTGGCGCCGGTTCCGGTGATTGTGTAAGGACTCGCGTCAGCTTTGGTCGCGACGCAGGAGAAGGCAAGGACGGCAACAGCGAGACAGGGCCCGAAACGCATGGAAGAAAGCTCCTCAGAAGGTTCAGAGCTAAGTCTAGCCGGGTACCGTGACAAAAGTAATGCCGCAAAGGTGGTACGGGTTCCGGATCGGAGACCGGTTACATGAATTTCACACCGTTCTCGCCAATGATCGCGAAGACGTCAAACAAGCCGGTAAGCCCGAGCAGATTCCGAATCTGCTTATTCAGGTGCATCAGCTCCAACCGGCATCCGGAAGATTTCGCGCTGCCATACAGACGCACCAATGTGCCGAGGCCCATACTGTCGGTGTGCTTCAACTCCGCGAGGTCCAGAACGATTCGCGAAGTTGTCGGGATCAACTCCTTGACGCTTCGGTAGAGGAGATCATCGGCGCCGCCCGACACGAGCCTGCCATAGCAGCGCACTACGACGATGTTGGTGGAAAGGCGTTCGATTTCTGTCCAAAGAACGGGCGCGACGGCAGTCTCAGGCATCAGGATTCTCCTGCGGAAACTTGGGGCCGTTTGGGGACGAGCGGATTATCCCAAGTTGCGGGTATCAGCGCCACAGAAATTTCCAACGCTCGGATCGTCCGGTGCTAGTCTTCTCAGGCACAGGAGAGCACGCATGTCCGAACAGAACCGCAACTTTGCTCACCGCTGGTTCGACGAGGTCTGGAACAAGCAGCGCGAGAGCGCAATCGATGAGCTTCGGCATCCAGGGGGCCGCGCCTTCGGCTTCCCATCGCCCGGCTCAGAGCTCAGCCATGAAGATTTCAAAGAAGCCTATCGGCAGTTCAACCGCACGTTCTCTGACATCCACGTGGTTGTCGATGAGGAACTCGTGGACGGCGATCACATTGCGTGCCGGTGGACGGCGTCAGGCACGCATACGGGCGACGGTCTCGGCTTTCCAGCGACGAACAAACGGGTGAAGTTCTCGGGCGCGTCTTTCATGAGCATGCGTGACGGGAAGATGCTCGACGGCTGGAACTTCTTTGATTTCACGAGTGTCGTGCAGATGCTCCGCGAATCCTGAGCAAAGTTCCTACACCCCAGGCGAGAAGTCGGTCGGCTTAAGGAAGGTGATGTCGTGCTTGTTCACGAACTCGCCGTCCTTTTCGCTCTCCTTTTTGAGCGCGACCCACTCCGGATCGGTGCGGAATTTGGCCCAGGCTGCATCGGCGGCGGCGCGGCTCTTGTGGCGGAGCATGTAGACGAGCGTGCGGCCGGCGAGCGGCTCGTCGGTGGGAACCCAGTAGCCGACCGGATGCATTCCCAGGCGCTCGAAGATTTTGGTCTCGCGGGTGCGGAAGCGCTCCAGGATTAAGGGCAGTTTGCCCTCGTTCAGGTGATAGATGCGCAGCTCGTAGACGGTTTCATCGTTCGCCTGAGCCTCTCCTCCGCCGAAAGCGCCTGCTGCCATCGTCATCGCTGCGATCCCTTTCATCAACGCTCTCCGGTTCATGATCTTCCTCTAAGGTCCATTGTGGCGCATTTTCCGGTCGCGACATTCTCTGCGCTGCGGGTTTAGATTTGGGAGTGGTGCAGATCCGCACGCTGGTTCTTCTTTCGGATTTGATGGCCGGAAGGACCTATCAGCAGAAGGCAGAACGAACATGATGCCGGCATCGATTCCCGCATCGCCATCCGATCTGCTCGAGTGTTCCGCCAGTCGGGCGGCGAACCTTCCGCCGCTGTTGCATGCACTCTGGCACGAGGCGCACGGGGACTGGGAGCGCGCGCATTCGATCACTCAAAACCTTGAAGACAATGATGCGGCCTGGGTCCACGCTTACCTGCATCGCAAGGAGGGTGATTCGTTCAATGCCGGCTATTGGTATCGCCGGGCTGGGCGATCAGCGTTCACAGGCTCGCTGCATGCTGAGTGGACGGCACTGGCGACGCACCTGCTCAGCCGCGAACAAACCACCTCCCGGCGGGCTGCCGCTGGGATGGGAGTTCCGGCAATTCCGGAGTAAAGAGCGCTCGTAAAGGTTTGCGCGATCGCGGGCAACAGTCGCCAGCACGACACCATCGGATTCGAAGGAGCGGCCGTGCAGTCTGCGGAAGCACATGGCAACCGTGAATAAAGTTCTCACCCGCAAGAAGAGTGCGCTATTCTTCCAGCCTGACGGCTGCTGAATGCTGATCGATTTGAAGCCAGCCACGCAGCTCCCGATCATTGAACAACGGTAGCCGGGTTGTCCTGGCTACTTACCCTTGAAGCTGGAGGATGCCATGGCGCAATCTCCGCGCGATATCGCGGTTCGATGGTTTGAAGAGGTCTGGAACAAGGGCAGGCTGGAGGCCGTCGACGAGATGGCGACGCCTGATGCGAAGTGCTATGGCTTCCCGCAGCCGGAGTCCGTGCTGGATCGCGAACAGTTCAAGGAATATGTTCTGGAGTTCCGGCGATCCTTCACGCACGTTCACCTGAGCATCGATGAGACATTGACCGAGGGCTACCGTGTCGCTGCCCGCTGGACGGGAACGATGAAGCACACTGGATCGGGACTCGGCTTCGCGCCGACGGGGCAAACCGTACACGTCCATGGAATGTCCATCCTCCACCTTCGCGAGGGCCTGATAAGCGAGGGGTGGAACGCTCTCGATCTGGGCAGCGTCGTGCACTTCCTCAGCGCGGTATCGGCACGACACTGAGCCGCTAGTGCGCCGCGGACAGGGTGGACGATACCTGCGGCGACAACGGCTGGTCGGCGGCCTTGAGGAGCAGTGTCACATCCCACATCTGCTGGTCACTGAGGATGTGCTGATAGGAAGGCATGCCGGTGAGGCGGATGCCGTTCTTCACCTTCCAGAAGGTTTCACCGGCGTCGTCATCGCTCACGCCGACGACGTTCTTTTTGCCGTGCTTTTTCCAGAGCTGGGGCGCGTGTGGATACATCCACTGGGCGAAGTCGGAGTCGTGCCCGGGCTGGCCGTGGCAAGCGGCGCACTGCTGGGAATAGATCTGGGCGCCAGCCTCGTACACCTGCTCATTGCCGGAGAACGGAGGCTGCTCCATGTTGTGAGCGATGCGGGCGTTGAGCGGCAGCCGGACGATCTGTGCCTCGAGCGGAAAAGGCTTGTCGGACGTGGCGACCGGAAGCGAGCCGTACTTCAGATATCCCCAGACGCCGCCTACAAGGATCACCAGCGTTACGATTACCCCGAGCAAAAAGCCGCCTGCAGCCCGCATGCCGAATATCTCCTGTGATTGCAACAGCAAAATGCTGCAAGGTTACCAATGAATCTCACTTTACATGGTTTCCACCACAACTTCGGGGGTGGTTCCGGCGTCTGAGCCAATAATAGAGAGGGCAACGGCCCACTGGAAGGAGTAACTTCATGAGAAAGCAACTGCTTGCTGCCGCGTTCGCGACCGTATTTGGGCTCGCAACGGCTGCGGGAGCGCAGATTTACGTCCGTGTCGGTCCGCCAGAGCATCCTCGGGAGATTGTTCCGCCGCCGCCGCATGAGCACCCTGATTGGGCATGGCACGAGGGCTATCAACGCTGGGACGGCCACGCGTATGTCTGGGTCCCCGGAGCCTACGTTGCGCCTCCGTATCCGCACGCGCGTTGGGTACCGGGCCACTGGCGGAATACGCCGCGCGGATACGTGTGGGTTGAAGGCCACTGGAGACGGTAGAGGCCTCTTGGTCAGATCAACGGCGAGCGGAGCAGCGCTCGCCGTTGCTGTTTTTGGCGCTTGTATCATCGACGAATGATTGAACCTGCACTCGCCGAGCGGGCGCGCCGCATCAAGGTATTGCTTTTCGACGTCGACGGTGTTCTGACCGACGGCAGCATCACGATTATTCCTAACGCCAACAGCACGGATCTGTCGGGAGTCGAAGTCAAGAGCTTCTCCGCACACGACGGGATGGGAATTGCCCTGGCGCATGTTGCGGGGTTGAAGGTGGGTTGGATTACGAAGCGCGTCTCGCAGGTGGTGGCGATTCGTGCGCGCGATCTGCGGATCGAGCATGTGTATCAAGGGCAGCACTACAAGGTGCAGGCGCTGGACCAGGTGATTGCCGACGAGGGGTGCACGCTGGAGGAGATTGCGTATGTGGGCGACGACATCATCGATCTGCCGGTGCTGCGCAAGGTGGGGCTGGCGGTGGCGTCGGCGAATGCTCGGCCGCAGGTGAAGGTGATGGCACATTACGTGACGCCGCATCCTGGCGGGCAGGGAGCCGCACGGGACACGATCGACCTGTTGCTGGAGGCGCGCGGAATGCTGGAGCAGACGATTGAGGAGTATCTCGATCCGCAGAATAAGGAAGCGAAGAAGGCGGACATCGGCGTGGGCAATATGTAACCGCTAGCGGGTTAGACACTGCTTCTGCTCTACCGCGATCACGCGGAGTTCATTGCCGCCGACGTTTTCCAGTGTGTGGAGCGGCACGGGGCCGGACCAGAGCGCCGCACCGGCTATCAGAGGCATGGATCCGCGGGTGTCCATTGTGATCTTTCCGTCCGCATCCCTACGGACGAAATCGCTCCAACTGACGATGTAGAGCACGCTGGGCCAGCGGTGCGTATGCAGAGGCACGGTCTCGCCCGTCGGCACCGTGGTATCGAGCACGCGAACGTACTCGTTCTCGAGCAGCAAGCGATGAAAACGCGGGGCTGCAAACAGTGCGTCCAGTGGATCAATCTCTGGCTGGGGCATGTGTGGGATTCTATGCGGCCCTAGATGCTGACTTTCTCCATCCAGGTGACGACTTCGCCGCGTTCGTCGGCCTCCTGCACGGCGAGGTGGACCATGGGATGGCCGGGTGCGGCGCCGTGCCAATGCTTTTCGCCGGGACCGAACCAGGCGGCGTCACCGGCGGTGAGGCGTTCGACCTCCGTGCCTTCTCGTTGCGCATGACATACGCCGCTGATGATGAAGATCATCTGGCCGCGTGGGTGCGTGTGCCAGGCTGTGCGTGCACCGGCGGCGAACGAGACGACCGCGCTGCGCTGGGAGGGTGAGTCCTCTGCACCGAGCACAGGCTGGATCCAGACCTCGCCGTCGAACCAGTTGGCCGGCCCGCATTGCGGTGTTGTTTCGGCGCCACGAATCGTCTTCATGACTTCCAAGCTACACCTGTGCAGAAAGGCGAAGAAACCGCGAACCCGGCGATACAATCAGGTATGAGCTCTGCCCCTGCGACTGAGAGGCCGGAATTTGTGTCCCATCCGGACCTCGAGTGGGCGCATCCGCTGGTGCAGGAGTGGTTCATCAGCCGCTTCGGCACGCCGACAGAGCCGCAGATTGCGGGATGGCCTGCGATCCTGCGAGGTGAGCCGACGCTGATCTCCGCGCCGACGGGCTCGGGCAAAACGCTGGCGGCGTTTTTGGTGTGCATCGACAAGCTGCTGCGCGCTGCGCTCGAAGGCAGATTGTCGCCGCACACGCATGTTGTTTACGTTTCGCCGCTGAAGGCGCTTTCGAACGACGTGCAGAAGAATCTCGAAGGACCTCTGCGCGAGATTCAGGAGCTGGCGCTGACGCGCGGGTATCTGTGCCCCGAGATTCGCGCCGGCGTGCGTACGGGCGACACGCTGGCGAAGGAGCGCGCGTCGATGCTGAAGCATCCGCCGCACATTCTGGTGACGACGCCGGAGTCGCTGTACATTCTGCTGACGGCGAATAAGCCGCGCAGGAACCTGGAGCGCGTGTCGACAGTGATCGTCGACGAGATTCACGCGCTGGCGGACGATAAGCGTGGGTCGCACCTGGCGTTGTCGCTGGAGAGACTGGACGCGCTGGTGTGCGGCGAGAATCGACTGTCGCCGGGCGCGATGCTGACGGGAATGAGTGCGCCGCCGCAGCGCATTGGGCTTTCGGCAACACAGAATCCGATTGAGCTGGTTGCGGATTTTCTTGTGGGCTCCGCCTCGCGGCGCGCGCGCGCGACGATTGTGCAGGTGGGGCAGCGACGAAAGCTGGATCTCGCGATCGAGGTCCCGTCGAGCGAGCTGGGATCGTTGACGACGATCCCGATGTGGGAGGAGATCTACGACAAACTGGCGCGAATGGCGCTCGAGCACCGGTCGACGCTGGTGTTTGTGAATACGCGGAAGTTTGTCGAGAAGATCAGCTTTGAGCTGGCGGCACGGCTTGGGCCGGAGGCCGTTGCGGCGCATCATGGATCACTCTCGCGCGCGCTGAGGCTGGATGCGGAACAGCGCCTCAAGAATGGCGAGATTCGGATCCTGGTTGCGACGGCTTCGCTGGAACTGGGCATTGATATTGGGAACGTCGATCTGGTTTGTCAGATTGCGACGACGCGGTCGGTGTCGGTTGCGATGCAGCGCGTGGGCAGGGCAGGGCATTGGCGTGGCGCGGTGCCGAAGGGCCGGCTGTTTGCGCTGACGCGGGACGACCTGATGGAGCACTGTGCGCTGGTGCGCGGGATGCGAGAGGGCGAGCTTGATCGCCTGGAGATTCCGGAACAGCCGATTGATGTGTTGATGCAGCAGATTGTGGCAGCGTGCGGCGCGGAGTCATGGCAGGAGGATGCGCTCTACGAGGTTGTCCGTCGTGCATGGCCGTATCGGAACCTCACGCGCGCGGAGTTCGACGAGATCGTCACGCTGCTGCACGAGGGCATTGAGAACTCGCGCGGACGGTACGGCGCGTACCTGCTGCGGGATCGCGTGAACGGGCAGCTTCATGCGCGGCGCGGCGCGCGGATGATCGCGATCTCAAATGGCGGAGCGATTCCGGATACGTCGTCGTTTGCGGTGATGTTGCAGCCGGAGAACGTGCAGATTGCGACGCTGGACGAACACTTCGCGGTGGATTCGTCTCCCGGCGATGTTGTGTTGCTGGGCAATACGAGCTGGCGGATTCAGCGGATCGATCCGCAGGGCAAGGTGCTGGTGGAAGATGCGCATGGCGCACCGCCGAGCATTCCGTTCTGGGAGGGTGAAGCTCCGCAGCGGACCGCGGTCTTGTCGAGCGGTGTGGCGAATCTGCGTGATGAGATCGACCGGCGAACGAATCTATTGACGCCAAACGATCTAGTTCGTGGATGTGAATCGGAGGACGCTGAGGCGCAGTTTGCAGACGTGCTGGCGTGGCTTGGGGCTGAATGTGGCGTGAATGAGTCCGCGGCGCGACAGATTGTGAGCTACATCGTGAATGGCCGCGCGGTGCTTGGCGTCGTTCCGACGAAGACGACGATTATTGCGGAGCGATTCTTCGATGACGGCGGCGGGCAACAGTTGATTCTGCATGCGCCATTTGGTGGCCGGCTGAACAAGGCTTGGGGCCTGGCACTGCGCAAGCGTTTCTGCCGCGGGTTCAATTTTGAGTTGCAGGCTGCGGCGACGGACAACGGCATCAATATCTCACTGGCGGAGCAGCACAGCTTTCCGCTGGCGGATGTGTTTCAGTTCCTGACGGAGCAGACGGCGCGCGAACTGCTGGAGCAGGCCTCGATTCCGTCGCCGCTGTTCAAGAACCGCTGGCGCTGGGCGGCAGGACGTTCACTGCAGTTGCTGCGGATGCAGAAAGGCAAGCGTGTCGCCCCTCAGATTCAGCGCACGCGGTCGGACGATCTGCTGGCGAGCGTGTTTCCGCATGCCTCGGCGTGTCCCGAGACCATGGTTGGCGACATCGAGATTCCGGATCATCCTCTGGTGCGCGAGGTGATGCGGGACACATTGTCGGAGGCGATGGATATTGACGGATTGAACGACGTGTTGCGCGGCATTTCTTCGGGTGAGATCCGGTGCGTCGCGGTTGATACGGTCGTACCGTCACAGTTCGCGCATGAGCTGATCAACGCCATGCCGTACAGCTTCCTCGATCCTGAGGACGCGGCGGCGCGGCGCACGCGTGCCGTTTCGTTGAGCAGGACGGTGCCGGATTCAATCAGCGACGGCGCGATGAGGATTGATCCGCAGGCGATTGCGACTGTGCGCGAGCAGCTTTGGCCGGATGTGCGCGATGAGCACGAGTTGCATGATCTGCTGCTGTCGCTGGGAGCATTGCCGGTTGGCTGGCTGGAGAGTCAGGCTGAGGTTCGGCGCGAGAAGACGAAGCATTGGCATGTGTTCTTCGATCGGCTGCAGCAGAATGGACGCGCACAGCTTTTGCAGCTTGGCGAATCTGTTGCGTGGATCGCAGCAGAGCGGATGGATGATGCGGCGCTGCTTTGGCCGGAGTCGTTTGTGGGTGTAAGAACGGGCGATGGTGCGGTTTCGGGAGAGGAGAGCAGTACGCGACTTGTGCAGGGCTGGCTGCAGCTTTTGGGGCCAGCGACTGCGTCACGTTTGGCGGAGATCCTCGGACTGCGTCCGCAGCCGATTCACCAGGCGCTGTTGAAGATGGAGATGCAGGGGCTGGCGATGCGCGGTGTATTTGAGTGCCCTCAGCCTGCGGACGATCAGCCGTTTGAAGTTGAGTGGTGCGAGCGGCGCATTCTGCATCGCATTCATCGGCTTGCGGTGCGGTCGATGCGGCAGCGCGTTGAGCCGGTGTCCGCGACGACGTTCATGCGCTGGCTGCTGGAGTGGCATAGGCTGACGCCTGTCCAGGACGAGCGCCAGCTTGAGGGCGAGGAGGCAGTGCTTGCCGCGATCGAACAGCTCGAGGGGTTTGAGGCTCCCGCAGCGGAGTGGGAGCGGTCGCTGCTGCCGGCGCGTGTGCCGAACTATGATCCGCGATGGTTGGACAATTTATGCCTCGCGGGGATCGTTGGCTGGGGAAGGATTTCGCCGCATCCGGCCTGGCAGAAAACGGATGGATCAGCATCCGCACCGCGCCGCGTGATTCCGACGTCTGCCGCGCCGATTACGTTCTATCTGCGCGAGTCTGCGGAGTGGCTGCACTCGACGCTTTCAGCAAAGCGCATCGACGAATTTACGCTGGCGCAGTCGCTCTCTCCTGAGGCGCAGCGGATTCGTGCGCTGCTGGCGGAGCGTGGAGCGGTGTTTACGGCAGATTTGCAACGGCTCTCCGGACTGAGCAAATTGCAGACGACGACTGCGCTGTGGGAGCTCGCTACGGCAGGGCTGGCGTCGGCGGATGGCTTCGATCAATTGCGCGCGATGATGGATCCGCGGCGCAAATCTGCGGCTTTGGCACAGACGCCGGCGGTGACGCTGCGCAAGCGCGCGGCTGCGCGGACGACCGCGGGCAGGTGGTCGCTGTTGTGGGATCCGGCGGCTCCGCCGGAGCAGGATGCGCATGTCTCCGGGAAGCGGCTGGCGAATGCGACGGAGGATGAGCGCGCGCGAATCATTCAGGCGGCGAAGGACGCGGATGCGGCGCTCGAGGCGCACGCGCGAATTCTGCTGGCGCGGTATGGTGTGCTCTTCCGCGAGTTGCTGGCGCGCGAGGCGAATGCTCCTGCGTGGCGTGATCTTGCGCCAATGCTGCGGCGTCTGGAGGCTCGCGGTGAGATTCGTGGAGGGCGGTTCGTAAGTGGGGCGTTCGGGGAGCAGTTCGCGCTGGAAGAGGCTGCGGAGGGATTGCGGGCGGCGCGCAGAGGATCGAGCGACGGCGTTGTCGCGTTGTCTGCAGCCGATCCGCTGAATCTGGTGGGCATTCTTCTGCCGGGTGAACGCGTCGCTGCGGTTCCCGGGCGGCAGATTCAAGTTCGCAATGGAAGTGTCGAAGGCGCACAACCAACTTCGGACACGGTTGCTGATGCGGTTCCGGTGGCCATTCCGGTTGCGGCTTCTCTGTGGGCAGAGGCTGCCGTCCAATGAGCGAAGCGAGTAGTAAGTGCTCTGCGCCTGAGCAGAACAGTAGACAACAACCGATGGCGAGCTCCGCGGTTCCATCTGCGCCGCTCGAACCGGGTGACTTCTACTACGAAAATGGGTTTGTGGTGTTTACCGCGGCGTATCACCTGAAGCGAGGATATTGCTGCAATTCAGGTTGCAGGCACTGCCCGTTTCGTGAGGCTTAGTGCGATGCGGAATTGCCGAGGCTCGGCGGCCTGGCCGAAGCTACGGAACGTGCGTGCAACTGCGCCGCATTTGCGATGAGCAGTGTGATGCGCGGATCTTTGGCGTAGGCATTGAGTGCAGAGTCTTCGTGGACGGCCGTGCGCACATCGAGTCCGGCATCGCTGCCCTTGCCGAGCCAGAAGAGCATGCGGTCGACGTCATGCTCGCGCGCGAACAGCTTGGCCATCTCGAGGCACATGCCTGGATAGTTGTGTGCACCGAGAATATGCGCGGTGGTGCCGCCGCTGTCGGTGCCGCTCATGATCGCGGGATCGATTTGTAGAGCGCGAGCGAACTCGGTGCGCGCGTCCTCGGCATCACCCTTCTCGAAATATGCAAGGCCGAGGTTGGAGTGGAACACCGCGGAATTGCGATTGAGCTTGACTGCGCGTTTATAGGCGTCGATCGCGGCGCGGTAGTCCTGCATGGCGTAGTAGGTTACGCCGAGATTGTTCCAGGCGGTGGAGTCCTTCTTTCGTGCGCGCACGGTGCGAAGGAACATTGCGCGAGCGAGATCGACCTGGCGAAGCTCGAGTCGCACGATACCCATTTTGTTCATCAGTGTGCTGACGTCGCCGCCACGCTGCAGGGCGTAACCGTAGTAGTCCAGCGCGTCTTCGGGGAATCGGCGGGCGCGCAGAACGTCGCCGGCGGTTTCCAATTGGGCCGCGGTGGCTGTTCCTGGGTTGGGAAGATGTGGTTGAATCAGCGCCCAGTCAGGACTGTTGTGCAGATCCGCGCGCTCCTCCGCCGAGGTAAGCGGGGCCGACTGCTGTGGCGGAACTGCAGAGGATTCAGCGGCATACGCCGCTAAAGGCGCGAGAACGAAGGCTAGCAACAGTACGCGGGAACGCATACGTCACCTCCCGGAGTCCGACAATATTTTCTGCCTCCGAAGGACCATCGTCAAGGAAGAAACCGGTCGGTCAGCGCGGGGCGGGCACGGGTACCGACAGCTGACCACCCGGAAAAGCCGGTCTCGCGTAGTAGCCGGCGGTGGTGTGTACCGCCGCTCCCGGCCGCCGCACCTTCACCTGCAGCTCATGATATTCGTTGTCGCGCTCGCCGGGCGCTGGAGCGAAGGTGAGCTCGTAGCCGCCGTTACTGTCGGCAAAGGAGTGTTGAATCAGCGCGGAAATGTCATTGCTTCCATTCAGCACCAGACCACCGCTTTGCTCTGCGATGACCTGAAGCCCCAGATCACCCAAGTCGACGTCTTTTTGGCTCCTTGGCGCATGCAGAAAGCTCTGATAGAAGTTCGTCCGGCCTACGTCCTCGACGGTGCCGACTGGATTGACGGCATCTACGACTGTGTTCGTGCGGTATAGCTCGGTGGTGATTGCCACGACGTCGTTGAAAGCTCGAGTACGTTGAGCGGGACTCAGCTCTACGCCGGGCCCGCTGAGCAGCGGCCATCCAGCAGAGATCCAGATGATTTGCTTTCGGCCATCCTCGGGTAATTTGCCGATGAGCATCTTGAAGTTTGTCAGAGAAATCTCGAGTCGTTCCGTTGCACCGTAGAATCCGGCGGCTCGTGTGAGATCCCGCAGACCAATCGAGAACTGGTCGAGCGAGGCGCGCAGTGCATTGCCATCAGTTGTGAAACCAGGCTGAATCTGCATGCCGCGGTCCTGTAAGACGGCGAGTGTTGTCGGCTGAGCGAGATGACCGCCATTGGAGGAGAGGAACTGCTCCAGTTGCTGGCGGGCGTACGAAACCTCGCTATAGGGAAGATTCACCGCATCGAGCACGATGACGATACTGGTCGGAGTTGCGCTGAGCGCCTGGAACCCGGTGATGGGCTCCTCGTGCTTGTTGTCCAAGAGTAGGAAGTCATTCTTCGTAAGGCCTTCGACTGGCGTGCCGTTACGTGCGGACACGGTTACGTGGATGGCCATGTGTTCGGCGTCTGAGGAAGGCGGCGCCTGGGCGGACAAAGATGCGAGCGGAAGGATTGCGATTGCAAACAGAAGCGAGCCGAGACTACGGGTGAAGCGCATAGATTTTGACGGTCCCTTTACCGTTGATGCCGAAACGGAAACAGTCTCTCACGGTTAGCGCGCTGCGGACGCAGGCGCGGTGACCGATGCGGTTGTGGTTGTGGTGGTGGCGGGCGGAGGTAGAACTCGCACGGCAAGACGCGGGAAGCTAAAGCTGCCGGCAGCATCGTCGATGACGTTGATCTGACAGACATAGGTGCCGGGCTTGAGGTCGGCGAGCGGAACGTCGAACTGGAAGGCGACGGCGCCGCGCTGCGGCTCGTTGAGATTGGTCGCGGTGACAACGGGAGTCTCGTAAACCTTCACGCCGCCGGAGAGCAGTTCCATGCTGGTGAGAACACGGACGGGCCCCTCCTCCCGGCGCGCGAGGCCCGGCGACGCGGCCTGTGTTGGCGCGCCTTTGTCGCGCGTCGGATCGTAGACCTCATAGAGCAGATAGAGATGCTGGTCCTGCCGGAAGACGTGCGCGACGTTGGGTACCCACTGCACGCCGTCGCGGTCGAGCGGATTGATGGAGCTCTTGTCCTTCACAGGCGTGCGCTGATTGGAAAGCACGACCGAGCTGAGCTTCACCGGCGCTTTCTTGAGATCGGGAACATTGATCAGCGTCTCGAAGCTGCCCATCGCTCCAGTCTGATTTTCGCGCACGACGAACTTCAACTCGTAGCAACCGGGTGCGAGTGTGAAGCCGGTTGAGTACTGAATGTTCTTGCGCTCGACCTGCTGTGATTGATCGACCGCAAGCTTGACAGTGTCGCGTATGTTGCCCACGCTGACGAAGTTGTGCTCGTCCTCCGCGGTGTTGATGGAGCACACCTCTGTGCCTTTACCCACTGGACGGCGAACCTGGCCCATGATGTCGAGGCTCGCTTTGTCGAGGTCCTTCACCTTGGCGAAGGGAATCTGCGAGCCGGGAACGATCAGGCTGACCGGAACGAAAAGTTCGCCGTTGTGCGCATCGTTCGCGCGGAAGTAGAGCGCCTGGAGATACATGGCAACGTCCGTTGCGGGAAGGTCGCTGCGCAGCTGTTCCTGCAACGCGAGTTCGCGATCTTCGGTCTTCTGGTGTCTGAAGTCGGCGGGCGCGTAGTAGCCGGGACGATACTCCAGCTTCACGTCAGGACGGTTCAGCTTTACGGTCAGGTGACGATAGCTACCGTCCTGTCGTTGATCGGTCGATTTGAAGCCGAGGATGTAGTAGGCCGCGGTATCGTTCTGCACCTGTTGGAAAGCGGGAGAGAAGTCGTTGGAGTCGAAGAATGCTTTTCCACCCGTGTCGCTGCTCAGTGTGGCGAGCGTCTCCTGCGACGAGAAATTGGCATTAAACTGTGCCGTGATGGCCGAGCCGTTGTAAGGAGAATTGCCGCGCAGGCTGCCCTTGCTCGCATCGCCACCCGGGGGCATCGCCTGCAGGCCGCGCGAATCGACGCTATAGATGGCGAGATTCGCCTTCGCCGCCTCGTTCGTCGCTGCGCGAAGGCTCGCCTGGTTTTCGATACCGTTGCGCGTGAGGCCACCGGAGAAATAAAGCATCGACTTACGCTGGTCTACATGCTCGAGGCTTTTGGCGATGGAGCGGATGGCGAGCAGCTCGCGGTCGGTGTTCAGGCTGTTGTATTCGGTGTCATCGGCGGCAAATGCGGTTGTGTCGTCGGAGGTGCCGTCGGTTGTGCCGGTGCCGCCGTTCGCGAAGCCGGTAGTGTCGTCGCCGTTGTATCCGGCGAGCACGTGCAGCAAGGCTGTTTTGTCGGAGGTGAAGTCCTGGTCGAGACTCAGACCAGTGGACATGCTCACCATCGCGACGAGGTCGGCGGGCTGCATCTTGCCGTTCACGTAGTCCTTCGCGGCATCGACGGCGCGATCGATGTCCTCGTCCTGCATCGAGCTGAGGTCGAAGAACATGACGATGAGGCGATGATCTTTCAGTTTCTCGGGATCGGAACCGAAGCTGCGCTCGAGAAGATCGGCGATGGTGGCCTTTCCGCTCACGGTTTTTTCGGCGAGCGCCGCCGCCTCATCGACGTTTTCGTAGTCGAAGCTGGCGATCTTCTGCGGCTTGCCGTTCTCGAAGATCTGGAAGTCGCTGGCCTTGAGGCCCTTCACCACTGCGCCGGTCTTGCGGTCGCGCACGACAACGTTCGTGAGGACAATATTGGCATTCACGCTCAGCGTATAGCCGCCTGGAGTTTGCTGCGCTGCGGTTCCCTGGGTGTCGGGAATTGGCGGTGCTGGCGTGGGTGTCTGTTGCGGCGAGCCTCCCAGCATCATTGCGAACCCTGTTGCTGCCGCCAGTAAGTGCTTCATATGCTCTTCCTCTGCGTTGACTAGAACCTGTAGCGTGCTTGCACCTGCAGCGTGCGCATCGCCGCTGCGCTGCGCACTGTGCCGAAGTACGGGTCCCCTAGATTGGTATCGATCCTGCTGTACTGAACCGTGTTGAACGGGTTCGTTGCGGAGACGCGCGTTTCGAGCGAGCGCGTTTCGCCCAACGTGAACGTCCGCGAAAGTGCTGCATTCACGGAAAGGGTTCCGGGCCCTTCGATCGATCCCTGCGAGGAGGTGCCGTATCCATTTGCGGGCACAGCGAACGCGTTAGGGTTGAACCAATTATTCCTGCTGCCTGCACCTTTGATGGGCTGAGAAAAAACCCGGTCGGGCCGGAGCGTGAAGGTGTTTGCGCCGGCCGCCTCTTCCTGGCTGTTGGTATAAGTCGGCGTGAAATATGTGCCGCTCGCGACGGTGATGCTGCCGCTCACGGAGAAGCCATCAAGAATGTACGCCCACGTGCCGCCCTTATTCAGGAACGCGCGGTTTGGTCCAAACGGAAGCTCGACGACCCAGTTGCCAGAGAGGCTGTGGCGCTGATCGAAGCTGGCATTGCCCTCTTCGAGATCGAGGCGATAGAGATTCTGAACTGGTTGTCCCACGGCTCCGCCGACGCCGGAGGCGTTATCAATGGAGTGCGAATAGGTGTAGACAAGGCCCAGCGCGACTCCGCGCGACTGGCGCTTCTGCCCGCTGACGACGAGCGCATTTGCATGCGAGCCAGCGCGTGATTCCTCAAGATCGAACGGAGCAATGCCCGGCGTGGTTACGCCAGTCGGAGTTGCGTTCGGAGAGCCCACTACATCGAGATTGCTGCCCTTCGATCCGTTGTAGCCAAGATTGAAGACGATGCCCAGCGGAAGCGTGCGCTGCAGGTTCAGGTTGTAAAGCTGCACCGAACCTAGGCGGTAGTTCGGGTCCACTGCCCAGTTGTTCTGGATGGTGTACGCGCTGGCCGCGCAACCGAAGCCGTTCGCGAGAGTGAGGTTGGCCGTAGTTGCCGGGCGTGAGACCGTTCCGTTGCTGTACGCACTCTGCGTCGTGGTGCATCCGGTTGGCGCTGGATTCGCATTTTGCTTCGTGGGGGCATATGCTGCGTTGTTCTGCGTTACGGCGAAGGGCGGCTGGTGCGACAGATCGCGCGCGAAGGTTGCGTACTGACCCGTGTTGTACATAACGCTGTAGCCGCCGCGCAGCACCGTGTCTTTCGTCAGTCCTGAATTCTTGAGCCTGTAAGCAAATCCAAGACGAGGCGCATACATCGCGTGGTCTGGATCCACGAGGCCTGCGGGATTTCCGTTGCCGGGCATTACGACCTGATATGGCAGCGGACCGTTGCTCGGATACAGGTTCACCAGACGGCCATTCTTTTCGCTGTATGGGCCGAAGTACTCGTAACGCACGCTGTAGTTCAGCGTGAGGTTTGACTTGATCCGGAAGTCGTCGAGTGCGTACCAGTCGAAAACGTTTTCGCGCAGATACGTCTTGAAGAGGCCAGCCTGAATGGAGGTACTGTTTGGCAAGCCCAGCAGGAAGTCGGCTAGGGCATCGCCACTGGAAGTGGAATTACCACTTGCGTCGGTGACGATCTGCCCGGACTGGCCCGCGAGTTGAGCTGCCGGACTCGCCGTCGCATAGCCGGTAAAGGTGAAACTGCCGAAGGGATTGTTTCCGCCGATGGAATCCGCATGAACACGCCGCACGTCAAAGCCGAAGCGCAAGTTGTGCTTCTTGTGGCGCCAGGAGACGAAATCGGAAAAGCTGATTGTTTGATTGATCAACCCGCTCGGCGTCTGATTCGAAAACGACTGGTACCCATTGATGCCAAGCGTTGGCAGGCCGTTATAGAAGCGTGGATCCGCAAAGGCCCCGCTGTTGTTCGGAATACTCAGTCCCACAACGGCAGACGGATTGTCGTTCGTATCCGTGAAGTAGTTCCGGACCTCCGTATTCAGCCGATTCCAATTGACGGTTGCATTGTTGGAGAGCCGCCCGTATCCGATCGTGTAACCAGCGTTTAAGCCATTGCCGCCACTTTCCTGCGCGCCGCCTAGCGCAAGAAAGATGTTCCGGATGTCCGATGCTGCGTGGGAAAAGTTATAGCCGAGATTGATGTTCTGGCGCAGTGCAGGAGGCGCGTTGGAGTTGCCGCCATTCCGCCGGCCGCCACCTCCACCTCCACCTCCGAAGCGGCCAAACGGCGTATTGGCTGCCTGTCCCAATGTCCGTACATAACGAGCGTTCAGATTGAAGTTATTGGTTCCACCGTTGGCAACCGTCTGGTAGTTGTCTCCGGACGCTTGATTCAACGGCATGTTCGGCAGCGGAAAATAGTTGAGCAAGGCGAGTGCCTGTGGCGAGATGGGCACGCTCGCATTCTTCAGGTTCTCTCCCGCAATCGGTTGTCCTGTAACGGGATCAAAAAGCTGCACGGGACTTTGTTTTCCCGCACTCTGAAGAAATGATTGCGAGAAGTCGCCTTGGCGCTCCAAGGCCGTCGGAACGCGCCCGGATTCCAGAAACGCGCTCAAATTGCGCTGCCCGCTGATGTTCAGAAATGCAAATTGCTTTGTGTTCGGCCTCGTCAGGCCGGGGATATAAGGACTGCCGCCGATGCTTGCGCCAAAGCGATTCTGATATCCAGCGGGTTGCACAACCGGACCGTCCGGCGACCACGATGCGGAGTCCAGCGCGTTGTTGCTGCCCTGGTAGAAGATGTTGCCGTGCGGTTGTGCGGGGTTGAAGTTTCGGAACGCGCCGAAGCCGCCTCCCCCTCCGCGCATGCCTCCGCCACCACCGCGGCCGCCGCCTCCTCCACCGCCAAATCCTCCGCCGCCCATCATCCCGCCGATGACCGTGACGATGCGGTTGGTTGGATCGGCGCCCTCCGGCAACTGCCCGCTGGCGCGAGCCTGGTCCACGGCATCTTGCACGCGCTGCCGAATCTCGTCCTCGCTGAAGTTCGCGAGCCCGTTCGTCTGGCCGGTCTGCCCGCTCACCGCAATGGATTGGCTGCCTTGGCTGGCTTCATCGGTGCCCGCCTGCGACAGGTTGCCGAGCGTCGGCATCGCAACGTCGCTGTTGCCGTTGGCGGCACTCGCGTCCGTGACATCGGTTTCGCCGGCGTTCAGGTTGAGGTTCTGCGTTCCGCGGCCGGCTGAAGTTGAGTTGGCTGCTGCCTCCTGCTTCGCTTCGGCGGCTGCGACGCGGCTGGCCAACTGCATGCCGAAGTCCGAGGTCTTTACCAGCGCGGCGCCCGCCGTCGCGTCGCTCGCATTCAGCACAACCTCCTGCGTGACCGGAGCGAAGCCAGCCAGTTCGGCCCGCACCACATAACGGCCGTTGTGCGGAATGGTCATGGCATAGGTGCCGTCAATGCTGGTGGCTGCCGCATATTTCTTGCCGGTCAGCGTGTTCGTCGCGGTCACCGCCACGCCGGGCAGCGGGACGCCGCCGGGTTTACCCGGTGTTCCGGCGATGACGGCGCCGCGGATTGTTCCACCTTGAGGCGCCTGAGCTTGAGGGACGGTCTGAGGTGCCGAAGTCGAGGGAGCAGGGGACTGAGCGGCATGCGCCGCCGGCTGCGTCGCCGTCGTAGACGGCGCGCCAGCCTGGGCCGGCGCGGGCGCGGCTGTCTGCGCGCTCAACGGCACAAGCCCTGCCATGCATAAGAACACACCCCACCCGCTCGCCCTCAGCCTCACCTACTCCTCCTTCCAACTCTTCGGAAAAAACTCGGGGCAGCCGCGCCGAACGCACCGTACAGCCACCTCACTATGCTTACTTGGGCGATGGCGGCGGCGTCGAAGAAGGCTTGCCATTCTCCGGCGTTCCGGTCTCCGAGGTGCCGGTCTCCGAACCTTCCTTGTTGTCCGTCGAGCGACGGCGGCCATTTCCCGGCGTCATCACCGTCAGCTCCTTGGCCACGAAGCGTCCGCTCTTAACCTCGCCTGGTCCGCCGACCCGGTCCCCAACCTTGATGTCCGCCAGCGTGATGCTTTCACCACTCTGCGCTGTGGTGGTTGCATTCGATCCGGACCCTGTACCTCTTCCGGCACCGAACCCCGTCCCGTTGCCCATCAGGCGTCCGCGGTGGAACGACGTGCCCTCGTCAAATCCGATTGTCTGAGACACGCCGTCCGGTCGCTCCACGGTCATCGTCGCGTTGTCCATGTCGATTGCGGTTACTGTGCCGGCGATCAGCGTCTTGCCGAGGTTAGCGAGCTCTTGCTTTCGAGCATCGTCGATCCGCTTCATCTGCTCGGCATCCATCGAGATCACCATCGCAGCGTGCATGGTCTTGTTCGGCGCGTCCATGTTGCCCATGGCCATCAGCCCGTCGCCGGCCTTCAGGTCGGTCAACTTGATCGCCTCACCGCGGCCGCGCATCACACGCGTGTTGTCGGTCGTAACTACCTGGTACACAGCGCCATCCACGGTCTTGATGGTCACCTGCGGACCGGAGATTGCAGTGATCACGCCGCCGATGCGCTGCATCCCGGCATACTGGCCGCGTCCGGCACCTGGCCGTTCGGCCTCCTGTGCCCTGCTGTTCACGGCACACAGCGGCATCAGCAAAGCCACGACGACTGCTGCTGCCCACCTCCCCTGCCGGCTCATGGCTGCTCCTTTTCTGATTGAATCGCTACGAATTAAGACGGCGAAAAAGAAGGGAAGACGCGTTGGGAGTCACAAATTCTGTTCTGATGGCGCGTCCTCGTGGACCGGCTCTCGTCCGAGCCGGCACGGATACTTCGCTTTCCGAGGCAATGCTTCCCTTTGATAAATCCCGAGGGACTATGAGGAGCTAGAACTGAAATTGAAACTGCTGACAATTTCCTGCATCTCTCAGGCGTACACTCTGCGTTGTCTCGCGCGAATTTGCAGCCTGAGAGCAACGACGCCATAAGACGCAAGCATCGGATAGCAGGAGCCAGCCTGTCATGTTGATTCAACAATCCTCAGCCCCTACGCTGCTCGCCCGCTTTCGCGCCGTTCGATCCGCGACCATGCAGTTCTGCGCTCCGCTTACACCCGAGGACATGATGGTTCAGTCCTGTCCTGAGGCCTCGCCCATCAAATGGCACCTGGCGCATACCTCCTGGTTCTTTGAAACGTTTGTTCTCAGCGAGTTCGTGGCCGCTTACCAGCCGTTTCATCCGGACTTCCGCTGGCTTTTCAACAGCTACTACAAGGCGCTGGGCGATATGCCGGAGAAGAAACTTCGGGCCAGCTTCTCGCGGCCGCCGCTCGAACAGATCCTCGGCTACCGCGAGCACGTCGATGCCGCCATCACACGCCTTCTGGAGCAGGGCACCGAAGACGAGGCATTGCGCCGGATCACACTCGGGCTCGAGCACGAGCAGCAGCACCTGGAACTCGCGGCGACGGACATCAAGAACGCCTTCTTCACCAACCCGCTGCGGCCCGGCTACCGGGATCGTGTGGTCGAGCATGGTCTGGAAACCATCGCGCCACCGCTCGAATGGCTCAGCTTCACGCCGCCTGCACCAGGGCTGGTCAGCATTGGCGTCACGCCCGATCCGAACGCCCTCGACAGCTTTGCCTTCGATAACGAGACACCGCGGCACCCGGTATATCTCACGCCCTTCCGCCTTGGCGCGCGTCTCATCACCTGCGCGGAGTACCTGGCCTTCATGGACGAGGATGGCTACACGCGCCCGGAGCTTTGGCTCTCTGAGGGCTGGGATACCATGCGTGCGCAGGGATGGCACGCGCCGCTGTACTGGCAGCGCGATCCGGCTACCAGGTCGGGGTGGAGCATCTTCACACTGGACGGCGCACAACCTCTGGAGCAGCTCTCTGAAACACCCGTCTGCCACCTCAGCTTCTTCGAGGCCGATGCCTTTGCCCGCTGGAGCGGCGCCCGGCTTCCGACGGAGTTCGAATGGGAGTACGTCGCGGCGCAGCATCCGGTGACGGGCAATCTCCTCGAATCCGGCGCGCTGCATCCGCTGCCTCCGGTTGCGCTCGAAGACCGTCATCAACCGCAGCAACTATACGGCGATGTGTGGGAGTGGACAGCGTCCCCCTACACCGGTTACGCGGGCTATAAACCGCTGCCCGGCGCGCTTGGCGAGTACAACGGCAAATTCATGAGTTCGCAGATGGTCTTGCGTGGCGGCTCGTGCGTCACTCCGGCGTCGCACATACGCGCCACGTACCGCAACTTCTTCCAGCCGGGGACCCGCTGGCAGTTCAGCGGCATTCGTCTCGCGCGTGACGGCGCCAGCTAGAGTAACGGACTCCCCAACGGCAAATTCGTAGGCCAAAGCTGTAACGAGACCATCCGCGAGGCATCAAACTCCCATGCTCGAAGCCACTGAAGCCGCGCGTGAGGCGCTGCAGCCCGACACCGATCTTCGTAATGCCATGCTGGCCGAGGCGCTCGAAGGTCTCGCGGTTCCGGCCGGCAAGCAAAAGACGCTTCCGCCCTGGCTCTTCTACGATGAAGCCGGCTCCGCGCTGTTCGAGAAAATCACCGAGTTGCCGGAGTACTATCTCACGCGCGCCGAGCGCTCGATCTTCGCCGAGCGCGGCGACGAGGTAGTTACCAGCGTGGGATGCCCTCTCACGGTCGCCGAGCTAGGTTCCGGCACGGCGTCGAAGACCGGTCTGCTGCTCGGCGCCGCGGCAAAGCGTCAGCCCGAGCTCCTCTATCAGCCGATCGACATCAGTAACGCTGCACTCGAGCAAGCCGCGAGCGCAATACCGGCTGCGGTTTCCGGTGTGCAGGTGCGCCCCCAGCTCTCCAACTACATCACGAACGGCTACACAATTGAGCGTCCTGGCGACTGCTGTGTTCTCGCGCTCTACATCGGCTCCAGCATTGGTAACTTTGGGCCCGACGAAGCACGCTCTATTCTCCGCAAACTGCGCAAACATGTGAAAAAGATCGGCGATGCCGTCCTGCTCGGCGTTGACCTCGCGCCCAACCGCGACAAATCTGTGGAGCAACTGATCGCCGCGTATGACGATGCCGCCGGTGTCACGGCGGAGTTCAACAAGAACATCCTCGCGCGTTTGAACCGCGAGCTCGGCTCTGACTTCAATCTCGACAATTTCCGCCATCGCGCAGTCTGGAATCCGCAGGAGAGCCGCATGGAGATGCACCTCGAGAGCACGGTGCCGCAGACAGTCCACATCGGCGATCAAGAGATTATCTTTGCGCCCGGCGAGAGCATCCACACCGAGAACAGCTACAAGTTCACGGAACGCGGATTGCGTGAGCTCTTGCACGACTGCGGTTTCGGCTCGCCGCAGTGGTTTGAAGACGCCGATCATCACTTCGCTGTTGCGCTCGCCTATCCCGTCTAGCTCGGGCGCCGGTAGTCGCCGCTCTTGCCGCCGCTCTTGGACTCGAGCACGACTTGAAGAATGCGGATGCCTTTATCGAGCGCCTTCGTCATGTCATAGACAGTCAGCGCGGCAACCGCTGCCGCGGTCATCGCCTCCATCTCAACGCCCGTACCGGCAACCGTGGCCGCGGTCGCGCGGATCATCACACCACCTGCAACGACCTCCGCTATCACATCGACGAAGGTCAACGGTAGCGGATGACACATCGGAATCAGCTCGCTCGTTTTTTTCGCCGCCTGAATACCGGCAAATCGCGCCACCTCCAGCGGATTGCCCTTCGGATTCTTCGGCAGCGCAGCCAGCACTTCATCATTCAACTCGACGAACGCACTCGCCACGGCCTCACGCCGCGTTTCGGACTTCGCGCTCACATCCACCATTCGCGCCTGGCCTGCTTCGTCGAAATGTGAAAGCTTGTCGCTCATTTCAACGATCCTACCGCAGCAACACTCTCACACTCTCGCCTGCCGCAAACCGCTCCACACCATTCGGCAGCACCACAAACCCATTCGCGAGCGCATTCGCCGCAAGATCGCCCGACCCCTGCCAGGGAACGACGCGCACGCTCACGTGTTTCCAGTCGCTCTCGATAACAGCTGGCAGAAATCGCGTAACGCGCGCGCCACCCTTCACTTCCTCAGCGAGCTTTGCCTCGATGAATCGCGGCGCAATCTGCGTCTGTCCCGCGAGCGCCCGCAGCATCGGCGCAACGAACAGCCGGAAGCAGACCTCCGTCGAAACGGGATTTCCCGGGAGCCCGAAGAAGTAGTTCCGCTCGCGCTGATCTCTAATCCTCGATCCCTGATCTCTCCTCATTCGCCCGAATACCATGGGTTTACCCGGCTGAATCATCGCTCCCGTAAAGAAAAACTCCGCGCCACACTCTGCAAGCACCTGCTCCACCAGGTCGTACTTGCCCATTGAAACGCCACCCGAGAGCAGCAAGAGGTCCCACGCCCCGGCCTGTGCGATTCGTTCGCGCAGATCGCCCAGCGTGTCCTTTGCAATCTCCAGCTTCCCGCCAAAACCCCCTTCGTCGCAGACCATCGCTGCCAACGCATAGCTATTAGAGTTGTAAATCTGCCACGCTTCTGGTTTCGTGTTGAGCTTCACCAACTCATCGCCCGTCGCGACAATCGCCACCTTGGGCTGTTCGAACAGATTTAACCGCGTATACCCACAGCTTGCAGCAAGCGCGATCTCCGCCGCTCCAATGCGGCGCCCCGCCGGAATCAGCTCAGCCCCGGCGCGTGCCTCCGCACCCCGGGGCACAACATTCTCGCCGGCGACCAAGGTTCGTCCAGCCGCTACGCGCAGCCGGCCGTCGGCTCCAATCTCCGCATGCTCGACCATCAACACAGCGTCCGCTCCATCCGGCAGCGGTGCGCCGGTCATGATTTCGACGGCCTCGCAATTACCGACTGGAGCGCCGCGCCAGATCTCGCCCGCGCGCACTGAGCCCACGATCCGCAACGGCTCCGTGCTGGAAGTGGACGACACATCGACGCTCCGCACTGCATATCCATCCCGCGTCGAACGCCCAAACGGCGGCTGGTCCCGGTCCGCGCGTACCGGCTCGGCGATTACCCGGCCAACCGCATCTTCCAAAGCCACCGGTTCAGGATTCCGCGCCGGTTTCGCCAGCGCGGCCGCATGCCGCAGAACCTCCGCCAGCGCCTCCTCGAACTCCAGCACTCGCTCGCTCACACTCACCTCTCGACAAGCAAAAGCCCCGGCCGAGGCACTCGACCGGGGCTCGCGCTGTCGCAAGCTTACTTCTTCTTGCCTGCCCTGTAGCTCGTGTCAATCTTCTCGCCCAGGCTGGTAAGGACCTCCTCCACCGCCTGCGCGTGCGGCCCATTCGGTGCAAGCTGCAGGTACTTCTGGTAGGCCTCGACGCATCCCGGTGGCGGAACGATTTTCTGGGTCTTCTGATCGAAGGTTGATTTCGCGATCAACGCCTGGCCTTTGATGAAGTATGGGTCCGGACGGGTCGGGTCCGCAGCAATCGCCTTGTCCGCCGCAGCCGCAGCCGCGTCGGTCTGTTGTGCGTTGAACAGCACCGCAGCCTCATTGCCGTAGAACATGCCCGCGCTGGTTGGCTCCGCCTTAACCGCGTTCTCGAAGGCAGAAGCAGCATCGGCAGGCTTGCCCTCCTTCGCATATACGTTGCCCGCGCCGTTCCATGCCGCCGCCTGATCCTGCGGCACCGGCTTCTTCGACGCCGCATTCAATTCCGCGCCCTTTTTATAGGCCTCGATCGCGTCGTCGTACATCTTCATCGCGTCGGCATCCCCGCTGACTGGCTTGTGCGCATCCTTGTCAGCCTTGGCAAGATGATCTCCCTGCGCTTCCAGCGCGTTGCCGTAACTGATCCACAGGATGCTCTCATCCGGCTTCGCGTCGACGGCCGCTTTCATGTCGGCGACGTCCTTGCTCACATCGCCGGAGGTTGGCCGTGCGGCTGCCAGATCTGTGCGCACTGTGGCCAGCGTCGCGTTCAGGTTGGCGATCTTCTTATTCGCCTCCATCGCCGCGGACGCGTTCTTCTTGAACTCCTCGAGCTGTTTCTTCTCCTCGGGGCTAAGCTTGTTCACGTAGTCCGCGCGACTCATGTCGAAGTCGAGCGTCTTATCATCGCCTGCCTTGAGTGTCACCTGCTGGAAGTCGATACTCTTATCGTTGGCCACGACTGCTACCAGGTAGTCTCCAGGCTTCACGCCAGAACCCTTGTAGTTGCCGCTCGAGTCGATGGGGAAAGAATTTTCGATCTTCTTGCCCTTCCACTCGCCGCCGGTCATATCGTGGCTGAACTGCACCGTTCCCGTGGTGAGGGGCTGTCCCGCCGGGTTCTGCACGTGTCCATGTACGGTTGCGTCCTGCGCAATTGCAGGAGCTGCTGCACCCATTGCAACCACCACGGTTGCCGTCAGCAAAATCTCTCTCCAGGTTCTCATCCGTTTCCTTCCTTGGTGCGAATCATCGCGGTTCTCGTCCGCTGTCCACTCTCATTTTGGACGCGCAAAACCGGCCCGTGCCACCATCTCCCCGGGCGGGATCGGATTGCGGGCAGCACGACCAACTTACATGCATTCCGGCCCCCGGTTCAACTCCGCGCAGATGGTGGGTCCGCTAGGGGTTAGCGTCGTTCCGGTTCGTTGGCAATCTCCGCCGCGGTCACATCCTCCATGGTTTCGGGCGCCTCGATCGGTCCAGCCAGCACCTCCCGAGCCGCCGCCTCGTCCTCCGGGCGCACCTGCAGCCGCGATGCAAATGCCGGGGGAATCAGGGTATTCGCATTCTCTCCCTGCAGGAAGGATGTGATCCCGGCGGAGTCCAGCGCCATTCGTGCCATGTTCGCAGTCACCGGCTCCATAAACTCCGCCACCGTCACCAACCCCTCAGGCGGGTATGCCGCGGACTCCTCGGTCAGCCGTTCCAGCTCTTCGCTTTGCTCGCTCATGCCCTTCTCGTCTCCGGCGCCGGACCAACCGGCGCCTTACTTCTGTTCAATTGACTGCAGGTGAAACGTAATCGTTCCCCAGAACAGCCGCGCCTGCATCTGCACCGGTAAATGGCGCGTGTCGTCCGTGTACCAGATCCATATCTGGCCGCGGTTTTTCACCACGCCCTCATCGGCAGTCGCTTGCACTTTGACGGTCTGAAAGGTGCCCGCGGGTGTCTTAATCTCTTCTTTCGACTCAACTTTCATCCCGACCGTCACCGTCCGCATGCTGTCCGCCAGAGGAAAATACATTGTCTGCCCCACATTCAGCGGCTGCGATTGCGCATAGAAGATGGCCGAAAGCGAATCTGCCACACAGGCAGGGATATTCGCCTCTTTGTGCGTTGCCGTTCCCTTGACCAGGTTGCGCTCGTTCTGCGTCTGCCGGCCGCGCGTGTAGTCGAACATCAACTCGCTCGCCATCTTCCGCCGGCCCTCCTGAATCTGTTTGTTGAATCCGCCCGAGCATCCGGTCTGCAGATTGAAGCCTGACTGGAAGCGATCGACCACGGGAAACAGCATGTTGATGGCGCCAATCGTATCGGCGGTCGCGGAGAGTTTCATCGTCTCGCCAACCTGATCAAGGTGAAAGACTGCAATTCCTGCCGTAAATACGCGCCAGTCAACTGAAAAGGTCAGGGTCTGGTGCTGGGGATACTCGAATCCGGGAACGGGCGGCTGCAACGGAGGGATCGGCCTCTGCGGCGCGGGCGTTCGCGACAGAATCTGTGCGCTCAGCCCAACTGCCACGGCCATGGTCGCGCCAAGCGCGGAGACGGTTCGTAGAGCCGAGCACATCCAGGCCTTCAAAATGCCGTCTCTCCTTGCCTCTAGAAATGCCCGCGGTACAGCCACATGCGAAGAATAAGGGCTACATACAATGCAGCCGCACCGATGCTGGCATTGTACTCGCGGTGATGACGGTACCGCTCGTGCGAGAACCTGCCCATCCCCCGTTCCGTGTCTGCAAATCGCGCCGGTGTCAGCCGTGGGAGCAGGCGGGGCACGCGTTGCGCATATTCCTCGAATTGTGGAAAGGTGCCCCGCAGAAATTCCTCTTCGGACAGGATCGTCGGCACATAAATCGCAAGGAACATCGCAATCAGCAGCACGACCAACCACCATCGGCCGGCAGCGACCGCAAACCCCGCTGCAATCGACATCGACCCCAGGTACAACGGATTGCGTGTGTATGCGTATGGGCCCGTGCGCGTCAGTTCAGCATTCTTCTTCACATACCCAGCCGCATAGCCACGCAGCCACAATCCCGGAAGCACAAGCACCAGCCCAACTACCAGCGTCGTCCACGTCGGGCGCGCAAAGATGAGGAACACGGCTGCGACGACAAAGCCCAGCGGCACGCGTGCCCTGCGCGCAATCTTCTGCCATCCCCTCCGCTCTGTTGCCATCACTCCATCTTCGCAGATGTGTTGTTGTTGCTGTTGCGGCTGCTTTTCCTGTTTGTCATTCCGAACCACAGGCGAGGAACCTGTTTTTGCAGCTCAGCCCACAAGGGTAGTCACCTCACGCAGTACCTCATCCACCGTGATCCTGGCTAGCCCCGCATCGATCTCCGCCACACGCTTGTGACTCGTCACCGACCCGACGCTGCGGATCACGCGCATCGGTCCTGATCCCCATGGTCCGTTCCTTGCCGGATCCGTCGGCCCGTACAGCGCGACCAATGGAATCCCCAGCGCCGCTGCCAGATGCGTCGGTCCCGAATCTCCTCCCACCAGCAGCGACGTTCTCCGCATCAGCGCAATCAGTCCGGCGACATTGCACACCACAGCCTCCGCCGCGCCATCACCGGCCGCGACAACACTCGCCGCCACTGCATCATCCTTTTTCGGCGCATTCACTAGCGGAACGTATCCCATCGCGCGGATCTCGCGCGCCAACTCTCCATAGCGCTCTGCCGGCCACTGCTTCGCTCCCCATCCGGCCGAGGCCGCCAGCAGACACACCTTGCGATCTTCCACGAACTCCGCGGCCCAATCCTCCGCCCAGCGCTCGTGCGGCAGCTTCACGGCAGCGGGCTGCAAAGCAATGTTGCATGCCGCACCCAGCAGCCCCGCTCCCTGCTCCACTATGTGCTTGCCGATCCGTCGCTGCGTACTCCGGTACAGATGAGCTGCCGCGGCCTCGCGCGGATTGTCGTAGCCAACAAACTCTCGCGCTCGCGCAAAACGTCCAATCACCGCCGACCGCATAGTCCCTTGCATGTCGACCACAACCTCGTACCGCTCATTACGCAGCTCTCTGCGCAGCTTCGCAATGGAGCGCAGCGTCTTCCAAGAGAGCGGCGCCGCGCTCCACATCTTTGTCTCGGCGAGATGAATGCGGTTCACAATCTCTCCGTGCCCTTCGCTGTTCACCAGCAGCGGCGCCCATCTCGGATCCACGACCCAGTCGATCGTCCAATCAGGTTGCGCATTGCGCAGCGCGGCCGCCGCCGGTAGCGCGTGCAACACGTCACCGAGCGCCCCAACCCGGACAATTAGTAACCTCACGCCTGCTCCGCCCTTGATAACTTCACGCGCGCTGTTCTCCCAGCCGCGCTTCCAACGCACCCACCACCGCGTTCGCGTCCGCGAACTCCGCCTCGAGCCCCACCGTCATCAACGGCCCAAGCGTCTCCAGCCGCTCACACATCGCCTTCGTCAGCTTCACGTTGTCTTTCTCTGTTGTCACGAAGCCCGTCGCATTCAACTGGCGTCCCAGCTCGAGGATTCTCTCCATGTCATGCATCCCGTAGGCATGGTGATCTGGAAATACGATCGTGTCCACAACGCCGCAGCCGGCCGCAATCAGCATCGCCTGAAATCCCTCCGGCCGCGCGATCGCGCAGAACGCCACCGGCCGCAGCCCTGCAGTAAAGACGAGCAGCGGTGCAGGGAAGACGAGCTTCCTTCGCACAACCCACATCTGTGCGCCTTCGCGCATCAGCTTCCACGCGCGCTCCTTGACGTCTTCCAGTTCGTCTTCACGAATCACAATCGCATCCGCGCGCCGCAGGGCGCCAAAACGCTCGCGCAGATTACCCGCAGGCATCAGCGTGTCGTCGAGGTCCTCTGCCGTCACCAGTACTACATCAAAATTGCGCGCCAACTGCCTGTGCTGAAACCCGTCGTCTAGCAGGTGGACAGCCTTCACACTCCGCGATGGCTGACTCGTCGCCTCGCCATCCACGTGGTTATGGTTATGATTTGCATCGGCCCCGCGCACTTCACTCGCAACGCCGCTCTCTGCCGCCCGTCCCGCGGCGAACCTGTTTCCGCCTACCCAAACCGGAACACCCGTCGCCCGTGCAATCACCACAGGCTCATCGCCATATCGTTCTGCTGTGCGATCTCCCATCGCAGCGACCCACTCCACTCCGTGCCCAATTCGCCCGTACCCGCGCGAGAGCACATCCACGTCCCACCCGCGCGCCCGCAGCATCTTCGCCAGCGAAATCACTACCGGAGTCTTGCCCGCGCCGCCAGCCGAGATCGAGCCCACACTCACCACCGGCCGTTCCAGTCGTCGAACTTTCAGCAGACCGGCCCTTCGCAGCCCATCCTTCAGCGCGATCACCGCGCGATACAGCGGAACCAGCGGCCACGCCCACGGCCTGCGTGCACTCACGGCGTGCCTCCCCGCAACACCTCCACAATAACGCGCACTGCATGGCGGGTGGCGCCCTGCTGCTTCTCAAATACGACGCGTCCTCTCTCGCCCATAGCTTGCGCAACCTTGCGGTTCGAAAGCAGTTCGACAAGTGTCTCCCGCAACTCGTCGCGGTTCTCCACGACCCGAATCGCGTTCGCCTTCTGCATCGTGGAAACGATGTCCCGAAAATTTTCGTACGACGGTCCAATCACCACCGGCACGCCGAACTGCGCAGGCTCCAGCGGATTGTGGCCGCCGCGCTTCACAAGGCTTCCTCCCACAAAGGCAACGTCCGCCACTCCATACACCGCGGCAAGATCACCGATCGTATCCAGGATCACGACCTCGCGCGGCTTATCGCTTTTGACTCCGATCGTCTCGCGTGCCAGCCACTTACTCACCAGCGCATAGCGAAATTCAAACGCGGCAGCTTCCGCCGCCGCAAACCGCTCGGGGTGCCTGGGTGCGAGCACCAGCAAAGCCCCTATCGGTGCGTGAGTTGCCCCCTTTCGCCATCCATGAAGCACCGCGAACTCTTCCCACGAAGCTCGCTTTCCGCTCGGATCGTCCGTCGTACTCCCTGCCACGACGATCTGTCTTCCCGCAGCAGCCTCTTTGATCAACGCCGCAACCTTGCTTTCCTTGCGTGCACGGACGTCATACTTCAGGTTCCCAATCGCCCGCACGACCTCTGCATTCGCTCCCATTTCGACCAGCCGGCGCGCATCCTCCTCGCTCTGCGTCAACCATAGGTCTACCTGCGCCAGCACGCGTCCCCACACCCTGCGCACCGTCATCCCACGCGCAAATGACCGGTCGCTCACTCGCGCATTCACCACCATCACCACGACCTCTGCACGGCGGCACTCGCGCAGCACGCGCGGCCAGATTTCGCTCTCCATCAGCACCAGCGCAGCGGGATTCAACAGCCGCAGATACGGCCGCACGGCAAAGGCGAAGTCCAGCGGAAAATAAAAAACCCGATCCGCCCCGAAACGTTCCCTGGCCAGCGCCTGACCCGTTCGAGTTGTGGTCGACACCACCACGCGCCAGCGCTCGTCCTGCTCGCCTAAGGCCGTTTCCAACTCGCGCACCATCCGCGATGCCGCTAGCACCTCGCCCACGCTGACCGCGTGCACCCAAACCACGCGGCGCTGCTCGGCAAACCCCGCGACAGCCTCCCGCAACCGCTGTGGAACATTCCCCAGGCGCTCAGAGATGCCCTCCCGATAGCGTTCGGTCGTGAGGATCCGTGCAATCCACCACGGAGAGCTCACCACCAGGGCCGTCATCAGCAGCGCGCTATAGAGCCACATCATGGCGCACGCTCACCGGCGCTCACGCCGCATACCATCTCACTTTGCTCGCGTCGCATTCCCCAGAGGATAATTCAACGGTATGTCTTTCCAGTTGCGGCTCCTCATCACTCTCATCTTGGCGGCACCGCTCGCCGCTCACGCCGACAAGCCCCGCAAGGCCCCCCCGCCGCTTCCAGCCGCGCAGTACCCGGCGCACGACACGCACGAGCAGATCACCATCGCTGCCGACCCCGGCGACACCAAGGAAACCGCGCCGCATACCCGCCTCGACTACCTCGGCCATGGCTTTATGCCCATCCGCATCATCGTCACCAACGACTCTTCGCAGCCCCTTTCGCTCGACGACGCGCGCATTCTCTTCGTGGCTGCTAACGATACCGAGGAAAACGCTGCGACACCGGAAGAACTCGATCGCGGCATCTGGCCGGCTCGCAAGCAAGAGATTCCAACGACGCCTATTCCAATCATCATTCACAAGAAGCCAAAGCCTGTTGACAACCAGATTCGTCTCGACGATGCGGACTTCGGCTTCAAAACATCCACCATTGCGCCGCACGCTACTGAAGCTGGGTGGCTCTACTACGACGTTCGCGACCTCGGCCAGGATGAACTCAAAGGCGCGACCATTGAGCTGCGCAAGGTTCGCTGGGCCGCCACAAACAAATCTCTCGACACCTTCGAGATCCGGCTCGCTCCTATTGCTGCCCCAATCCAAACCAGCCACTAACGCAGACGATCTCGTTTCATGATCAATATCCGTCCCGCCACGCCCGCTGACGTCCCCACGATGCTCCGCTTCATCCACGAGCTTGCCATCTACGAGCGCGAGCCCGAGGCCGTCATTGCGACCGAAGCCGATCTCCTCCGCGACGGCTTCTCCCTCGCGCCCGACGGCACCGCGCTCAACTTACCCATCCGTTTCCGCACCCTCATCGCCGAGCTCATCGAAGACACCGCCACCACCCCCGCCGGCTTCGCACTCTTCTTCAACAGCTACTCCACCTGGCTCGGCCACCACGGCATCCGCCTCGAGGACCTCTACGTCACACCCGCGCTGCGCGGAAAGGGAATTGGCCGCGCCTTGCTCACAAACCTCGCGCGCATCGCCATCGACGAAGACTGCCCGCGCCTCGAGTGGGACGTCCTCGACTGGAACGAACCCGCCATCGCCGTCTACCATCGCCTCGGCGCCCGCATGCAAACCGAATGGCGCATCATGCGCCTCTCGGGCGACGCGTTAACTGCCCTCGCCGCTCAGAACGACCTATCCTAGAGGAGCATGAAGCATATCCACATCATCGGGGGCGGACTCGCCGGCCCCGAAGCCGCTCTCCAGGCCGCCGCACTCGGCTGCAACGTCACACTCTCGGAGATGCGCCCGCTGCGCTCCACCGAAGCCCACCAGACCGCCGACTTCGCGGAGCTCGTCTGCTCCAACTCCCTCAAGTCCGAGTCCGAGAACACCGCGCCCTGGCTTCTGAAACAGGAGATGCGCCGGGCAAACTCGTTCCTCCTCGCTGCAGCCGACGCCTCCGCCGTCCCCGCCGGCCACGCGCTCGCGGTCGACCGCATCGAGTTCTCACGCCGCGTCGCCGAGCAACTCGAGCGCAACCCGCGCATCACCATCCAGCGCGAAGAGATCATGCAACTCCACGAGGACGATCCGGATACCATCACCATTCTCGCGACCGGCCCGCTCACCTCCTCGCCGCTCGCCGCCGAACTCCAGCGCCTCACCGGCGCCAACCACCTCGCCTTTTACGACTCCATCTCGCCCATCGTCGACGCCTCCACCATCGACATGGACAAGGTCTACTTCGCCGCGCGCTGGGACAAAGGCACCGCCGACTACATCAACTGTCCCTTCACCAAAGAGGAGTACGACCGCTTCCTCGACGCCCTCACCTCCGCCGAAGAAGTCCAATCCAAAGAATGGGAACAGATCCCCACAGGGACTTCCGCCAAGCTGCAGTACTTCGAGGGCTGCCTGCCCATCGAAGAAACCGCCCGCCGCGGCCGCGACACCCTCCGCTTCGGCCCAATGAAGCCCGCCGGCCTCACCAACCCGCGCACCGGCAAGTGGCCCTACGCTGTCGTGCAGCTCCGCCAGGAAAATCTCCGCGCCGACAGCTACAACCTCGTCGGCTTCCAGAACCACCTGAAGTTCGGCGAGCAAGCCCGCGTCCTCCGCCTCATCCCCGGCCTCGAGAACGCCACCTTCCTGCGCTACGGCCAGATCCACCGCAATACCTACATCCACGCACCGTCGCTGCTCACTGAAACACTGCAACTCAAGCAGCACCCCAACATCCTCATCGCCGGCCAGCTCTCCGGCGTCGAAGGCTACACCGAATCCATCGCCTCCGGCCTCCTCGCCGGACGCTTCGCCGCCGCTCTCGCGCGTGGCGAACGGCCCACACCTCCGCCACGGCTAACCGCCAACGGCTCACTCACGCACTACATCACGCACGCTGAAAGCAAGCACTTCCAGCCCGCCAACATCACCTTCGACCTCCTGCCGCCACTCGAAGACGATCTCCGCAAGAAGATCCGCGACAAAAAAGAGCGTCATCGCATCCAGTGCGAACGCGCCCTCAACGCATGGAACGAGTGGCTGGCTGCATCCTCAGCCCCAGCCGTCACCGCTCAAGCCATCTAGGCTTTTTAGCGTCCTGACGCCACCTGCACGTTCAATGCCTTGCGTGCTTCCGCCAATTGCGGCAGCGCCGGATCTGCGGCTTTCCACGCCTTCAGGAAGGCCTCATAATCCCGCTTCGCCGCCACTTTGTCTCCACCAAGGTCCTCAGCTCGAGCCAGCCCATACAGCCCAAACCCCGAGTTCGGCCGCTCAACAAGCGCTGCTTGGAATGCTGCCTTCGCGCCTGCGTAGTCACCGGCTTTCAACAGCGCGTCGCCGTCGGTCTCCGCCACAGGGCGAACATATCCCGGCGGTTCGTGGTACCCCAACGCCTTTTCCTGCCGCGCAGCCTCCGAAAAAAGGCCCTTGCCCTCCGACAGATTCTTATCCTTGATCAAGATCGCCGCCCGCAGTTCCAGCGACGCGATACGCATCGCCTTCAACATCGGCTCCGAATCGGCATCCGGCATTATGGGCATCGTTGCGGGCTTGCTGGCATCATCATGCTTCGTCGCCGAGTCTCCCATCTTCATCTTGTCGCCCTGCGTGCTCTCCGCGCGCCACAATCCCGCATCCATCGCGTCGGAAGCTGCCTTCGCCGCAGCGAGATCGTTCCCGTCCACCGCCGCCATGCCAGCCGCATACTCGCGCAGTGCTGCGCTAAGAGCCCGCAGATTCTTCGAGCTCTCCTGCGCCGGAATTTTCTCGGCATCGAGCAGCTTCACGACGCCCTCCCAGTCTCCCATCCGCAGCGCCACCGGCAGCCGATTGTTGATGCGCGCCATGTCGTCTCGTGAAGACCAGATGTACAGCGTCGTCGAAAGCTGTCCGCGCGCATTGCCCAGCCGGTCCGAAAGCGCATTCGCCTGCGCCAGCTTGCCTTGCTCCATCAGGTTGGCGATCGCGTACATCATGTTGTGCACGTAATTCCAGTCATCATCAGGACTCACGTGCTGCTCGCGCATGTAACGCTCGTCCACCTCCATCGACGCCGCAAACCAGTGCTCTGCCGTCGCGTAGTCTCCCACGCGGTAGTAGATATGTCCCGGCATGTGCACCATGTGTCCCGAGTTTGGCGCCAGGCTCGCCAGCTTCTCGGCGCTCTCAATCGCGCGCTCCGGATAATTGCCCGGCTCCATCGCATGAATCCAGTAGTGGTTCGCCGCCGAATCGTTCGGCGCGTCGCGCAGCACGCCTTGCAGAATGAAAATTCCTTCGCGCGTTCCGGCCTTCGGCTCATTCTTGTCGTCGAAGCCATCCATCAACGCACCGGCCAAAAAGATCCGCGCCTCTACATCCTGCGGATCCAGCGCCACCAGCTTCCGCAGGATCGCCACCTCGGGATGTTGCCCCTCCTTGGCCGGCGACTCCGCCTCAGCTGCCTCGATGTACAGCTGTTCCGCCGGGCTCACCTGCGCCTTCAACCGGCTCGCCTGCTTAAGCGCTGCCAAGCCGTAGTTGCGCGTCGGCATCCGGTCTCGAAACCCTTCAATCTGAAACAAACCCCAGTAGCACATCGCACAGTTCGGATCCACTCGGATGCCTTGCTCGTACGCCTTTGCCGATTCGTAGTCCCAGAAATCATGCTCCAGGCTCAAACCTTGGTCGAACCACGCCTGTGCCTCCGGTGTCGCCGTGATTTTGATGTGGCTGTTCCCAATTCCCGTCATACGCTGCGGAACGGGGAGCTGATCCGGCGCCGGGATCGGCTTCATCTCCGGCATATTCATACCCGCCATGCCGCTCGCGCCTTGCTGCGCAAAACTTGTATTCGAACTACAGTTCAGAACTGTTCCCAATACACAGCAGAAAAACGCCTTACGCGCGCTCAAAGGGAAATACATATGACAGCACTATAGCTCTCGGCATCTCCAATGACGTGCACTCTCGCCCGCCCGATTCGCCGCCACATCCGGATGCAGGCAATTTGCCGGGAAAAACCTGTAGCTCCCGGATGAGCTGCGTGCTACGCTGCGCGTAACCAACCATGTCTCCACTCAGCGCAGCCGACTGCATCTCGCCATCGTTCTCGCGCACCAGGCTCATCCTCTTTTCTCCTTTTATGAGAGGCCGCACCTGGAAGCTCTGTGCAACGGGCTATCTTGCCACCGCCGGCAATCTCTTTCTGCCTTTCCCACTTGTCTACCTGATGTTTCTGCCTGCCGCACATCGTGCTGGCGAGCCATTCGCCGTCGCGCTCATCACGGCTTGTACCGTATTCACCGCAGTTTTTCTTTTCCTCTTCGTTCTCTTCTCACGTCTGCAGTTTGCCTTTTTCGAGGTCGTCCTTAATCGCGAGCAATTCATCGCTCCGCTCTGGCGCAAGCACCGCAGCGTCTATGCCTCATGGACATGGCTCAAAGTGGTTGCAGGGTTTGCAATCACCGCCGCCTTCGCTCTCCCCATCGCGGCCTACGGCCGTAGCCTCCTCGAGCTCATGCGCTCCATGTCCGCGCTCAAGCCCGGCCAGATGCCGCCGCCAGAGTTCTTCGTTACCTTCTACGGCGGATTCCTCGGCGTCTACGCCATCTTCATCCTTCTCTACTTCCTCGGCTCACTCGGCTACGACTTCATCGTCCCGTCGCTGGCGCTCGAGTCCATCCCGCTCGGTGAAGCCTTTCGCCGCTTCGGCAGGCTCGTCCGCGCCGAACCCGGCCAGTTCGCCCTCTACTGCCTGCTCAAGATTGTGCTCGGTTTCGTTGGCTACATGGCGCTCAACTTCGCACTCCAGATCGTCATGTTCCTGGTGTTCGTGGTCGTTGGCCTTGTCGCTCTGCTGATCGGCTTCCTTCTGCATCTCGTGGGCGTTCCCACTGCAGTGCTCATTGGCCTCGCCATCGCTCTTGGAATCGTTCTCTTCCTCGTACTCCTTGTTTACGTCATGGTCATCGGCCTTGGATCGCTGCTCACTTTCTTCGAGTCCTACTCGATTTATTTCCTCTCCGGCCGCTATCCACTGCTTGGGGAACTGCTCGCGCGCTCCACGCCGCCTCCACAGCCGGCCGTCCCGCAGCCATGGAATCCTTCCTATTACCCTCCTTACCCGCCGCCATCGGCCTGAGCTAAGCCCCGGTACAGCATACGTTTAGCGCGCGGGGAACCCATCAGAGCTCTTCGCCGTATATCAGTCTGGGCTATTCGACAAAGAGGTGCAGCATGACACCGCTCTCTGGCCACCGACGCCATCACTCCCGCCTGGCAACACACCCGCCGTCTCCTGCTCGGTCCGCGCGACCCGCGTCTCTTCTTCAAGATCGCCGCCGTCGCCTTCTTCGCCGAGATGATGAGCGGCAGCTTCTCCTTCTCGCCGCCGTTCCACAACTCGCACGCCGGTGGCGGAAGCCCCTCGATGCCCGTTACCGCGGCGATCATCATGATCATCGTCATCGCCGCCATCGTCGGTCTTCTCATCGGTCTCGTCTTCTTCTATCTCTCCTCACGGCTGCAGTTCACCATCTTCCATGTCGTCCTGCGCAGCGAGACTACAGTCGCTCCCATATGGCGCCGCTACGGGGCTGCCACCTGGCGCTGGATGGGCCTGAAGATCCTGCTCTTCGTCGGTGCCTTCGCCTGTATCGCGCCCATCCTCGTTCCGGGCGTCTTCTACGTCATCCACGCCGTCACGCAGCAGTCCCACGGCGACAACTCGCACATCGTCGGCTTCGTCCTCATCGGTTTCACGCTCGCCGTCCTCTTTGCACTCGTCGTGCTCGCACTCAGCATCGCGACAGTCCTTCTGCGGGACTTCGCTCTGCCCTCCATGGCTCTCGAAGGCACACCCCTCCGCGAAACCGTGCGTCGCGTCCTCGCACTCGTTCGCACTGAACCCGGCCCGGTCGCGCTCTATCTTCTGCTCCGGTTCTGCCTCACGATGGCCGGCGTGCTTGTCTCAGAGATCCTGATCGTCGTTCTGGGCCTCATCACCGGCGGCCCGCTTGCCGGCGTTGGGTACGGCCTCTGGGCCGCTCTTCACACCGCCGGCGCCGGCGCTCGCGCAGGAATGATTGGCGGCTGGGTCATCCTCGCCCTCGCACTTTTCGTCGTGATAGCCGTCGGCATCATATGCCTCTTCGGCTTCCTCTTTACGTTCCTGCAGGCCTACGCCATCTTCTTCCTCGGTGGCCGCTATCCGCTTCTCGGTCAGCTCCTTGTGGAGCCACCCGCCCCTGTCCTGCCCACCCGTTCGCCGCAGGCCTGGTCGCCCGCTTTGTACACTTCACCACCCGTATAGACACGCGTTAAAATCGACCTATGCCGTTCCCGATCAAAACCTGTGTCCTCTGCGGAGAGGAGTTCGAACTGCGCCCCAACAAGCCCGGCTACGCCAACCGCTGCCCCGAGTGCAGCACACCGGAAGCTGAAGCTGCCTCACGCGCCTCGGCCAGCGGCTTCCAGGGCAAAGCCCTCGCCGAAGCCAACGCCGAGCGCCGCAAAGTCATGCGCGACATGCTCTACCGCAAGGACAGCTAGACCCGGCAACACCGCCGTGGCGCACCTTCGCGCGCTTTACCTTTGCGCCCTTTGCGTCAAGGGCATTTTGCGGCGGATCGCCAAGGAACCCTCGAAACCATTACTCCGCCCGCTTCTTATTCCGCGCCCTTACCTTGAACCAGATCGGGCTTCCAATAAACCGGAACGCCGCCCGAATCTCGTTCGCGAGAAAGCGCTCATAGCTGAAGTGCAGCTTCACATCGCGGTCCGTGAACAGCACAAACGTCGGCGGAGCCACCGCCGCTTGCGTCATGTAATAAATCTTCACGCGCCGGTTCATCGGCACGCTCGCGCGCTGGAAATCAATCTGGTCCAGGAACCGGTTCATCGCCCCTGTTGAGATCCGTTTCCGCCGCTCCCTCGCGACCAGTTCCACCTTCTTGAAGATCTCCTCGACGCCCTTCGACTCCGCCGCTGACACAAACAACACCGGCGCATAATCCAGGTACTTCAGCGCATCCCTCACCTGCTGCTCATAGACTTTCTTATCCGCCGGCGCCTTTCCATCGAACAAGCGTTTCCCGTCTGCGCCAACCTCCGTCATCAAATCCCACTTGTTGATCACGATGATCACGCTGCGCCCGCTCTCATGTGCGTAGCCGCCAATCGTCGCATCGCTCCCTGTCACGCCCTCCGTCGCGTCGATCATCAGCAGAGCGACATCCGCAGCCTCGAGATGTTTGCGGCTCATCACGACGCTCAGCTTCTCCGCCATCAACTTCGTCTTACCCTTGCGCCGAATCCCGGCCGTATCGATAAACCGGAAATCATGCCCGCCGCGATGCACCACCTCATCCACCGCATCGCGCGTCGTCCCCGCAATCGGGCTCACAATCGCTCGATCGGTTCCCGTCAGCGCATTCAGCAGCGTGCTCTTGCCCACATTCGGTCGCCCAATAATGGCAACCTTCGTCTCGCGCTGCACGTGCTCGCCGTGCGTCCTCAACTTCCGCTCGCGCGGCTTCTCGCCATTTCCACTCAGCGAAGCCTCCGCGATCGCATCACCCTCGTCTTCCTCGGCGTGCTCCTCGAACCCCTCCATGTTCTCTGTCGGTTCTTCGCTCACCGTCTCCGGAGGCAGCGCGGCCCAAACATCATCCAGCAGATCCGCCACGCCAATCCCATGCTCCGCCGAGATCGGCAACACATGTCGGAAACCCAGCGTGCGAAAGTTCTCTGCGCCCGCTTCCAACTCCGCCGAATCCATCTTGTTCACCGCCAGAAATAGCGGCCTCGCGCCCCCATTGCGAATCAGCAGCCGTGCCAGCTCCCTATCCGGCGCCGCCAGCTCCGTCCGCCCGTCCACCACCATCACAATCGCGTCCGCCTCATCCAGCGCCACGCGCGCCTGGCGGAAGATCTCCGCCGGGATCAGCGCTTCATCATCCGGCACCACGCCGCCCGTGTCGACAATGCGCACCACGCGCCCGGCCCACTCCGTCTCGCCATAGATGCGGTCGCGCGTAATGCCCGGCTCGTCGCCCACAATCGACCGTCGCGTCCCGGTAATCCTGTTGAACAGCGTCGACTTGCCCACATTCGGTCTTCCGCAGATCGCCACCAGTGGCATCTCCGCCGCGTCGTGCGAAGCCCCCTCGGTCGCTTCGAGAAGCTCGTTCGCCAGGTTCTCCAACTCACGGTCTTCGCGCTCTCCGTGACGGCTTCCTGCACCGCCGAGCCGCAGTGTCGCCTTAGCCTTCCGTGCCTCCACATAGCCGCTCTCGCGCTCATCCTGCTCCGCCCGCAGTTCCGATCCGTGGCCGCGGCTCGCCGATGCCCCGCGCTCCGTCCGCGCACCATCCAGCCGAACCGTCCGCTCGCGCTCCGGGCTGCGCTTCGGCGTCCTCGCCGCCTTCGCCTCCGCTGCCTTCTTCGTACTCAACGCCTTGCGCTTCTTCGGCGCAACATTCGCCATCTGCGCGCCCGTCCGCGGAGCCTTCCCCTTGCGCGGCCGCGTGCTCGCCTGCCGATGCTTCTTGCCCATCCTCTTTTTCTGATCGCGCTTCGGTGCCATAAAATCCTCAATCCCGTTCGCTTACCATGGTCGCACGCGGCGCACTCGCACACTCACCGCGCGACAGGACCCCCATGCAACCCATTCGCTTCGGCATTCTCGGCTTTGGCTACCACGCCGCCTTCCGCCTTGTCCCTTCGTTCCGCAACTGCCAGCACGCCACGCTAGTCGGCTTCCATCGCCGCGACCCCGCCAAAGCGGCCCGCGATGCCGCCGCCCACGGCCTCCTCGCCTTCCCATCTCCTGAAGCCCTCTGCTCTTCGCCCGACATCGACGCCATCTTCATCACCAGCCCCGACGCCCTTCATCTCGCCGACGCGCAGCTCGCCTTCGCCCACAAAAAGCCCGTCCTCTGCGAAAAGCCGCTCACCTCCAACGCCGCCGATGCCGACACCATGCTCGCCGGTGCCAACGCCGCAGGCGTCCTCTTCGGAGTCGCGCACCACTACCGCTGGGCCCACGCCATCCAGCAGATCCGCTCCCGCGTCGCCGCCGGCGAGATCGGCGATCCCCGCACCGCGCACGCCGAGTTCAACTACGCCGCGCAATTTTCCCGTCGCCCCTGGATCACAGATCCCACCCTCGCCGCCGGCGGTCCCATCGGCGATGTCGGCGTCCACTGCATCGACACCCTCCGCTTCATCCTGGACAACACTCGCGCAAAGAGCGTCTCCACTATCGCCACACAGGACGCCCACTCCGGCGCCGTCGAAGCCTCGGCCTCCATGCAGTTGGAGTTCGCCAACAACGTCCTCGCCAGCGTCAACGTCTCCGCCCGCGCCCAGTACCGGACGCAGATCGAAATCGTCGGCGCCGAAGGCGTCCTCATCGCCGAAAACGGCATGACCGTCGACCACCCCGTCGATGTCGTCCTCCGCCGCAAAGGCGCCCACGTCAACACCAACACCGTCTCGAACGCAGACGCCTACACCCGCATGATCGACAACTTCGCCCAGGCCCTACGCGGCGAAGAACAATTCCTCGGCCCCGGCACCGAAGGTGTCCACAACCAGCACATCCTCGACGCCGCCTTCAAGAGCTGGCACTCCGGCCAACGCGAGCGCGTCGGAGAGGCATGACGCCCACCCTCCAAACCACCCGTCTCCTGCTCACACCCATTCGCCTCGAAGACGCCGAGCAGGTCCAGCGCATCTTCCCGCAATGGGAGATCGTGCAGTTCCTCAACGCCGGCGTCCCCTGGCCCTTCCCACCCGACGGCGTCCTCAACCACTGGCGCGACCGCATGCTCCCCGCCATGCAGCGCGGCGACGAATGGAACTGGACCCTCCGCCTAAAATCCGCACCAGACCAGATCATCGGCTCCATCACTCTCTCCCGCGGCGACGACCTCAACCGCGGTTTCTGGCTCGCCCCCGAATTTCACAACCGCGGCATCATGACTGAAGCCGTCATCGCCACCAACGACTTCTGGTTCGACACCCTCGGCTTCACCCGCCTCCGCGTCCCCAAAGCCGTCGGCAACCTCGCCTCGCGCCGCATTTCTGAGAAGACCGGCATGCGCCTCGTCGCCATCGAGCCCGACCACGCCTTCGTCTGCGGCCACCTCCCTGCAGAAATCTGGGAGCTCACCGCCGACGAATGGCATGCTTTCCGCGGTCGGTTCGTACACACAAAAGATGAATGACACACTCCGAAATTCCAATGCATACTTCTGAGCGATGGGATTCAGATGGTTTTGGAGCCGGATTAGCGATGAATGGATCACCAGCAACTCTGCGGCTGTGCTCTTCGGAGTGTCCGCAGCTTTTACGTGTCTCTTGACAGTCTTTCTCTTCTCACCGCTTCTACTCCACGACACCGGAATCTTGTCGCAAATAGAAGGGGGAGCAATCGGCGTTCTCGGTCCCCTGAGTGCCGTCTTCCTGTGGGGAGGAATGCGCCGCTACCAGAAGACACGCGGACACTCTCGTTTCGGAGATACCCCCACTGTTCGATTTCTGATGTTGATTGGAGTCTGCTGGACCGCAGTTTTGTACTACTTGGGTGTCTACTTACCGAAACGGCGGGAGAGTCCGGCACGTTCAGTCGATGATGCTCTACGCAATCCACGTCCATCACACTTCAAACAAGTACTCATTAGCGCTTGGGTTATCTATCTCACTCTGATCGCAGCACTTTTCCTCGCCCCAAAGACCATAGTGCGATTGCTTCATGGAGCCGGATGGCTTCTGCTGCTCGTTCAGATCCTCCTGATGTTCGCGACCGCCGTCTATTTCGTCGCTCGATTCGTCCGCGGTCCCAGTCGTGGTTGAGGGCCTAGACCCGCGGGCGAATAAACGGCGATTATCATAGACCTACCGCGTGCCGCCCCTCACCAACATCGAAGTCGACCGCAAGACCCCCGTCAGCGAAGCGGCCGCGGAGGCGAAGCTCCCATCCCTTCACGACTTCTTCTCCCCCGGCGGCATCCTCGCCCGGTCCTCCCTCGCCTTCGAGCACCGCCCCGGCCAATACGCCATGGCCAAGGCCATCGAGCAAGCCTTCGCCGACCGCCGCCATCTCATCATCGAAGCCGGCACAGGCACCGGCAAAACCCTCGCCTATCTTCTGCCCGCACTCCGCCGCGCCCGCAACGAGAAGCAGCGCATCATCATCTCCACCGGCACAAAAAATCTGCAGGAGCAGCTTTACTTCAAGGACATCCCGTTCCTCGAATCCGTCCTTGCCGACTCCGGCCCGCTCCGCGTCTGTTACATGAAGGGCCGCGCCAACTACCTCTGCAAGCAGAAGCTCTACGCCCTCCGCGACAACCCCATCCTCTCCGGCCTCGACGACATCTCGCAGTTCCACACCATCCTCCAGTGGGAGCACACCACCGAAACCGGCGACCGCGCCGAGATCGATGACCTCCCCGAATCCTCCGCGCTCTGGCACAAGCTCGACGCGCGCTCCGAGGTCTGTCTCGGCCAGACCTGCCCCAACTGGGAGCCCTGCTTCATCACCCAGATGCGCCGCAAGGCGCTCGAGTCCGACCTCGTCATCGTCAACCACCATCTCTTCTTCGCCGACCTCTCCATCAAGCAGCAGGCCGCCGGCGCCCCCGATGCCGGAATCCTCCCCGAAGCCGCCGCGGTCATCTTCGACGAAGCCCACGAACTCGAAGACGTCGCCTCACAGTACTTCGGCATCGCGCTCACCAACCACCGCTTCGATGAGCTCGCCCGCGACACCGAGTCCATGCTCCGCGCCAAAGGCGCCAGCTCCGCCGCCATCGAAAGCTCCACCGCCACCCTCCGCGAGCGCTCGCGCCTCTTCTTCTCTTCACTCCCCGAGACCACCACCACCGCCCAGCCCGGCCGCATGGAGTTCACCGACCGCGCCGACTTCCTGGAATCTCATGGCGACTCCTACCTCGGCGCCGTCAATGCACTCACACGCCTCGAAGGCGAACTCGACCGCCTCCGCGACGTCGAAGAAGCCGCGGGCCTCCGCAAGCGCGCCGCCGACATCCGCGCGCACCTCAAATTCCTCCTCGAAGCCACCGATCCGAACACCGTCTTCTGGATCGAGCGCCGCGCCGCCTCCAACCTCCGCAACACCGCCCGCAATTCTCGCGAGCCAGCCACAAATCCGGGTGCCCCATTCATGACGACGGCTTCTTCGTCGTCATGGGTTGGGTCTTTGAACACCCACCTCCAGGCCACACCCATCGACGTCTCCCAGCTCCTCGCCGAGACCCTCTTCGCCAACTACAGCTCCGTCATCCTCACCTCGGCCACCCTCACCGTCGCCGACTCCGAACACAAACCCTCCTTCGAGCACCTCAAGAAACGCCTCGGCATCCCATTCCCCAAAGAGCTCATCGTCCCCTCGCACTTCGACTACGCCAAACAAGCGCTCCTCTATCTCCCGCAATACCTCCCGCCGCCGCGCCACCCCGACTTCCTTCCGCACGCCGCGGAAAAAATCCGCCGCGTCCTCGAAATCACCCGCGGCCGCGCCTTCTGCCTCTTCACCAGCTACTCGCAGATGCGCGAGCTCCACGACCGCCTCCTCTGCGAGCTCCCTTACCCACTCCTGCTTCAAGGCACCGCCCCACGCCACGTCCTCATCCAGCAGTTCCGCGAAACCCCGAACGCCGTCCTCTTCGGCACGTCGTCGTTCTGGCAGGGAATTGATGTCCAGGGCGAGCAGCTCTCCTGCGTCATCGTCGACAAGCTTCCCTTCGCCGTCCCTTCCGACCCCATCATGAAGGCCCGCACCGACGCCATCACCGCCGCCGGCGGCAACGCCTTCAACGACCTCCAAATCCCTCAAGCCGTCATTGCACTCAAGCAGGGCTTCGGCCGCCTCATCCGCTCGCTCACCGACCGCGGCGTCCTCATGCTCCTCGACTCCCGCATCCGCACCACCCGCTACGGCGCCACCTTCCTCGGCTCGCTCCCACCCTACCGCCGCACCGACGACATCACAGACGTTGAACGCTTCTTCGCAAGCTGAGCAGACTTCATCCGATGGAGTCGTTACCAGACAAATTGCAGGTTGCACAACCAGGGATTATGCTTTCGTGCCTCACCCCGGAGGCATTTATGGCGAGAAAGTACATCGACTGTGGGGCCATTCCGAATGACGTCAATTGCACACTGCAAATCTCGGGCACTGAAGACGAAGTGCTCGACGCCGCAGTACTGCACGCTGTAAGCGTTCAAGGACACAAAAGCTCTCCGGAGCTCCGCGAGACGCTCCGCGGCATGCTGAAGGATGTTCCCGCGGGCAGGCCGGCAGCAGCCTGAGTTCCGGCCTTGTCACGCATCGACTGAGCGCAACGTACGCAGCAGCACAAGTGCGTTCACCTGATTTCTCTCTCGTGCTTCGCCATCGCAATCATCCTGCGGAGGCAATCTCATGCGAATCGCACCAGCTGAATACGCACTCTTTCTCGTAGCAGCGCTCGTCTTCTTCTCTCAGCACTCCGTACGACACACGATCACCCCTTCGACCGCGCCTATGACCTCACAGCAGACTTCGCAGAACACTCGCATCGTCATCGACCGCTTCAACGATGCCTTCAACCGCCACGACGCCGACGCCCTCGAGCCCTTGCTCACCGATGACACCGTTTTTGAGGACACCTCTCCCGCTCCTGACGGCCAACGCATCGCAGGCAAAGCTGCCGTCGTCGCTTTCTGGCGGGGCTGGTTCGCGCGCAATCCTGACGCCCACTTCGACGCCGAAGACGTGATTGTCTCCGGAGACCGCGCCGTCGTGCTCTGGGTCTATCGCAAAATCCGCAACGGGCAACCGTGGCACCTGCGCGGCGTAGATGTCTTCACCGTTCGAGATGGCAAAGTCGCCGCTAAGCTCGCATACGTGAAAGGCTGAGATCACTCCGCCGTAGTGTCAGATAACTTTTCTGAGAGCGCTCGCCACGGTGCCGCCTGCGTTCCTGATTGCGCCAACCGCCGTTTCCCCAGCCTCGCGCGTGTGCGCCAGCGCCGATCTCCGGCGTTCCCCGCTGTGCTGAACAGCGGCCGTCTCAATCTCTCCACCGAAGATCGTATGCTCCTCTTCCATCCGGTCGATGGCAGAGCTCAACTCGGCGACAACTGCATCCGCATCCTCTGCGAAGACGACGAGTTCCACACTGATCTTTTTGTAGGCCGTTTTCATCTTCTTCGCCCTCACGCAAATTCTACGCTCGGGACGCGGACCTTCTAGCGCTTTACAGCCCGCGGCGTCTTCGCCTTGCTCTGCAGATTCAGCGCCACCGCCGCGCGAATCAGCTCCTTCAGCGCTTTCTCATTCACCTTCTCGCCTTCGTGAATATCAATCGCACGCCGCACATTTCCCTCGAGGCTCGAGTTGAACAGCCCCGCAGGATCCGGCAACGAAGCGCCTTTGGCAAACGTCAGCTTCACTGCGCTCTTGTAGGTCTCTCCCGTGCACACAATCCCGCCGTGCGAGAACACAGGCGTCCCAGGCGAGCTCGCCTTCGCCCACTTCCACTCTTCTACGATCTCCGGATCTGCCGCGTGAATCATTTCACGCACCTTCGCCAGCGTCTTGCCGCGCCAATCCCCAAGTTCGTTGATCTTCGCATCGATTTGTGCAGACGCAGGATCTACCGCAACAGTCTTTTTCATAGACAGCTCCAAGTCACATACTCGACGAATAGTTTTGCCCCGTCTCTCCCAGCCTCCGAACTGCTTGAGCCTCCAACGCTAACAACAGCCGGCGAGCCGATCAACAGGATTCAATCTCCAGATCTGACCTCCGCTCCTTCGAATTGCGAAGCCTTGCGCCTTGGCATCTATTTGCGTAAGTTAAGTCGCCTCGATTTTGCGATCACAAGCATGCCCAGCCCAGTCGCCAGCAGAAGGGCCGCGTCCGGCTCGGGCGTCAGCACCGGCTGGTTGGTGGAGTAGAACAGCTGGCCCAGGTTCACCGCGTCGCTCAGGCTTCCGTCCGGACTGTACTCGACGTCGAAGAGCACGACAACATAGCTGCCGTCATCCATGTAGCCCGGGAGATTGATGTCCGGGAACTCGAGCTCGCCGGGCGTCAGCTCCAGGCTGGACTGCATGAAGTTCGGCGAAGAGGGCAGACCTGACGTAATGAAGTTCCCATTCGCGTCGAAGCTGTCTCCCTGCGTGGCCGTCAGCTCGGTGAATACCTTGATGTTGGTCAGAAAGAGATAGTCGTCGCCCTCGTTCCCAAAGTTAATCGCCGCAGTCCCGGCCAGGGGATTCTGAATCAGATCCACATCCGGGGAAAGCAGCGCGACGCTATTCGCAATGTTCACGCCGGCGCCCATCGAATAGGAACTGGGACCCTTCTGCCAGTTGAATCCCTTCATCGTGGCGCCCGTGCCCTTGGACTGTACCGTCAGCGTTGTCGTGTAGTTCTGAAATACGCTGATCGCATTTCCCATGTTGTCGACCGGGTTTGTGTAGACGATCGTCGAGCTCCCTGCCGGCGATACCTTCGCCATATTGAACTTGCCGATTGCGTTTCCCATGTTGTCCTTGATGATGGCGGACATAGGCACAAGCCCAACATTGTTGAAAGCAACGGTCAGATCGTTCGCCGCGTTGGCGGTTTTTTGTGTGATTACAAAATCCTTGGTTGTGTCTGCCTGGGCCCACGATGCAAACAGAAGAGTGCCCGAGATGAGCGAACACATCGCCCAGTTACGCGCTTGCAACTTCGTGATCGTTGTGAACATTGTCCATCTTCTCCCTTCGTCGTGAATCCTCACGGATACTCCGATTGGGAGAAGGGGCGCGCAAGCCTGAATGTAGGGGGAACTCCACGCCCCAGCGTGGAAGTGGCGACACTACGCCCAATTGGTTTCCGTCTCGTTAGGTCTTAGAAAGCGCCTGCAGAACAGCGCTTGCCAGTCGAGAGTACGGAGCCCGGAGCCGGGACGAGGCGCTCTCTCAGAATTTGGCCGTTGAGCATAGCACACCGGCGGCGACAAAACATCCATCGGCTGTAACGGGACATTTTGAATCTAAAGAACGTCCCGTCACAGCCGCTACGCAGCAAACTTCACGCCCGTGCGCCCGACGCCGAAACGCTGCTCTCACGCTGGACGGGACCGCTCTTCGTCGCAGGAAAGAGTGTGCCGACGACACGACTGGGAGGCCGCAGCGCCCACGACGCGACAGTAATACCGGCAAGGACGAGCGGCACGATGACGTGAAACGCGCTTCCTCTGACTGCGGCGTTCGATGCCGCCGCCCCGGTCAGGTCAAAGAAAATACCCGCATACGCCCATTCCTTCAGTCGCGGGAATCGCGGCACGAGTATCGCGATCGGCCCCAGCACCTTCCAGACGCCCAATATGGTCACGAAGTACGCCGGGTAGCCCAGGAGGTGCACAAAGCCGTAGACCGTGCCCCGCACATGGGCCACTTGGGCGATGCCGCCGCCGCCGATAAAAAACGCTACGAGTATGGTCGTAATCCAATACGCAACATTTCTTCCCTTGGTAGTCATTCCATCCTCCCAACCACCTTCTCCAACTCGCCCAGGAATCTCTGCCAACCGTACTGCGCACCCTTGTACGCCGTCTGCTGATCCGCGCTGAACCCCGAGTGCTCCATGCGAACCTGAGTCCCGCCATCCGCCGGCGTCAACGTGAACAGCACTACCGACTCCATCCCCAGAGTCCCCCAGCTGTACGAGAGCCGTTTCATCGGCTCAACCACCAGCACTTCGCATTCGATAATGCCATTCCAGTTCGGCACTGCCGGCGCGCGGAATTGAAACCTCCGTCCTACCTCCGGCTGGAAGTCGTTGTCCATCAGCCACTGTGCCACCAGTGGGCTCTCGGTGAGCGCACGCCACAGCTTCTCAGGCGCATGCGGAAACACTCTCTCAATCACAACGCTTCGGGTCTGTTCTGCTGCATCGCTCCGCTCTACTGTCATCGCTCCATCCTTTCCAAAACGTCTTCAAGTCGATCAAACCGCTCGCGCCAGAACGCGCCATACATTTTCAACCACTCCACGACAGGCCCCAGCGACTCCGGCTCCGCTCGATAGTGTGTCTCGCGTCCCGCCCGCCGGTGACGAACCAGCTTCGCGCGCTTCAGCACCGTCAGGTGCTTCGACACGGCCGGCTGCGAAACACCCGCATACCGCGTCAGAGCATGCACCGTCTGCTCGCCCTGCCGCGTCAGCTCCTCAAAGATGGCCCTGCGGGTCGGATCGGCAAGTGCGCGGAACACGTAATTCGTATTCGTCAGTGTCACGCCCCAACCATAACCAAATGGTTATGGTTTGTCAAGGCCCGATCCTTCTCAAATTCGTTACCACCCAAATCCGTCTTCCCACCCAAATCCGTCATCCTGAGCGGAGCCGGTTCACACCGTGAACCGGCGAAGTCGAAGGACCCCTAGAATTGCCCCGACCATCAATTGCAGCCCGAACCTTTCAGCCACGGATCTCCCTCCGACCCGCCGCGATATCCTTGCTTCAGCCCCATGGGACGCAATCTCTACATCCTCGCCGCCACCATCGGCATCTTCGCCCTGATCTCCTTCGCGCTCTCCTTCACCAACATCGCGCAGGTTCCCGGCTCCCCCGGCGACGTCCGCCTCTGGCGCACCACCTCCATCGCGCTGGTCTTCCTCGGCCTGGTCATCGCCCTCGGCGGCATCCTCTCCCAGCTCTTCGAGCAGGCCGAGCGCCGCTCCACCGAACAGCGCCGCCAGCGCCGTCGCCGCCGCTAGTCCAAAGCACCGCCTGACGGGCCGGATGCACTGAACTTGACAAAAGGCTCCTCCCGCGACCCCCGTCCGGTCCCTTCGCTTAAGGCTTGGATCACTTGAGGTCCGGGCCTAAAATACCTGCTTTGAAGATTTTGCGCAAAAACAGGGGGGAGGGGAGGGGTGCCGAATAGAATAAAACGATTGGAGCAGAAACGATGTTTGAGGTGACAGTTCAGGATACGTTTTCCTCAGGTCACTACCTGCGCGACTACTACGGAAAGTGCGAGAACCCGCACGGGCACAATTACCGCGTCGTCGTCACCCTCATCGGCGAGCAGCTCGAGCCCAACGGCCTCCTCCTGGACTTCAAGCTCCTTAAGCGCATCCTCCAGCCCACCATCCATTACCTCGACCACAACATGATCAACGACCTCGAGCCGTTCACCTCGGTTAACCCGTCGGCCGAGAACCTCGCAAAATATTTCTTCGATCGCACCTCGGCGGAACTCCTCGAGATGACCGCTGGCCGAGTCCGCGTGAAGGACTGCGTGATCTGGGAGACGGATACCAGCTTCGCCCGCTATTACGAGTAACCGCTACAATCGTCGGAAGGGCTCGAGCCCGAGACCCCATTCACCAGAAGGCCCGCTCATGATTGCCTACATCGTTCTCATCCTCGCCGCGCTCAGCCGCTTCGTTCCGCACGCGCTGCACGGCACCGGCATGAACTTCACCGCCGTCGGCGCCGGCCTGTTGTTCTTCGGCTCCCGCCGCCCGCGCTGGCAGGCCGTCAGCGCCGTCGCCATCCTTGCGGTGGCGGACTTCTGCCTCACCCGGTTCGTATATGGCTATCCGTTCCAGATGCGTGAGTATCTCGTGACGTGGGTCTGGTACGCCGCTGTCTGCCTGCTTGCTTACGGCCTGCTGCGCAAGGTCACGGCTCTGCGTGTTGTGGCCAGTGTTCTGGCTTCGGCAACCAGCTTCTTCCTGCTCAGCAACCTTGTGGTGTGGTTTGGCAGCGGGATGTATCCGCACAGCGCCTCAGGGATTGCCGCGTGCTACGCTGCCGCGCTGCCCTTCTATGCCAATGACCTGGTTTCGACCGGAGTGCTGTCCGCGGCGCTATTTGGCCTGCCGGTGCTTGCCGCGAAGCTGACCTACGCCGCACACGCGCACCACAACCAACCGCTCGCCTAGATCAAAGCTTTACGCCTCCTCTTCGACCGGCAGCCGAACTCCACGGCGCCGGTCGAATACTTTGCGGATCATGTAGAACGCAATCAGGAAGAGCGCTCCGGAGATGAGTCCGATGGCCATGGCGAGGTGCTCGTGGAAGAAGCGTCGAGTCGAGTGGAAGAGCTTCGGTCCGAAGTAGATGTAGAGAATCGACGCGACCACAAACTGGACCATCTTGCCGCAGAAAATAGCGAGCACGAAGGCGAGGGGTTTCATCTCGAACACGCCAGCGGCGAACTCAAAAAGCTTGAGGGGAAACGGCGGCGGGCACATTGCGGGGATCATCATCGCCAGGAACTCCTGGTTTTCGAAGCGGTCCCGCATGCGCTCGTAGCGCTCTCGGTTGATGCGTTTGAGCAGGAAGAGCTCGCCGCCTGCGCGGCCGATGTAGAACGGCACGAGTGACCCGATGGCCGACGCCGCGGCTGCGATCAGGCAGTAGATGAGGAACTTGCGGTGGTCGGTAGCGACGTAGCCGATGACGACGCCGTCCATGGAGACGGGGATGGGAATCAGGGCGGAGTCGATGAAGGCCAGGCCGCCGACACCCCAGACGCCAAGCGGCTTCATCACCGCAAAGAGCATCCCTGAAAACTTATGCAGCAGCGCTATCGGTCCAAGTTTCACAAATACCCATTTTACGTTCGAGCAGCTCCGCTTCGAGCCGCTATGTCCGGCGTTTGTCTAGTTTCGATGCTCAGTGTGTCCGGCCAGCAGTTCGAGGGCGTGGGGCAGCAGGTGCAGAATCGCGTTAAGGCCGTTCTCTGCGCCGGAGGGACTTCCGGGGAGGTTGATGATCAGCGCGCGGCCGGCGATGCCACAGACCCCGCGGCTAAGCGCTGCAAAGGGCGTCTGCTCGATGCCGTGAAGGCGGATCTGTTCGGCGATCCCGGGGACGAGGCGCTCACAGACGTCGAGTGTAGCCTCCGGGGTGACGTCGCGCTCTGCGAGGCCAGTGCCTCCAGTGGTTAGAACGAGGTCGGCGCGTTGTGCCGCGTCGCGCAGTGCGCTCGCGAGTTGTTTGCGGTTGTCCGGGAGAACCTTTGAATCAATGACTTGCACCCCCGTCAGCGTTAGCAGATCGACAAGCAGAGGGCCGGAGATGTCCTCCTGTGTTCCGGCAGCGCAACGGTCGCTGGCGGTAATCACGATAGAGGTTCTTCCCGTCAAAGAAGGTGCTGTTTGTTGCATTTACCGAGGATAGCCGAGGTGCGTCTCGCGCTGCGGGCTGCTCAGCCTTAACTGAACGAAAGATGAGAGAATAAAGAAGCCAGCATCGGCTCGGTCTGGCGACGGTACCGGCGGTGTTCGATCGACCCGCAACATTCCTTGATGGCCGTCCGTCACAGACGAAGTAGCTCACGATGCGTTTGATTACCCCCACCGACCCGGAACAGCCACGCCCTGAGACAGAGGGGAACGAATCCGCGCCCAGACGCGCAGGCGATGGTCCGGTAAGCTTCGTTCCGCACGATGAAAACGGCGCGACGGGACGGCCGCCGGTGCGCATTCGTACCGGGCGCTATGGCGAGATCGACGAGCACGAGCTGATCCATCTGCTGGACTCGATCGAGGACGAGCGGGCGCGCAGCCGATTCCGCGAATCGATCTATATCTCACTGTTCATCTGGATCGCGATTGCGTGGCTGGTGCTGTACGGGCCGAGGTACCTTTGGCATGCGCCGAAGCTGGTGACGCCGTTCGAGGTGCTGAAAGAGCGCGAGCTGACGCAGTTGAATCTGCCGCAGCTTCATGCGCCGCCGCCCTCTGTGCCGAGAGCGCAGCCGAAGATTGATAACCACACTCTCGAACACTTGAGATCGATGGAGCCGCCCGCGAAGGCCGCGCCTCCGCCACCAGCCGTGGCGGCGAATCCGAAGATTGCGCCGACGCCGGCGCCGTCGATCACGAATGCGGCCCCCCCTGTGCCCTCGCCGGCGTTGCCGCTGCCGAATGCACCGCAGCCCACACCGCGGTCTGCGCCACCGGTGGTCGGTGAGGCGCCGACGCCGCAGCCGAGCACGAGGCCGAACTTCAACGCGCCCAATAACCCGGAGAGCTCGATGAATGTGGGGCGTGGCCGAGGTGAGGACTATGGTGCGCCCCGTGGTGGTGGATCGTCCCCGCTGAGTTTTGGCAAAGACGTGGAGATTCTCTCTGACCAGCAGGGGGTGGATTTCAACCCCTACATCCGCCGAATCCTCGCTGACATCCGCCGCAACTGGATCCCGCTTATCCCGGAGGAGTGCAGGCCCCCTCTGTCGAAACAGGGAGAGGTGTTGATTCGATTTAGCATCCTTCCAGATGGGCGGATTGGGCTGCCAAATGGACAACAGGGTGGGATGTGGCTTGATGGATCGACGCATGACGACGCGATCAATCGCTCGGCGTGGGGATCGATCACGAGCGAAGGCCAGTTTCCGCCATTGCCGAAGGAATTCCACGGTCCGAACCTGGAGCTGCGGATTCACTACTACGTCAACAAACCGGTGGAGTAACGCGTGACGCGGAGTGCAGGGCATCGTGCAGAGCCGCCGCGTCCGCCGTCTCTGAGCGAGCGCGATCACCGCGATGAGCGGGCGCGCAAGGTGAGACTGAACGCGCGTGTCGGGCGGGAGCAACTGAGTCTGTTGCGCGGGCTTATTCTGCTGGCTGTGCTGATCCTGATTGCGAGTCTGGTAAGAGCGGGATTCGGCCGGTTGTTTGTGCCAGGCTGGTGGCGGCAGTGGTGAAGCCTGCCGAGCCGAAGATCGCGGAAGAGCTCTATCCACTGGTGGTCATTGTGGGACCGACAGCGAGCGGAAAGACTGCGCTTGCGCTGCATCTGGCGGAGCACTTCGAAGGTGAGATTGTGAGCTGCGATGCAGTTGCGGTTTATCGCGGGCTGGATGTGGGGTCAGCGAAGCCGACAGCCGACGAGCGGGCGCGTGTGCCGCACCATGCGATCGACATTCTGGATGCAGATGAGCCCTCGACAGCGGGAGACTATGCGCGAGCGGCGCGAGCGGTGTTGGCGGAGATCAAAAGGCGTGGAAAGCTGCCGATTGTGACTGGAGGGACGGGCTTGTATCTGCGTGCGTTGCTGGAGGGGTTGGCGCCGGCACCTGCGCGGGACGAGGAGTTGCGGGAGCGATTGCGCGAGCGGGCCGCGCGGCGTGGTCCGGAGTATCTGCACCGACTGCTGCGGCGGCTGGATCCGGCGGCAGCGGCGGCGATTCATCCGAACGATGTGCCGAAGATAATTCGCAGTATTGAGGTGACGCTGGCGGCGCGGCAGCCGCAGAGTGAACAGTGGCGCGCGGGGCGCGATCGGCTGCAGGGATTTCGCGTGCTGCAGATTGGGTTAAATCCTGCGCGAGCAGAGCTGTATGCGCGGATTAACGAACGCGCGGCGCGAATGTTTGATGCGGGATTGATGGAGGAAACGCGTGCGGCGCAGGAGCGGTTTGGTGATGCGTGCAGGGCGTTGGCGTCGCTGGGGTATGCGCAAGCTGCGGCACTATTACGCGGGGAGATGACGCGCGCGGAGGCGATTGCGGCCGCGCAGCAGGGCCATCGCAACTATGCGAAGCGGCAGATGACGTGGTTCCGGCGAGACAAGCAGATTGAGTGGCTGGACGGATTTGGCGATGACCCAGAGGTTCAGGCGCGTGCGATGGAGTTGGTTAGCAAGCATCTCCCTGCCTGATCGCGCTACTGGGCCGCGGCTTTGTGAGCGAGCGTTTCAACGGCCGCGAGGTTAGCGACTAGATCAGGTGAGAAGTTATGGCGCTGCTGCAGCCATGTGGGGTCGTTCCAGAAGAGGATGGCTGTGCCGTCGGGCTCCTGGGAGACGAGGATTTTGAGTGGGAGATCGAGCGCGGCGCTGGGCGCGGAGAGCATGATGGGCGTGCCGGATTTCGGATTGCCGAAGATGAGCAGCTTGGTATTGGGCATCAGCAGACCGGCGGTTGCGGCTTCGCCGGAGTGATCTATCAGTGCGAAGAGTTTGATGTTCTTTTCGGCGAGGAGAGCTGTGAGGCGGTTGACGATTTCGTCGACCGGTTGATGCGTGGTGATGCTGCGGATGCCACAGTCCATGGAGTGCTCCTGGAGAAGTCCTGGCTCAACGGAGCCGCCTGCACAGAACAGCTTACTTCGAAGTTGTGGTTGGCGCCTCGTCGACCCAGTATTCCGTCCGGGCGTCGAGCCGGAGGTTTGGGCGATTGTTGAGCTGGACTGTGAGGGCGTGCAGGCCGGGGTGCGGCGATTCAGGATGGAAGGTGAGGACGTAGCGGTTGGGGACGTCGTTCGAGATAGTGAAGAGATCGCGACGGAGGGATTTGGGGTCTTTGAAGCTGAAGTACTCGCCGCCGCTGAGGCGCGCGCAGGTTTCGGGCACATTGGTGCGAAGGCTGTTGCGGGTGGCTATCTCGACCATGCGAGCGAGGCGCAGTGGGGGAAGCAGCATGGCGAGGCAGTCAAAGTCCTGCTGTGCCCTGCTGTCAGTGGTGTGCGGCGGGGCATTAGGATCGCGGCTGAAGCAGCCGTGCGCGGGTCCGGGTTCGTTGGGGCGGTTGAACTTGTGGGCTTCGTCTTTGATTTCGGTCTTGGTGCTATGGAAGCCGAGTGCGTAGATGGATGTGTTGGTGTCGCTGAGCTCGTGGAGAGCTTCGGTTAGGTCGATATGGCTGCCCTGGTCAAGGGTTTCGCTGAGGAGGAGGATGGCGCGGCGGTACTGCGGCGGCTGCTTGCGGAGGAGGTTCGTGGCGAAGGACATGGCGTCGAGGATCGAGGCGCCGTTGTCGCCGGATTCGATGCGGTTGAGCTCGGTGATGATTTTGGAGAGGTCGGAGGTGAAGCCGTAGAGGAGCTCGGGTTCGCTGTCGAAGTCGACGATGGCGACGTGGTGGGGGACGTTGCCGACGATTGCATCGAGGAGTGGGCCGAGGTCGCAGTACTCGGGGAGATGGCTGATGCCGTCGCCGCCAACCTCGACGACGACTACGAGAGCGATGGGCTGCGAGTCGGTGTCGGGTTCGAGCTGAAGTTTTTGCGGGACGCCGTCGTCTTTGACGGTGAAGTCGTCGGCCTTGAGGGTGAAGACGAGCTGGCCGGATTTGGTTTTGACGAGCGCGGGAACGATGACGAGAGAGGAGCGGACGCTGATGGTAGCGCTTGGGGTGGTGTCGGCAGGAGTCTGAACGGGCGCGGCCGACTGGGCGAGGAGCGGCGGGGTCATCAACAGAGCGAGATTGGCGAGGGGCCGCAGCATGAGCTTCAGTGTATCGAGACGTGACGGGAGCAGGTTTGGTCGCGAGAGAATAGAGGGATGGACGGAGTTCGTCTGGATAAGTGGTTGTGGGCGGCGCGGTTTTTCAAGACGCGGGCGCTGGCGGCTCGCGCGTGCGAATTGGGGCGCGTGATGAGCAATGGCCAGCCGGTGAAGCCGGCGCAGATGATTCATGTGGGGAATCATCTGTCTGTGACGACGGAGGGCGGGCAGTTCCAAGTGGAGGTGCTTGGGCTGAGCGAGACGCGTGGGCCCGCGGCGGTGGCGCAGGCGCTCTATCGGGAGTCTGAGGAGAGCAAGCAGGCGCGGTCGAAGGCGGCGGAGGAGCGCAAGGCGATGGCTGCGTGGGAGCGGCTGCCTGACAGCCGGCCGGACAAGCGAGACCGCAGGACACTGTCACGTTTGCGTGGCCGATATTAGCAACGGTGTGGAGCGTTTCGGCGTCTGAACGCGCTACGATAAATTGTTTGCGCCAAACGGGGCCAGGAGACACGCCATCAATACGCTTCCTCGCACAATGAAAGCTCTTGTAAAACCCACTGCCGCTCCGGGCATGGAGATGCGCGAGGTTCCGGTTCCGGCGATCGGGCCGACGGATGTGCTGATTGCAGTGGACACAGCGTCCGTTTGCGGCACGGATTTGCATATCTACCACTGGGATGAGTGGGCACAGAACCGCATCAAGCCTCCGTACACGCCGGGGCATGAATTTTGCGGGACGATTGCGGCGGTTGGTGAGCTGGTACAGGGGCTTGCGGTAGGTGATTTTGTTTCGGCGGAAATGCACATCGCTTGCGGACACTGCCTGCAGTGCCGCACCGGACAGGCGCATGTCTGCCAGTTCGTGAAAATCCTCGGCGTGGATGGCGATGGTGCGTTCGCGGATTATGTGCGAATTCCTGCGGGGAATGTTTGGAGGCTGTCGCCCGAGATTCCGCGCGAGTTCGGCTCGCTGTTTGATCCGTTTGGGAATGCCGTGCACACGGCGCTCTCAGGCCCGATTGCAGCGCAGACGGTTGCCGTGACCGGGTGCGGACCTATCGGGTTGTTCTCGATCGCGATTGCGAAGGCATGCGGCGCGTCGCGCGTGTTCGCGATTGAGCCGAATGCGAATCGTCGAGAGCTGGCGCGGCGCATGGGAGCGGATGTGCTGCTGGATCCTTCGCAGGAGGATGTTGACGCCATGGTGAAGGCCGCGACGGATGGAAACGGCGTGGATGTGCTGTTGGAGATGTCAGGGCATCCGGCGGCGATTCGTCAGGGATTCGGCCTGCTGCGCAATGGCGGACGAGCTTCGCTGCTGGGACTGCCGTCGAGTCCGTTTGAGCTGGACATTGCGAACGCGATTATTTTCAAAGGCGCGACTGTGCATGGGATCAACGGGCGCAAGATGTATGAGACGTGGTTCCAGGCTGAAGCCTTGATGAAAGATCCGAGGATGGATCTGAGCCCAGTGATTACGCATCGGCTGCCGCTGGGGAAGTTTGATGAGGCGATGAAACTGCTGGAATCGGGCGAGGCAAGTAAGATTTTGCTGACTGTTCGAGAGTGAGTCCTCCGACTGCGATCGGAATCCACAAGCGATTAAAAAGCTAAAGGGCCTGCGCCAGGCAGGCCCTCGCGTGAAACTTTCCAACGCTCAGGGATTTTGTAAGACGAGCTGATCGGCCAACCGGAAATGCACGATGCTTTCGGCAGGGATCACGATGTCGCGATTGCCGGTCGTGCCGGCGAGGAGGGTGCCGGCCCCAGCGCCTGAAGCTCCGCCGATGGCCAGGCCCGCACCGCCGGATGCGATGCCGCCGATGAGCATGCCAGCTCCCGCTAACCCGCCAATGAAGCCGGCTGTCCGCTTGCCTTTGCCCTTTTTCGCGCGAACGGTGTCGTGGGTGTCGATACCGTATTCATAGCCGTTGAGCGTCATAGAGACGAGGCGCAACTCGAGGACGGAGGCTCCTTTGAAGTGACCACGGCGATGCGCTTCGTCGATTCGTCCACGAACAGGAGTTCCTCGGGGGATGAGGACTGTCCCCTCGCGCATAACAGGTTCGACGATCTCACCGCTGAAATGCTCGCCGGCGACAGCGTGCTTGACGTCGATGCGTTCGTTGACGCGAACTGCGAGCTCGGTGCCTGCCGGAACAGTGAGGTTATAAACGGGAGCGGTGCCAGGCTGCGCAGGGGCGCCGTTCGGCGGCGGAGCTACGCCATTTGCCGGCGGAGCCACACCCGGCTCGGGCTGCGGCGCGTTCGGACCGTATGCGTTCTGATAGGGCGCGGATGCTCCAGGCGCAGCGCCGAGCGGCATGACTACCGGAGATGTCGCGTGGGGCTTCGGTCCGGGAGGCGGCGACGTAACGGTGGTTGACACTTGCTCGGGCTGACCCGCAGCGGGTGGCGGCTGCACGGTCGTCGTTACCGTATTTCCGTTGTTGTCGACGTACTGCACCTGCTGAGGGGTCTGGGTAGCAGCGGCCTGGGCCTTGGCCTGATCGACCGCTTTTTGCTGATCGGTTTTGCAGCCGGCAGTAAAAACGAGTGCAGCGCATAAAGCGGCCGCGGAAAGTTGAGACCGGAATCTTTTGTTCATCGATGTTTCTCCTTTCGAACATCGCCAGGCGAGAGTGCAACGGCATTGATGGTGCAGCCGACGAACGTGTGAAAAAGTTATAGACTTCGTCAAAGTTGTGATGCGTGTCAGACGCAGCTACGCTGCCTTGGTGAGCAGAGAGGGTTTAGCATCAAGGAGTTATGGCTACTCTTTCTTCGACCGCTGAATCGACGCACGCGAAGCGCCCGCAGCTCGCACATCTGACTGCTCAACTGGATGCGCTGCGTGCGCAGGGCACTTATTTCCGACTGCGAGTGCTCGATGACCAGCAGGCTGCGGTGTGTCACTACGATGGGCGCGAGGTGATTAATCTGGCCTCGAATAACTACCTGGGGCTTTGTAATGATGCGCGACTGCGTGAGGCGGCAATCGCGGCGACGAAAAAGTATGGAGTGGGCTCGGGCGCGGTGCGCACGATCGCCGGCACCATGAAGATCCACATGGAGTTGGAGGAGAAGATCGCGGCCTTCAAAGGCGTGGAGGCGTGCGTTGTCTTTCAGTCCGGCTTTACGGCGAACGCGGGCACTGTGTCGTCTATTCTCGGCAAAGAGGATTTCATCCTCTCGGATGAGCTGAACCACGCGAGCATCATTGATGGTGCGCGGTTGTCCCGAGCGAAGATCAAGGTCTTCCGCCACAAGGACGTTGCGCATTGCGAGGAGTTGCTGAAGGAAGTGGCAAGCGAGCCGGGGCGCAAGCTGGTGATTACAGACGGCGTGTTCTCGATGGATGGGGACATTGGGCCAGTTGCAGCGTTGTGCGATCTCTGCGATAAGTACGGCGCGATCATGATGGTGGATGATGCGCATGCTTCGGGCGTGCTGGGCAGAAATGGGCGTGGGAGTGTAGATCATTTTCACTGCACGCAACGGGTGGATGTGCAGGTGGGGACGCTGTCGAAGGCGATCGGTGCGCTGGGTGGATATGTGTGCGGATCGCGCGACCTGATTGATTATCTGTATCATCGCGCGCGGCCGTTTCTGTTTTCGACATCACATCCGCCGGCGGTTGCGGCAGCGTGCATTGCGGCCTTCGACATTCTTGAGCAGGAGCCGGAGCGCATCGAGCGGCTGTGGACGAATACGAAGTATTTCCAGGAGCAACTGCGCGCGGGGGGATTCGATATTGGAGGCAAGTCGACCCCGGCGAGCGAGACGCCGATTACGCCGATTATCATCGGTGACGGACGCAAGACGATGCAATTCAGCCGCGCTCTGTTTGAAGCCGGCGTGATGGCGACGGGTATCGCGTTCCCGACGGTACCCGAGGGTAAGGCTCGTGTTCGCTGTATTATGACGAGCGAGCATACCCGCGGGCAGATCGACCGCGCGCTCGAGACGATGACGGCTGTGGCGAAGAAGGCGGGCGTGCTTCGCTAATTTGCAGAAAACCTATTAGGAACAATGTTCCGCCGATCGGAAAGGCACGGTTAAGGCGATAAAAAGGACCGCAGATGCGGTCCTTTTTATTCTGTTGATGTTGAAGGGTCAGTAGTCGATGCGTACTGTTTGGATCTGGTAGGGGCTGATGGGGACCGTGACTTTGTCGTTGGTCACGGTGAGGGGAGAGCCCTCGGGCGTCTCCATGAGATTGACGAGAATGGCTGATCTCGCCCCCGGTGGTACGGCTAGGGTGACGTTATCAGACTCGCCGCCCCACTCGAAGAAGCGAGCGATGAGAGCGTCGGAATCCTCGGCTTTTTTGAGCGCGGTCAGAAGGACGTGAGTGCCGTCGATGCCGAAGAACGAGTGGGTTGGTGGCAGTGTGCCATCGTGATCCGGAACCTGCATCGCATGAAGCTTGTAGTTGAACTCCCAGCCGCGAGCCATGGTGTTTGCAGTTTGCCAAGTGCCCATGTGCGGGTAGATGGCGTAGTCGAAGATCTGCGTGCCCTGGTCGGCGACGGGATCGGGCCAGGTCGGAGCGCGAAGCAGTGACAGGCGCAGTTCATTGCCAACCGCGTCGTAGCCGTACTTGGAGTTATTGAGAAGGCTCAGGCCGTGGGCGCTGTCGCCCTCGTCGGCCCAACGGAGCGCGGGGACCTCGAAGCGTGCCTTTTCGAAGCTGTTATTGCGAGTGGTGGGGCGCTGGATGGATCCGTAAGGGATTTCGTAGGTAGCGGATTTGTTCGTGGCGGCAAGCGGGAATGCGGCCTTCAGGAGGATATGCTGCTCATGCCAATCGAAGTTATTGTGGACGATGAGTTCGTCGGAACCAGCGTACAGAATGAGGTCCTGAACGAATTTTGACTTGTTCCAGGTGCGCGTGACACGAAGAACAGACCGGAGCGGGCTGGTCTCAATCATCTTTACTTCGTCGGCTTCGTGCAGCAGGGTAGGAGCGGCGTCCAGCGTGCCCGGGTCAATGTTCCAGGCGTCGTAGCTCTTTGGCTTATCGACGAAGGCCTGGAGCTCGTTGCCGCAGGAGTTAGGTGCGAGGGCTTCGAAGTTGCCCCGCTTGTCAAAGAGCGACGTGATGCAGCCTGTCTTTGGATCGACCTTGATGCGGAGTGCGGAGTTCTCCAGGATGTAGCCTGCGCTGGTGAGATCGCTGCGGAACTCGTGCTGGCCTTCGACGGCGCGAATGACGGTGTAGCCGATCGAGGGAACGCTGTCGAGCTTGAACAACAGATGGAAGGTGTGCGTGGGGAGATCGCTCGAAAGGACCTGCGACGGGATAACGTTGCCGCGCTCATCCTCGAGCGAGATCGTGTCGATGCCGTGGGGCATTTGTACGGTGACCTCGGCTACGCCGCCGCGCTCGAGTGCGAGCGGGTTGAAGACGAGAATGGGCTCGCCTTTGCCGTCGGTGTTGATGCGTGATGCAAGTGTCTTGATGGAGTTCGCGGAGATCTCGTTCGTGGCCCAGCGGACCTGGTCGTAGTCCTTCTGGGCTTCCTTGTAGATGATGCCGATGCCGGAGCCGGCGGCGAGGTCATGGAACTGGTTGAAGAGGACGTGTTTCCAGGCGTCGTTGAGTTCGTTGGCGGGGTAGTGGTGCCCGTCGAGCCAAGCGAGCGAAGCTAGCTTCTCGGCGTTCAGCATCTCCTCTTCGGCATCACGCATGTTGCGCTTGTGCGCGGTCTGCGTGGTAAAGACGCCGCGGTGGTACTCGAGGTAGAGCTCGTCGTTCCAGGTGGGAACGGAGATCTGACCGGCCCCAGGTGTTGGCAGTGTGGCGTTGCCGGTGGCGAGGGTGCCGTAGTTCCAAGTTGGCGAGTTGGGCGCGAGCTCTTTTTCGACATGCTGGAAATAGGGAAGTGCTGTGCCGAACTCTTCCTTGGCGCCGACTTTGTCGGGTTGCATCCAGTGGAGACCCTGGTCGAGCATGGTTCGCGTCGGGCCGCCGCCGTGATCCCCGACGCCGAAGAGGTCCATGAGGTCGTGCAGGCCGGGCGCGCGTTCCGCTGCTATGGCGAGGTCCTTGGAGAGCCGGACGGGGTCGACGTTCTGGTTGGCGTAGTCGTGGGGGAAGTAGGCCAGGACCTTGCTGCCGTCAGGAGATTCCCACCAGAAGAGTTTTAGCGGAAGCTGATTGGTGTCGTTCCACGTCATCTTCTGGGTAACGAAGAAGTCGATCCCGGAGCGCTTGTAAATCTGCGGAAGCTGCCAGCTGTAGCCAAAGGAATCGGGGTTCCAGCCGATTTTTGCGGTGTGCCCGTAGATCTTCTGGAAGGCTGCCTGGCCGACGAGAAGCTGGCGAACCAGAGATTCACCGTCCGGCATGTTCAGGTCGGGCTCGACCCACATGCCGCCTACGAGTTCCCAGCGACCTTCGTTGACGCGCTTCGCAATCTCGGCATTGAGGGCGGGGTATTTATCGGCGATCCACTGGCTATACGCAGAGGCTGACTGCGTGTAGGTGTAGGTGGGGTACTCATTCATGAGCTGCACGGCGCTGGAGAACGTGCGCTTCGCAGTGTCCACCGTCTCGGTCCAGGGCCAGAGCCATGCGGCATCGATGTGCGAGTTGCCGGTGAGGTGAAAGTTCGCCTGTTTGAGGACGGGGTTCAGCGTGAGGAGGGTCGACTGCGCTGCGCGGAGGGAGGCATCAAAGGGTGCCTGCTGAGCCGCTGCTAACGCGTGGATATCGACTTGGGCGATGACCTTGCTTAGAGTCGCCTTGTCTGCTGCCGTATTCGGGGCCAAGACGGGAAGCAGATTCGCTGCGGAGACGATTTCGGTTGCGAGGTCCTGTGGATCAGGGCGGTTCGAAGCGAACGAAATGCGCATCTGCGCGCCGCGGAATGTTTTGTCGTCGACGGTGGGCAGCAGTTTTACGGCGACGAGAATCGATTGCCCCGGCTTGGCGTGATCGAAGAGGGGAATCTGTTCAAGGTCTTCGCCGAGGGCGACTCGGCGGCCGTCGAAGTAGATGATTTCGGGCACGGGGCCGTTGGCGGTGGCGACAAACTCGAAGCTGATGTCAGTACCGGTGAGGTCGTAGCCGTTAAGGGTTTTGGGAATGGTGATGCGCTGGCGGTACCAGACGGCCTCCTTTCCGGAGTTCGAACCAACTTTGGCAGTAGGCCAGGAGCTGTCCGCGACTGTGGGCGATTCGCCGTGAGGGAGATCACCTTCGTGAATGCGCCAACCGGCATCAGGCAACGTGTTGAACTGCACGAGGCAGTTCACGGTGTTTTGCTGTTTTGCGTCGAGAAGAGGTGCGATCCAGTAATGATTGGTTGGCACCTTGCACTGGGCGAAGAGAGTTGACGCCGTAACTGCGAGTGCAGTCAGACAGAGGACACGACGGATTCGACGCATCAAGGAAGTTTGCCTCGCTGATAAGAGTGCCGTAGGGCGGCCACACCAGTATGCAATCTTCAGGCGCGAATGAGTAGCACTGACGTGCTAAATCTTCTGCACGCGGTGAACATCACGCACGCCGGGCACTTTGCGGAGGTTCTGCTGGAGCCGGGTGAGGTGGCGCAGGTCGACCGTCTCGATGACGAAATCGACGTGTACAGTGCCGTCGGAGGCGGGACGGGTCTCGACGCTGCGGATATTCGTGCCGTCCTCGGAGATGATGGCGGCAAACTCCTTCAGGAGACCGGACCGGTCATCGACGGTGAGGGTGAGTTTGACGGGGTAGGTCGTAGGCTTCGGAGCGGAGGCATCCTTGCCGTTGCCGTGAGCCTCGGACCATTCCACCTCGATTCGCCGGTCTGCCTCATAGAGAAGGTTTTGGACGTTGGGGCAGCTTCGCGCGTGCACCGCGACACCCTTGCCGCGGGTCACGTAGCCAACGATCTCTTCGCCTCGGATTGGATTGCAACACCGCGCTCGATAGACGAGGAGATCGTCCTGTCCTTCGACCTGGAGGGATTCGGACCCCTTGCCGAAGAAGACGCGCTTCACGGCTTCGCTCATGTGCGCGAGCGTGTCGGCCACCGGACCTTGCTCGGTTGGAGATTCCTTTGCATCGACCGCGCTGCCGGGCTCGAGCTTGTTCAGGACCTGGCGAGTTGAGTACTTGCCGAAGCCAATGCCAGCAAGCAGGTCAAGTTCACCGTGAAGGCCATATTCATGCGCGATGCGGTCGAACTCGGGCGTACCGAACTTCTGCAGCGAGACTTTATACTTTCGAGCTTCGCGCTCGAGCAGCTTGCGGCCGATCTCAATGGCTCGCTCGCGCTGATGCTCGTTGAGCCAGTGCTTGATCTTGTTGCGGGCGCGTGAGCTCTTGGCGAAGCTGAGCCAGTCGCGCGAGGGTGTGTGGCCGGTCTGCGTGGTGATCTCGACGATGTCGCCATTGCGGAGCCGATAGCGGAGAGGGACGATGCGGCCGTTGACCTTGGCGCCGGTTGTGGCGTGGCCGACGTCCGTGTGGATGGCGTAGGCGAAGTCGATGGGGCTCGCGTCCTTGGGGAGCACAATGACCTTGCCCTTGGGCGTGAAGGTATAGACCTCCTCGGGATACAGATCGATGCGGAGCGTCGACATGAACTCGTTGGGGTCGGACATTTCGCGCTGCCACTCCATGAGCTGGCGGACCCAGGCGAGGCGCTGCTCATCTTTGGCGCTGACGTTGTCTGAGGCCTTGTACTTCCAGTGCGCGGCGATGCCTTCTTCCGCTACGCGGTGCATGTCCTCGGTGCGGATCTGGACTTCAAACTGATGGCCGCCGTCAGCTATGAGCGTGGTGTGCAGGGATTGGTAGAGGTTCGGCCGGGGCATCGCGATGAAGTCTTTGAAGCGGCCGGGAACGGGACGCCAGGCGGAGTGGAGGAGCCCGAGGACAGCGTAGCAGTCCTGCTCGGTCTGGGTGATGACGCGGACAGCGAAGAGGTCATAGACCTGGTCGACAGGGACGCCATGGGCAGTTAGCTTCTGCTGGATGGAGTAAAGGCGCTTGATTCGGGACTCGACGCGGGCATGGATGTTTGCGTCGTGCAGCTTTGCTTCGATGGTCGTGACGATGCGGTCAAGGAAGGCTTCGCCTTCGCCGCGGATAGCATCGACTTCGCCGGAGAGTTTGGAATACGTGAGCGGGTCGACGAAGCGGAACGCAAGGTCCTCGAGTTCGCCGCGAAGTTTACCCATGCCAAGGCGGTGTGCCAGCGGAGCGTAGACGTCGAGGGTCTCTTTGGCAATACGCTGCTGTTTTTCTGGCTTGAGGTGCTCGAGTGTGCGCATGTTATGCAGGCGGTCAGCGAGCTTGATGATGACGACGCGCACATCGGTGACCATGGCGAGTAGCATCTTGCGGATGTTCTCGGCTTGGTGGTCCTCGCGATTTGCGAACTTGATCTTGTCGAGCTTCGTGACGCCTTCGACAATGTGGGCTACCTGCTCGCCGAAGCGACGGCCGATCTCCTGAGTAGAGACGTCGGTGTCCTCGACGGCGTCGTGCAGGAGCCCAGCGGCGATGGCAGTGGCGTCCATCTTGAGGTCGGCGAGTACCTGGGCGACTTCCAGCGGATGGATGACGTAGGGTTCGCCGGAGGCGCGGCGCTGGCCCTCGTGTTGCTCCTGGCAAAAGGCCCATGCCGCGCGAATGAGATCGAGATCGTCATGAGGACGATTGAGCCGGACGGTTGCAAGCACGCGCTCGAACCGGGCATTAAGTTCTTCATCGAGCTGCGTCGTTGCGGCGATCGAGGGCGTCGGCGGAGCGATGTTTGTGGGCAGGATGGCCGCGGGCGGCGGGGCAAAGGCGCCTGAAGGCTCGTCAAGGGAGGTCAGCGGCTCTGGGATTTGGGTCCGCGGCGGGACGGACGGCAATGTCGCCTCGAGACCCATTCCGCTGTCGCTGGGGGCTGTCTCAGGTGCGCCGATTTGTCCACCTGCCCCTGGTTTTTGCGCAGAGTCAGGCCGTTGCGGCTGGACTATGGCCATAGGTCATTATACGGAGCGGGCTTGACAGCTCCATAGAGGAGACCGAAATCGTCTACTGTTTTGGTCCGTTCTCAACCTCCGACGGACGGAGCGCCTGCTGTTCCCTGAGGGTGGGCGCAGGGTGCAGGTCCCTCATCAGACCGGCTGTCGGGCGAAGAACGCCGTGCGTCCAGGCAACTAGTTCATCGAAGGCTTCGCCGACTTCATCCTGACGGATTGTGCAGTGGCCCTCGCGGTGAACGTACTGCTGGACGAGGTTCCTGCTGAAACCAGCGGCTTCAACCTCGCGGCTGTAGAGCGCCAGTTGGTAGACGGGGACGACTGGATCGTAGACGGTATGGAGCGCGAGCATGGGTCGGCCGAGGCGGCCGGTTGGGGTGTAGTGGCGGAGCAGGTAGGCTCGGGCAGCAGGTTGAGCGTCGTAGCGACGGACTTTGTCGTTGAGCTCGTAATCGGACAGGCTGTTGGTGGCATTTGTACCGGAGTAGATGGTGTTTCGGTTGTCGAACGGATTGCCGCCTGCCCGGCGCTGCATGTCGCCGATAACAAACGTGAAGTAGGCGATGTCGGCGGCGACCTCCGCATCGGTATGGAGTCCCATGAGCGAGCGCATGGCTGCGGTCCCCTCGGGATTCTCGCGTAGCGCCGCGGCGATACGTGCGCGCTCGGCCCGGTCGGCGAAAAAGTCGGACGGGACTCGATCGAGCGGCGGCATCAGACCGGGGAAGTAGTAATCGAACGCCGCCCGGATGGCGAAGCGGCGATCGAAAGATTCTGATGTGGGGCCAACAGCGCCGCAGAGGTCCAGGCCGCCCATGTAAGGCTTTGGGTTGAGCTCGAGCGTGACCATGACCAACGCGCCGCCCATTGATGTGCCGACCACGTAGGTCTCATGAGGCGAACCGAACCGCCTAGCGAAGTACTGGCGGAGAGCCTCGGTCTCGGGGTAGGCCTGTGGAAGTGCCCAGCCGGTCTGCGAATAAGCGCTTTCGATGATGGCGAAATGGCGTTCGAACAGGGGCTGCTGGTTTCCGGTGAGGCGTTCGGCGATGTGGAATGTGACAGGCCGTTGAGCGTAGCCGTGGTAGTAAACGACCAGATTGTGGTTCCAGTCGTTGGGAATGTCTATCCGGTAGGCCGCGCCGTCGAGCATGCCGACCTCGGTGAGCCCCAGTGGGGAGCGCAACTGCTGCGGCGGCTCGGATGGCTTGTGCTTTGAGGAAGCGGCCGGATCCGCGGCGCGGGCGGCGGCGCCTGCTATGAAAAGCAGAAGAGCCGCGGCCGCTGTCCGGGGTCGTGGTCGAGGAGACAAGCTCATCGGAGGTTGCCACGATTGTACAGCGATGCCACGGCTATCGGTCTCGTGCGTCAGGCGTTGTAGGTGGAGGACGAGACGCGACCCCCACGTCCGGTCCAGTTGGTGTGGAAGAACTCGCCGCGTGGCTTGTCTACGCGTTCGTAGGTGTGGGCACCGAAGAAATCGCGCTGGGCCTGCAGAAGATTGGCTGGAAGGCGACCGGTTCTGTAGCCGTCGAAGAAGGAAAGCGCAGTTGTGAAGGCAGGCATTGGAACACCGAATTGCACGCCTTGGACGACGGCACGCCGCCATGAGCTCTGGTACTGATTCAGGACGGACGAGAAGAAGTCGTCGAGGAGGAGATTCTCAAGCTTCGGGTTCTTGTCGTAGGCTTCCTTGATCTTGCCGAGGAACTGGCTGCGGATGATGCAGCCGCCACGCCACATGAGCGCCACGCCACCCATGTTCAAGTTCCACCCCTGCTCCCTGGCAGCTTCCCGCAGAAGCATGTATCCCTGCGCGTAGCTGATCATCTTTGAGCAGTAGAGAGCCCGGCGGACGTCTTCGATGAAGCTTCTGCGATCGGCCACGGACGGTTTTGACTCGGGTCCGCGCAGGATCTTGGAGGCGCGAACGCGCTCGTCCTTGAGCGCGCTAAGGCAGCGGGCGAAGACGCTCTCACCGATGAGCGTGACGGGTTGGCCGAGGTCGAGCGCCGAGATGGCGGTCCACTTGCCGGTGCCCTTCTGGCCGGCAGTGTCAAGAATCTTGTCGACGAGAGGCTTGCCATCGTCATCTTTTTTGGCAAAGATATCGGCGGTGATCTCGATGAGGAAGCTGTCGAGTTCACCCTTATTCCATTCGGAAAATACTTGGGCGAGTTCGTCGGCGGTGAGGCCGAGGCAGTCGTGCAGCAGTTGATATGCCTCGCAGATGAGCTGCATATCGCCATACTCGATGCCGTTGTGCACCATTTTCACGTAGTGTCCGGCACCCTCTTCACCCACCCAATCACAGCACGGAATGCCGTCCTCAACTTTGGCAGCGATCGATTGGAAGATGTCCTTCACGTGCGGCCACGCGGCAGGATTGCCTCCGGGCATGATGGAAGGTCCGAACCGTGCGCCCTCTTCACCGCCCGAAACGCCGGTGCCGATGAAGAGAATTCCCTTCTCGGCTAGATCCTTTGTGCGACGGTTTGAATCCGTAAAGAGCGAGTTACCGCCATCGATGATGATGTCGCCCTTTTCGAGATAAGGCAGGAGCTGATCGATGGTCTGATCGACAACCTCGCCAGCCTTAACCATAATCATCACGCGCCGCGGCTTTTTGAGTTTTGCGCAGAGCTCTGCCACGGAATGCGCGCCTTCGACTTGCGTGCCCTTTGCTTCGTTGGCCAGGAAGTCGTCCACCTTAGAGGTCGTACGGTTGAAGACGGCAACCTTCGACCCGTGGTCGGTCATGTTGAGTACGAGGTTTTGGCCCATCACAGCAAGGCCAATCAGTCCGATATCGCAGGTTGCATCAGGCATGTTTTAGTCTGCTCTCCAAATATTTAATGTATTGTAGCGGGGCAGACGTGTCGTCAGGCGCATTGAAGCTTTACTTATAGATCAGGTGGATTGTGGTCTCTGTAACGGGACAAGTGACCTGCATCGCGGCCGTGTCAAAGCTGGGCGGGCTGAGACCTACCTTGGGGTTGTTTGAGAAGCCGAAGCCTTCCTTCGGCCAGCCGATCATATTGCGATCAAGCTTGTGATTGGAGTTCTCGTCGTGGAGTACGGCAATCGCATAGCGGCCCGGCGGAAGTTGGAGTTCGACTGTAGCCTTATCACTGCTGAAGGGATGTCCTCCATGGATGAGAGCCTTGTTGTTGTTCTCCGGCCAGCCATCGGGCGATGTAAACACCGTTACTCCGGCATCTCCTTTCTGATTTCGAAAGCCATCGATGTGCACAACCAGCTTGCACGTTTCTGAAGACGTAGATTGGGCTGCGGCTGCGTTCGGGAGAATGGTCAGGAGCGCCAGACCCGCGAGGATGCGCTTCATAGTTCCTCCTGGATTGCAAGCTATTTTCACCTGAAGCTATGACTTCATCCGATGGCGGTGCTCCGGCACGCTGGGTCCGAAGTGAAATGTCGGACCCACGGAGTAACGATAGCTCCAGAATCCATTGGCCAGGATGCTGTTGAACGGATGATTCCAGGTGGCGTCCATTTGAACGCGTGCTCCGACATGTTTAGTGAAGTTGAAGTCCGCTCCGCCGCCAGCGCCATAGGCCCCCGTCCAGTCCGTGAGACTTCCTCCGGGTGCGAGGACGTTCGAGACGGTGACAGCATAGGGATCCTGCGGGTTCGGGTGCGGCGTCGCTGTGATCCGGAAGGCGCTAAGCGCCGGCCGGATGAAAAGCGTGGTCCGTGAAAGGTGGCGGTATTCGAGCTGTACGCCGGCGGTGACCGTCTGCGTGAATGCGTGCAAAGGGATTCTGAGCGTATAGCCGGGCGGGATCAGTCCCGCTTGTGCGAACTGAACTGCCAAGGCGGTGAGTTCTGTCTGCAGTTGCGGCGTTGCCAGATTTGCCGTGAGAGAGGTGTCCCCACTTTGCACGCTGTAGTCGAAACCACCAGCAAGCCACCGGTTGACGTTGCCTCCAGCCTGCAGGTGGAAGCCGACCTGGTTCAGGCTATTCAGTCCGGGGCTGGAGAGGTCAGAGAAACCGGTGTAGATGTTGTAGCGTCCGACGTACTCCTGTTGAGCGCCGCAGCTAGCGGCCGTTGCAAAGAAGATCGAGAAGAGGATCAGGATTCGCTTTGTAATCGTGCCGATGGGGATCATGGTGAGCCTCGGGTCGAGCGTTGAGGATTCGGAATGTGAACCGCCGTCGATTTGGCGGCTGATTGCTTTTCGGGATGCGGACGTCTGGAGCTATTCGTACTGCCGGTCATTGCGCGATCGCGTCCTGCCACAGCACGCGGGTTTTCGCTTGTTCCCATGCGAGGAAGCTACTGTCGAAGCGCTCTTCGAGTGCTGTTCGACGAACTTTCAGGGTTGGAGTAAGGAGCCCGTTGTCTGCTGTCCATGGCTGCTGGCAAACAACCATGAAGCGCAGTTGTTCGTGTTGATCAAGATGACTGTTGACGCGGTCCATTTCATGTTTGAGTGCGGTCTCGAGAGCTTCGCGTTTCGTCGGAGATTCTGCTGCCGCTCGTAACTCAGGCACCAGAACCGCAAGACTGAACGGTGCAGACATGCCCGATCCGAGAACGCATACCGATTCGAATAATGTTGAAAGCGAGAGAAGCTTTTCAATCGGTGCAGGTACGACGTACTTCCCTTTGGCCGTCTTGAATTCCTCCTTCAGCCGGCCCACGATGCGCAGTCGGCCCTGTTCATCAATCTCGCCGCGATCTCCCGTGCGGAAGTACCCGTCTTCTGTAAACGCCTGCTGTGTGAGTTCCGGATTCTTGTAGTACCCCAGCATGTTCATCGGGCCCTTGATCTCGACTTCCCCTTGCGAGGAGATGCGCGTATCAGCATACGGACTTGCGTTGCCAACGAAGCCTGCGCGGAACTTCGAGGGCAACGGAACGTGTGTGATGCCGGTCTCGGTCATTCCGTAACCTTCAACGAAGTTGAGACCGAGCTTGCGGTACCAGTGCACGAGTTCGATCGGAATCGCCGCACCTCCAGATGCGACAAGCCGCGCGTGGTGAAGGCCTAATCCGTTGAGGATCTTGCTTCGCGCAATGCGGTTGAGGATGGGAATTTTGAGGAGACGCTGTAGCTTTCGCTCCGGAACCTTTTCAAAGACACCTTGCTGAAAGCGCAGATAAAGACGCGGAATTGAGAAGAAAATCGTACATTTCGAGCGCTGTAGATCAGTGAGGAATGTTTGCTGGCCTTCGGTAAAGAAGATTTGGAGCGGCATCATCAGGGAGTTCATCTCCACGATTGCTCGCTCAGCAATATGCGCCAGAGGAAGGTAGGAAAGGATGCGGTCAAGCGCGTATGGAGAGTTGCCGAGCACTGGCTCCATGGATTTGCCCATGAGGCTGAGAGAACGAAACGACTGCATCACACCCTTCGGCTGTCCAGTGGTTCCTGAGGTGTAGATGATGGTCGCGACCTCTTCGGCTGCGCGGAGTGGTTGGCCGTCGAAGTCCTTTCCGTTCTGAACGATCGTTTGCCATTCCTCAGAGTCTGAGGGAATATGGTCTGGCTTTGCGTTGGGGAACCGGACTAACTTCATGTTCCGTAATGAAGGAGCGCCGAACGAGGGGGATTGATCCAGCTCTCCCACAAAGCAGGCGACTGGTTCGCTGTGCTGGAACAGCAATGACAGAGATTCGTTACGAAGAGAGGGGAAGAAGGGGACACTGACGTGGCCTGACATCCATATCGCGATGTCCGCCATGATCCACCAAGCGCAATTTTTGGACAGAATGGCAACCCGCGAGCCGGCAGGCCAGTTCTGGTCGATCAGCCAGCGGGCGATTCGTCGAATTTCGTGCATCGCTTCCGCCCACGTCCAGCTCTGAACTTCACCGTTCCGGGGCTGGGTTAGGAAAGGTTGATCTGGACGATGCCGTTCCGAAGAATAGATCCGCTGCAGAGGGAGGTCGGAATCCGGAAATCTCACCTTTCCGAGCTCCTGTTCGTTCTCGATCTGGCTCTGCAATGCAAGCCTCGCTTTTTTACCGTGGGGTAAGGTAAACAACTTGTGGTAAAGCTGTCACGAAAAATATACAGCGGGAAGGAATTAGCAACGAGGGACGCGGAAGTCGTGGAAGCACCATGAGAGGCGCCGCCTTCACATCGTGCCATGAGCCTCTTGCGCCTGAGTTGATCCACCACCGGAAAGTTCCTTGATATGCGAACAATAGATAGCGTGACATCTTCTCGACGTCCTTGGAAAAGCTTTCGTGTGCGCCAGAGGGACGGAGATTCGAAACGGGTGGTAATTCTTGAGACTGCGGCTCGCCTATTCCTCGAGCGCGGATATCGGAGCACCTCGCTTCGCGAGCTTGCCACGCTACTGAACATTACGAAACCCGCACTGTACTACTACTTTCAGAACAAAGAGCAGATGCTCGTCGACTGCTATCGCGCGGGCATAAGCTCAATCGAAGGCCTTCTGGAAGAAGGCAAACTCGAGGGTGGGAGCGGCCTCGAACGGCTGCAGAAATACCTGCACGTTTACGCGACGGCTATTGTGTCTCATGACTTTGGGCGGTGCGTTGCGATGCTCGATGACTCCGAGTTGTCGCCGCCGGCGCGCCGTGAGGTACGTACTCTGAAGCGCCGAATCGATGCCTCGATCCGGGAGTTTATCGAGGATGGTATGGCAGACGGGTCGATTGCTGAGTGCAATCCTAAGCTTGCCGCATTTGCGGCTGCAGGCGCTATCAATTGGATCGGCACCTGGTACAGGCCCGAGGGGGGAATGACCGGCGAAGAGATCGCTTCTGGTTTCGCCGAGCTGCTCACGCGTGGACTGGCAAGTCGGAACCGCGCCGGAGGATGACGAACCCATGACATCTGCATAAGACAAGGCAAAATAGCCGGAGGCGAAGTCTTGTAGTGGGGTCTTCTGTATGCCTCTCGGCTGCCCGTCTTGTTGACTTTTTGACCGAGCGGTAAGTATTATGCCGCCTGTCCGCGAAGTAGTTCAGCTTCTCTGGACAGCGCAGTTGAGCGCATTGAGGAGTGGGAGATGGCATCGCTGGTCCGTTCGCCGGCCGGTGAATCGGGTTTTCGCGAGGGGATCCGGACAAGCCCGCGCCGGCATGACATACGCCGGGTAGGTGTCCTCGGAGCAGGCACCATGGGCGCCCGGATTGCGGCGCACATTGCTAATGCAGGGATACCCGTCTTGCTGCTCGATCTGGCTGCCGCGCCACCGAACCGCAATGCAGTTGCGATGCAAGCGCTGGACGGGTTGAAGAAGGCGAAGCCCGCTGCCTTTGCAGATGCACTCGCTGCCAGTTTGATAACAGTCGGCAACTTCGACGACGATTTGGAGAAATTGCGTGAATGCGATTGGATAGTTGAAGCAGTTGCGGAGAATCTCGAGATCAAGCGCGACCTGTTGGCTAAGGTGACAGCGCATATAAGGCCCGACACAATCCTGACAACAAATACGAGCGGGCTTCCGGTTTCAAAGATCGCAGAAGCGCTTCCTGATGGCCTGCGAAGCCGCTGGCTTGGGACTCACTTCTTCAACCCTCCGCGCTATATGCGCCTGTTGGAGGTAATCCCCACTGCCGACACAGATCCAGACGTTGTTGAAGCGATTTCAAACTTCGCAGATCTGAAGTTGGGTAAGACAATTGTCCGCGCGAACGACACGCCCAACTTTATTGCAAATCGAATTGGCGTGTTTGCGATGCTGAACACATTTCGTGTGATGAAGGCGCAAAGACTAAGCATTGAAGAAATTGATTTGTTGACAGGTCCGGTGATCGGATGGCCGAAGACCGGTACATTCCGTCTGGCGGACATGGTCGGTATCGATGTCATCTACAACGTAGCAAGAAATTTTGCGGCTGCTGGCGGAGATGAACGCTCAGATTTGGGTTTGCCGCCTGAAATCGCCGAGTTGGTGAAGCGCAAGTGGCTAGGAGACAAAACACAGCAGGGGTTCTATAAGAAAGTCCGTGAGAAAGACGGTAGCGAAACGCGTCTTGTGTTCAACGCTGAAGTTATGGATTACAGGGCCGCAGCTCGCGTTTCATTTCCGCTGCTGGAGATGCTTAAGTCGAACGAAAGTCCAGCAGAACGTATTCGCGCGTTGATGAGTGGGAATGAGAAGGACAAGGCAGCCGCCTTCTACCGCGCTATGTTGCCGGAGCTTTGGATTTATGCCGCGCATCGTATCGGCGAAGTCTCACGCACATTGCTCGAGATCGATCGAGCGATGAAGGCGGGCTTCAATTGGGAGCTTGGACCATTCGAGATGTGGGATGCGGCAGGTGTACCGGAGACGGTTGAGATAATGCGTGGTTCCGGACTCTCGATTCCTTCGGCGGTCGAGAGACTGCTCGCGACGGATGGAAGGTCATGGTATCGCGACGGTGGGAGTGAGTTCTTCGACCCTCAGAGTGGGGTCTATCAGAGGGTCGAGCAGAGGCCCGAGCTTCTGTCTGTGTCGCATTTCGAGAAGTCGAACGGCCGGCTAGCCGGAAATGCTGGGGTTTCATTGATCGATGTCGGTGATGGTGTCGGTTGTTTCGAGTTCCACTCGAAGATGAACACGATTGGACGAGACATCGTCACATTCCTAACCCGCGAACTTCGCGATGGAAGTACAGCGATGGCGAGCTTTGATGCGTTCGTCGTCACGAGCGATGCAGCGAACTTTTCCGCTGGCGCCAATCTCATGCAATTGCTCCTGGCTATTCAGGACGAAGAGTGGGATGAGATTGATTCGATGGTCCGGAGCTTCCAGGGAATGACCAGAGCGATTAAGTTCTGTTCGCGGCCGGTCATTGTGGCGCCCTTTGGTCTTTGTCTTGGCGGAGGCACCGAGATTTCTCTCCACGGCGCTGGCCGCCAGGCTCATCTCGAGTTGTATACCGGCCTCATTGAGACGAGCGTGGGATTGGTTCCCGCGGGCGGAGGCTGCAAGGAGATGTTGCTCCGGGCAATTGCTGTGGCTGATCAGATCAAAAGCAATGGTCGCGTGGACTCCGTGGAACTGCACGGAACGATCAAAACCGCTTTCGAAACAATCGCAATGGCGAAAATGTCAGCCTCCGCGTTTGAGGCGCGTTCCTTGCACCTGCTTGACGTTGCCGATGGCATTTCGATGAACCGCGACCGGCTTTTGTTCGACGCAAAGACGAAGGCGTTGGAAATGATTCGGACTGGATATTCGGCGCCGGTGCCGAAAAAAGATATTGCAGCACCTGGCGGTTCGGTACTAGCCACACTAAAGCTGGGAGTCTACCTAATGCGCGAGGGTGAGTTCATCACTGAGCATGACGTGAAGGTCGCGAATCACGTCGCAAGAATACTCGCAGCGGGCGAAGTGAGTGCCGGGACACAGGTCACGGAAGATTACTTGTTGGATCTTGAGCGCGAAGCGTTCCTGTCGCTTTGTGGGGAGCCAAAAACTGCGGAGCGCATCGGTTACACGCTCAAGACTGGCAAGCCGCTGCGGAATTGAGGATTTGTCCATGAGGGAAGCAGTTATTGTCAGTGTTGTCAGAACCGCGGTCGGGAAAGCGCCAAAGGGAACTCTCAGAAATACCCGTCCGGATGATCTGGGGGCGATCGTCGTTAGAGGTGCACTCGCACGTGTGCCGGCGCTCGACCCGAAGGAAATTGACGATGTGATTATCGGTTGCGCGATGCCAGAAGGTGAGCAGGGAATGAATATCGCGCGTGTCATCTCTTTTCGTGCTGGACTTCCTAACGAACCGGCGGCGATGACGATCAATCGCTACTGTGCATCCGGACTGCAATCGATCGCGCTCGCGGCCGAGAGAATTCGCGGCGGCGCCGCTGACGCGATCGTAGCGGGGGGTGCTGAATCGATGTCGTACGTTCCCATGGGGGGAAATAAAGTTTCTGCGAATCCATGGCTGGTTGAGAACCATCCTGGCTCGTACATGTCGATGGGTCTTACGGCGGAACGTGTAGCAAAACATTACGGGATTACACGTGAGGACTCGGACCAGTTTGCCTACGAAAGCCATCGCAAGGCTGTTTCGGCTATCAAAGCCGGAGCTTTTCGAGACGAGATTATTCCGGTGCCCGTCACTACCACGGCCCTGAACGAGAGTGGCGAACCAATCGAGAAAAGCAATGACTTCATGGTTGATGAAGGTCCCCGATTGGATACGTCGATTGAAGCGCTCGCAAAGCTTCGTCCAGCGTTTCATGCGAACGGCATCGTGACGGCAGGGAATAGCTCGCAGATGTCCGACGGCGCTGCGGCGGCAGTTGTCATGTCGGAGGATCGTGCCAAGGCACTGTGTTTATCGCCTCTGGCCCGCTTTGTAGCGTTCGCTTATGCCGGCTGTGCACCTGAAGAGATGGGCATAGGCCCTGTTTATGCCATTCCGAAGGCATTGAAAATGGCGGGTCTCAGCTTGGATGACATCGATTTGATCGAGCTCAATGAAGCCTTTGCCGCCCAGTCGCTGGCAGTCATCAAGACCCTTTCCCTCGATAGAAGAAAAATCAACATCAATGGTGGAGCGATCGCGCTCGGCCATCCACTGGGATGCACAGGCGCGAAGCTAACGGCTACCCTGCTTGGTGAGTTGAAGCGGCGCAAGGGCCGCTACGGCATGGTGACCATGTGTGTGGGCGGAGGAATGGGAGCAGCGGGCATATTCGAGAATCTGCAGAACTAGGAGCGGGGGGACCAATGGGGACAGGGCTAGCAGCCGTCGACAGAAAGCCAGTGACCGGGGGCAGTTTCCTGATTGAGGATCTGACTCCAGCGGAGGTCTTTACTACGGAGGATCTTTCGCTGGAGCAACGGCAGATAGTCGAGACAACAACTCAGTTTGCAGAAAACAGAATCGCCACTCAGATTGCAGAGATCGAGAGTAAGCATTTTGAGGTAAGCCGAACTCTCATGCGAGAGGCTGGCGAACTCGGATTACTGGGCGTCGATGTACCGGAGGAGTATGGCGGTGTCGAACTCGACAAGATTACGTCGGCCCTCGTTGTAGACCACATTTCTGTTTCAGGAAGTTTTTCTGTAACATTCAGCGCCCATACAGGCATCGGAACTCTTCCGATCGTTTGGTATGGAACGAACGAGCAGAAGAAGAAATATCTGCCGAAGCTAGCATCGGGCGAGTGGATTGCAGCATACGCGCTCTCGGAGGCGTCGGCCGGCTCCGACGCAATGAACATTCGGACCACTGCAAGACTCACAGCCGATGGGAAGCACTACCTGCTCAACGGCGAAAAAATGTGGATCTCCAACGCCGGGCTGGCAGACCTGTTTACGATATTCGCGAAGATCGATGGGGAGCAGTTTTCGGCTTTTCTCGTAGAAGCTGGAACGCCAGGGATGACCATTGGTCAGGAGGAACACAAGCTCGGAATTCGCGGTTCTTCCACCTGTCCAGTCGTGTTGAACGACTGCAGAGTGCCGGTCGAGAATCTACTTGGCGAGGCAGGTAAGGGCCATCACATTGCTTTCAACATTTTGAATGTCGGCCGTTACAAGCTGGGGGCCGCCGCAGTTGGAGGTGCGCGCGGTATCTTGCGCGATGGAATTCGTTACGCAAAGGATCGAGTTGCCTTTGGAAAACCGATCGCGTCGTTCGGTCTCGTTCAGAAGAAAATTGCCGAATGTGCTGCGGACGTCTTTGCAGGGGAAGCCGCTGCGACGCGAATTGTGGGCGCGATTGATGATGCGCTCTCGAGTCTCGATAAGACCTCATCAACGTATTCTCAAGAAGTACAGAAGGGCATTGAGGAGTTCGCAGTAGAGTGCTCCATTTTGAAGGTCTGGGGATCAGAGATGGTCGGGCGGGTCACAGACGAAGTTTTGCAGATCTACGGCGGGTATGGCTACGTTGAGGAGTTTCCCGCTGAGCGAGCCTACCGCGACGCCCGGATTCATCGCATATTCGAAGGAACGAACGAGATCAATCGGCTGATCATCACAGGCTGGATCATCAAGCGCGCAATGCAGGGCAAGCTTCGGTTGATGCCTGCGATCCAGAAGGTCATGGACGAAGTGATGAACAGAAACGACGGACGGGCTTCGTCCGATGGGCCCTTGGCGGAGGAGCACGCAGTCTTAGCGAGTGCGAAGAAGGTTGGGCTCTTCTGCGCCGGAGTGGCAACGCAGCGGTTCGGCATGCAACTTGCCGATCAACAAGAAATCATGGGCGACCTCGCCGACATTCTGATCGAAGTTCTTGTGCTCGAATCCGCAATTCTGCGGGCCGAAAAGATGCAACTCAACAAACCATTGGGACCAAAGCTCGCGAAGTACTATTCCATCCGCTCATTCAACGTCATTCGGAATGCGGCTGAGCGGGTCATTGGCGCGGCAGCCGAAGGCGACATGCTTCAGACGTCTTCGGCGATGCTGCGTCGATTGACCAGGCATGAGCCGGTGAACATGGCCGTGCTCGGGCGCGAAATCGCCGCAGCGATGATCGACGCAGGACGTTACGCAATCTGAATAGCAGCCGTGCCCCTTGAGGTCGCTGCTTAGGTGAGAGCGCGATCCAAGTGGGCGTAACCACCGTCGACAAGGATATGTTGACCAGTTGTGTGAGCGCTTTGCGTCGGAGAGAGCAGAAATACAACCATCGCAGCAATTTCTGCCGGTTCCGTCATCCTATGACCAAGCGGAATGCGTTGCCTTATCTCGGACAGTGCTTTCTCGGGGTCATCTCGCAAGCTGATCCAGCGTTTGTAGAGCGGAGTCATCACCTCGGCGGGTAAAACTGCATTCACACGAACACCAAACGCCGCAAGCTCAGCCGCCCACTCGCGCGTCAAAGCAAGTTGGGCTCCCTTTGCTGCTGCATACCCGGAAGTCCCGCCCTGGCCAGTCAGGGCGACCTTCGAACTAATATTTACGATGGAGCCTCGCGAACGCTTCAGCATGGGAAGTGCATAGTGTGCCATCGCGTAGTAGTGGACAAGGTTCTGGTGCAGGCTCGCGACAAACCGCTCAGGTGTTCCAGTTTCGAGCCCAACTACGTCGTTGGTCCCGGCGTTGTTCACGAGGCCCATCAAGCTACCGTACTGCTTTTCGACGTAACGAACTGCGCTCTGGCATTGATTGGGGTCGCTCAGATCGGCTTCGAAGAAGTCGCATCGTTCACCCGTTTGCTTGAATTCAGCGATAAGCGCCGAGAATTCATCAGACGTGCGGTTCACGACGACAGCTATCGCGCCCTCCTGAAGACAGAGCCTAGTGATAGCCTCGCCGATGCCGGCACCGCCGCCAGTCACAATAACGACTTGGTCTTTGAGTCCTAGGTCCACAGAGTTCCTTAACGAAGATTGAAGTAGCCCCCATCAAGGGGGATATCCGCGCCGGTAATAAATGACGCCTCATCAGAGCACAAGTAGTGTGCCAGAGCGGCCACTTCGTCCGGAGTGCCCATCCGACCGATCGGTTGCGACTCGGACAGCGCCTTCATTTTCTCGGATTCCTGACCTGGATAGTTCTTGGTCAGAAATCCATCTACGAACGGAGTGTGCACACGCGCCGGCGAGATGCAGTTGCACCGTATCCCGTGCGCGATGTAATCCTTCGCGACTGAGAGAGTCATCGACAACACGGCTCCTTTCGTCATGGAATAGGCGAATCGATCGCTGATGCCGCGCGTTGCAGCAATGGAGGCGATGTTCAGTATGCTTCCTCGTTGTGCCGTCGTCATTCCGTCAATCACTGCACGCATGCACAGGTAGGTTCCTCGAATGTTGACTGCAAAGAGCCTGTCCATATCCTCAGGAGTTGTTGAGGAGAGATTTCCGATGTGTGCGATGCCTGCGCAGTTGACAAGAATGTCGACAGGAGCGTCCACGCTCCGAAACACCTCAGCCACGCTCGCTGGACTGCTGACGTCGCAACAATGCGGAGTCGCTGCGTCGCCCCCGCTAGCAATCAGGTGCGCGGCTTCGTCGAGCTTACCGGCGTCGAGATCGAGCAAGTGCACGGCAGCTCCATATTCGGCGAATCTCTTTGCGATAGCCAAGCCGATCCCGCTCGCCGCGCCTGTGATCACCGCGATCCGACTTGTAAGACTCAGCTTGGACAATCCCATCGCTCCTATTCGGTTCAACTCGTTTGCCTCACCTCTTTGTAGGGGAGTCACCGAGATGATGTCAAAATTCAAAATATGAAACCCGAGCGGCCATAATTGAAAAGATTCCTTGTGACCTCATACAATCCTGCCTAAGCTGGCAGATCGCTCGCTGATCTTGAAAGCGGCACTGGTCAGTTCTTGCGAGGTCGCATCTTGAAGCCGGTTACTATCACGCGGGTTGACGTTATTGACTTGCGCTTTCCGACCTCTCGCGAGCAGATTGGCTCCGATGCAGTGAACAGAGATCCGGATTACTCTGCAGCCTATTGCATCCTTTCGACTGACGTCGGGTTGCAGGGCCATGGGCTGACATTCACGTTGGGGCGAGGAACGGAGCTTGTCACGCAGGCTTTGTCCTATCTCAGTCGAAATTTGAAAGGCCGAACGCTCGAAGCCCTTACAGCGAATTTGAATGCTTTCTATCTTGAGCTCACGTGCGATACGCAATTTCGGTGGTTGGGGCCGGAGAAGGGTGTTATCCATCTCGCATGTGGTGCGCTCATCAATGCTGTATGGGACCTTTACGCAAAGAGCGAAGGAAAGCCTGTTTGGAGGCTCCTGGCCGAGATGGAGCCGGAGGAAATCGTACAGGCCATCGACTTCCGATACATCGAAGATGTTTTGGCTCCAGACGATGCCCTGGCAATTCTCAAGAAGGGCAAGAGTGGACAGTCGGATCGTTTCAAAAGAATTGCCAGTGATGGTTATCCCGCGTACACGACTTCAGCCGGGTGGTTCGGGTTCAGTGATGAAAAGATTCGCCGTCTGTGTCGAGAAGCGCTCGCCGAGGGCTGGACTCACTTCAAACTCAAGGTTGGCGGAGATCCGGAAGACGATCTCCGCCGTGGCCGTATTGTTCGAGAAGAAATCGGACCCGGCAACTTCATGATGGTTGATGCGAATCAGAAGTGGGGAGTCCAGGAGGCCATTCGTCGAACGAATCAACTGGCAGAAATTGATCCGTGGTGGATGGAAGAACCGACCAGTCCCGACGATATTCTCGGGCACGCAAGGATCCGCCGGGAAACATCTACGCGAATCGCGACCGGCGAGCATTGTCATAATGCAGTGATGTTCAAGCAACTGATGCAAGCGGGGTCGATCGATGTGTGTCAGATCGACAGCTGCCGGGTTGCCGGAGTGAATGAGAATCTGGCCATTATTCTGATGGCGGCGAAGTTCGGCATTCCCGTGTGCCCGCATGCAGGCGGCGTTGGGCTTTGCGAATACGTCCAGCATCTGTCGATCTTCGATTACCTCTCAGTTTCCTGCCAGTTAGAAGATCGAGTGATCGAGTTCGTCGACCATTTGCATGAACATTTCCGCGATCCGGTAAAGATTCGTCGCGGTCGGTATCTGGTGCCGGAGGCGCCCGGATACAGCATTGAAATTCTTCCGAAATCTTTGGATAGATTCAGATTCCCGGACGGAGAGGCATGGAGAGAGGAGGCCGATGAAGATCGTCTCATTCAAGCTTAAGGATGGCTCCACTGGCGGTGGAATTTTGGTTGGGGAGAATATTCGACGGTTGCCCACTACCGGTGCCGACGATGTGCTCGCCTTCATAGAGTCTGGCGGCACCTTGCCGCTCGGTGAAGAGATTCCGTCAAATGAAGTGACCCTGCTGGCCCCGCTGTCGCGACCGCCGCGTGTATTCGCAATAGGCCTCAACTATCGCGAGCATGCCGTCGAATCCAAAATGGCGGTTCAGAAAGTACCGACGGTATTCCTCAAGCTTGCTTCTTCGATCACCGGCCCGGATAGCGATGTGCTTCTCTGGCCCGAGGCCACGCAGCCAGATTATGAGGCGGAACTCGCGGTCGTGATCGGTAAGGCTGGCCATCGAATTTCCAGAGACCGGTGGAGAGAGCACGTATTTGGCTATACGATCGTGAACGACGTCAGCGCTCGAGGAGTGCAGCTGGCAACTTCCCAATGGACTCTCGGCAAGAGCTTTCCAACGTTTACGCCGATGGGGCCATGGATCGTCACCGCTGACGAGATTGAAAATCCGCACGGCTTGGATATTCGTCTGACGCTCAACGGAGAAGTCATGCAGTCGGCTAATACGCGAGACCTGATATTTGATATTCCTGAGCTCATTGCTCATATCTCGAGCATCGTTCCGCTTCAGGCCGGTGATGTGATTAGTACCGGAACGCCCCGAGGCGTGGGCCTCGGCCGAAACCCCCAGCGATGGCTATTGCCGAACGAGACGATGACTATCGAAATTGAACGTATAGGGGCGCTCAGGAATCAGACCCGCGTGCCATCGTAAGGATTTGCTGCTATCCGTGCTCTGGCGGATTCGTGTGATATCCAAGCTGGGTCGAGATATCCAGAGCCGCAGTCTTCAAAACATCTGCTATTTGCGCGGTGCGGCTTCTTGTCATTCGAATCGTCGGACCAGAGATGCTGATACCGGCTGCTACCTGACCCGAGGAATCCAGTACGGGTGCGGCGACGCATCTTGCTCCAAGCTCTACTTCTTCATCGTCGATTGCATAGCCGCGCCGCTGAATCCGACCGAGTTCAGCCACCAGCTCTGACGGACGAGTGATGCTGTGTGGAGTGAGCTTTTCCAGTTTCGTCGTCGCCAGCAGTTCGTCGCGAAAGTTTGTACCCTGCCAGGCTAAGACAGCTTTGCCGAGAGCCGTGCAATGCAGTGGCCGGCGCATGCCAACCTGAGACACGAGCCGAAAGTTATGTGGGCTCTCGATGACGTCCAAATAGATGATCTCTCTGCCATCGAGCACGGCCAGGTTAACGGTTTCGCCGGTTTCACGCCAAAGAGCTTCGAGAACCGGGCGGCTCACCTTTCGGATCGTGGACTGATAGGTGCTTCCGGAGCCAAGGTGAACCAGACGTGGACCGAGAAGATATGCTCCTGTGCTGTCACGGACGAGATAACCCTCCCTTTCGAGATGAGCGAGGAACCGGTACGCGGTGCTCTTGTTCAGTTTTGTCTGTTCGGCAATTGAGCGCAGTTGTAAGCCGTCGCGCGATCTGTCAAGGAGATCGAAAATGGAGAGAACCTTGGTGAGGACTCCAACTGGAGCAGAGCTGGATTTGCGAACTTTCATAAGCGATACCCGGTCATGCTAGCAGGGAACAGGAAGATTGAGGATTCACCATTTGAAATGAAACTTTGAGCGGTCAATGTGACTCTGAATCTCAAAATGAGAGCCTTTGTTCTTGTCTCTGCCCACATGCTTGGATACTAATTCATATATTGAAACAGGCATGTCAAGAAAGTCTAGTTTTGTGCTTGACCAAGATGTTGGCAATCTCCTAGATTTTTTCTCTAAGTAGTGTGCCGCCGAACCAGACAAATCCTTTTTGAGGTCACATACGGATGAATACGACATTATCTCGCCGCAATGTACTGAGGGCCGCCGGAGCATCTCTGGCGATGATGGGTTTGCCCGGTGCCGTCGCGCAGAGCCCGACCGCTATCAGCACAAGCCAAACTCCGAAAACACCTACGGACGAGTTGCAGCAGCGCACTCGGGCCCAGAGAATGCAATGGTGGCACGCGGCGAAGTTTGGAATGTTCATTCACTTTGGTGTGTACAGCACAATTGGCCGTCACGAATGGGTAATGGAAAATGAGGCGTGGCCCATTGGTCCCTATACCGCTCATGCCGCCAACTTTCGCCCGGCGCCCAACTGCCCGCGCGCGTGGGCGAAACTGGCCAAGGCCGCGGGTATGAAGTACATGGTGATGACTACCAAGCACCATGAGGGATTTTGTAATTTTGATACGAAACATACTGACTACTGTGCTCCGAAGCAGGGTCCAGGTCGGGATGTCGTCAGAGAGTACGTGGAGGCGGCTCGCGCAGAGGGGCTTCACGTGGGCTTCTACTATTCGCTGATGGATTGGCATCATCCCGACGGAGCGCGTTGCGCTAGCGACGAAGCGGCGAGGCGCAGGTTCGTTGATTACACTCACGCGCTTATCCGTGAGTTGTTGACGAACTACGGCAAGGTCGACGTGCTTTGGTACGACGTCGCGTGGCCGCTCGATGCGGAGGGCTGGGAGTCGGAGCGGATGAACGAAATGGTCTTTCAGCTGCAGCCCGAAATCATCGTGAACAACCGCAATAAGCTGGAGGGCGACTTCGCTACTCCGGAACAAAAGATCGTGGCTGAGACGAATGGGCGTGCATGGGAATCGTGCATGACATTGAACGATAGCTGGGGTTATCAGCGGGCGGACGATGACTGGAAGTCTTCGCGAACAGTCATCCGAAATCTGATCCAGTGCGTCCGCGACGGCGGCAATTATCTTCTAAACATTGGCCCGAAGCCGGATGGCTCAATTCCCGAGGAGTCGTCGCGGATCTTGAATGAGGTGGGGGCGTGGATGCAGACGAACGGCCACACTATCTATGAATCGGACCTGTGCCAGGTGCGCCGCTCCAATTACGCCAGCTTTACTCGCATTGGAAACACGCTGTACATGCATGTGCACTTTTGGCCAGGTGAGTATGTCGCCATCAGCGGTCTTCGCACAAGGGTGAAGTCCGCACGGCTCCTCAAGACTGGTAGGGACGTGAAGTTTACGCAGGATGACTTCCAGACGAAGTTCACCGGCCTTCCGGAGAAGGCTCCGGATTACCCCGTCACAACGATTGCGATTGAGTGCGAGTCGGAGCCGACGCAAGACACGGATTACGTCCGCATCAATAAGCCGCGCGGAAGCGTCTAGATCACGCCCAAAAAAGAAACGCCGCCACGGGTGTCCGTGGCGGCAATTTTTGGTGGCAGCGGGGTACCCCCTCCCCTCCCCCTCTTTTTGCGCAAAATCTTCAAAACAAAAGGGTTGAGGGTGGACCTAATACTCGAAAAAGTCGCGGAATGTGCAAAGTCTTCAAAACAAAGGGGTAGAGTTCACAGGGGGATGCCCCCGCAAACTGGCCTCAGAACTCGATGCGTGCGGAGAGTTGCGCCGAACGTCTCGCGTTCGCTTGTGTGCCGGAGACTTGGCCAAAGCTCGAATTTCCGTATATCGGGCTTGCCACTGTGAATTGAGTGTGATTAGTGACGTTGTATAGATCAGCCTGCAGGCTTACGTGTGCGCTCTCGGTGAAATGGAGGGCGAATGCACGACGCAAGCTGATATCAACGTTATAGTTGCCGGGGCTGTAGAGGTTGTACGGCGCTGTGCGGGGCAGGTTGCCGAATGTGTACGCCGGGGCATAGGCGAATGCCGCCGAGTTGATGAACGAAATAGTGTTGTAGTTCGTTCGTGTGACTCCGTGCCCCCAGTGGCCGTTGGGCATAACGTTCGCGTCGGGAGAGAAGGTTCCACTGTAGCTCGGCATGCAAGTGCTCTGCGCCGGATTAGCGTTGCACGAAGCTCCAGTGATGGGCAGCGGTGAACCAGAGTAGGCCTGGTAAATCGTGGAGAACCTGTACCCGCCAAGGATTGCACGTTGCCACTCATGGCTGTTCGCGATAGACCGACCAAACGGCAGCTCCCAGACGCCGGTTACTACGAGGTGTTGCGGCTGATTGCTGGTCGAGACCGTACGTTCGATGCGATCAGGCGCCCAAGCACGGCCGGTATTGGAGTATGCCGCTGGAATGGCATATCCGGTACGGAACGTTCCTCCATCGTCGATGGAACGTGACCATGTGTAGTTGGCCATAAAAGTCACGCCATGAGTCGGTCGCATGTTGAAGCTGGTTTCCAGTGCATGATAGTTGGCGTTCGCGACGCCGCCGACGAAATCGCTAACCCCGTTGAAGGGAAACGGCGTCAACAACGTGGACAGGGACTGGCCTGTATTGAAGATTGAAGTGTAGGAGGGGCATACGCCGGAGTTGGCCGCACAAAACGTGGTGAGCGCACTGCCGGTCGCCGTCAGATTGCCCGCTAGGCTTAGATATTTGGGGTCCAATTGATTCGCCCAGTAGCCACGCGGATTGCTCCCGTCACTAACAAGGAAGTGCCCCTGGGACCCAACATAAGTGATTGTCGATACGAAGGTATTGGTCCATTGATGCTGGAATCCGAAGCTCCAGTTTTCGTATTCGGGCGCGCGCGATCCATAGTATGGATCGATATAAGCGATCGAGGGGGGTTTAGCTGTGTAGCCTGCAATATTCGTGTAACCGGTAGCAAAGGCAGGCCCGGATGCGCGACCTGCTGCCGTGGCGATGGTCGGATAAGTGGGGGTGCTTCCGGCAGTAAAGGCCAGCTGCGCAGTGGTGTCACCGTTAGCGCCTGTCGTACCCGCTGACGAGAATCCAAGACTGACGTTGCCGCCGCCAAGTGAAGAGGGGGTTCCTCCGCCTACGGCACCTCCGTGGGTGAACATCACGCCCCAACTTGCGCGCCACACAGTTTTGGAGTCACTCTGAAACGCCAAGCCGATCCGCGGCCCAACGTTCTTCCAATAGGTATTGATCGGCGTATCGCAATTGCAGGTATTCGTTCCGTGGCCCGCGAACTGCAGTATGCCAGGTTGGCCGGTAATTGGATTCGTCGCCGTTGGGTTGAAGAAACTCATGTTGTCGGAGACCTCGTGGACCGGTGGGAAATAGTCCCAGCGCAGACCGAGGTCAAGCGTGAGCCGCGAGTTCACCTTCCAGTTGTCCTGAACGTACGGCGAGATGGCGCGGAAGCGTGAAGCGTACTCCTGCACGCTGTATTCAGTCATTGAAGAAGAATTAATCTGGCCGACGAGGAAGCTTGCGTATGCCAGTCCGGTACCGCCTTGGACGGTGTATGTGCCAGCTGCGTTCTTCGGGTTGATCTCCGCCGTTTGTGTAACTGTCGGGGTCAGCGTCAGCGGCGTCGTTCCCGTTGTTGCCGGGCGGTTGAGATATTGCAGCCAGGCGATCTGGCCGCCCAGCGTCAATGCATGACTGCCGAACGTCCACTGAACGTTATCAACCAGAGTGAAATTCTGAGCGATCGTGACGGAGGCTGTCGTGCCGGCCCAATTTGTCGGCGCGTCCGTGCCGGAGTAGCTGACGATGGGGAATGCATTGGCAGCCTGCCCGGCTGGCAGATTCGTGATGCCTCCCAGGCCTGAAGCGCCGTATCCGGGATTGTAGTCGGCGTTGAAGGTGGGGCCGTTATAACGGGCAAAGCCATACTTGATCTGGTTAATCACATGCGGCGAGAAGATGTGCGTCTCTTCGACGATGCCGACGGCTGTTTTCGGAGCATACGCCTGGCCGTAGTTGTATGGCACCGGACCTACATTGCGGCCGGACGTCGTTTGGCCCACTGGGACGGAGCTGGCTTGACGGCCAACGGCCGCCGTAATTGTAAGCGTGTCCTTCTGATTGATATTCCAGTCAATACGGTCCGTGGTTGACCAGTTATTCAGTGCAGTGCCGTTTGCAGCGTTGTAGTTGTTCTGCACGTTCTGGTTGGAAAGCGCTGGCAGAAGGCTCTGCAGGTTGAGCGCAACCGGCGAGAACTCACTTGCAGGAATGACGTTCTTCGCTCCAGTAAGCGTGCCGTTGCCGGGGTTGCTGGAGTTGGAGTTCGTTGGGGAGCCGGTTACGTGGGTATATCCATACTGGTAACGGCAAGGTATTCCGCCGTTGTTGGCGGTGCAGTTCGCCTGAGTGAGTGGGTCGTAGATGTTGACGCCCGTCGCCGTGAAGTCTCCATGTTGCTCTGCCAAGGTCGGGAAGGTGATGCTCGTGGGTGTCTGGCTTGAGTAGCGGAAGCCGTTGTAGTTTCCGAAGAAGAAAAGCTTGTCCTTCCACGAGCCGAACGGAACAACCGGCCCGGACAGGAAGATCCCAAACTCATTGGAGTGCTCAATTGGCTTTACAGGCTTACCTGTAAAAGGACTCGTAATGTTCGCGCCAAAGAACCCCCACGTATCAAGGGCGGTGTTGCGGAAGAACTCGTACACGGCTCCGTGGTATTTATTCCCGCCCTGCTTAACCGTGTAATTCTGGACTCCCTGGCCCTCATACATCGCAGAGTATCCGTTCGTCTGCACCTGGAATTGGTTCACTGCATCGACGGAGATCGCAGTCCAAACATAGCGAGGATCGCCATTACCTCCGGCACGCACGAATACAACGCCATCGATGTAGATGGCGCTCACTGCTCCACGGCTTCCGGATCCGTTCACAATGCCTGCATTCGTTGTCGCGTTGCCATTGGTGTTGTTCGCCTGCACGCCGGGCATCAGGAATGCGAAGTCGGTGGCGCGGCGCTGATCGGGCTGCCCGTAGGCGCCCATCTCGATGGGCAGGGCAGAGTACATCTCCTGCTCCATGGTGGTGCCTAAGGTCGCATTGGTGGTTTCGAGCTGCGGCGGAGCCGCGCTGACCGTGACCTCCTCGCTCGTAGCGCCAACCGTCAACTTCGGATTGACCGTCTGCGTCTCGAGTGCGTTGACGTGTACGTTTTCCTGGACCAGCTTTTCGAACCCGCTGGCTGTGACGGTTACGGTGTAGTCGCCGGGATCCAGGGTCGGAAGTGAGAAGTCACCGGCAGAGGTGGTCGTGGTCTTGGTGGAGACGCTGGTCTGCTTACTGATGACCACGACTTGTGCGCCAGGAATTGCGGCACCACTGGTATCGGTCACGCTGCCGTTGATCTGTCCCTTGCCGGAGAGCTGAGCTTCGAGTCCGGGCGACGTGAGCAGAAGGACTGCTGCAAAGAGGAAAAGAGTTCGCAGCAATCTGAACGTGAGGGAGCCCGAGCGGCAGAAACTTGTTAGAAAAACCATGGTGCGCCTCCATCGGAATTCGTAACGACGTGTTTCAGTGGCCGGGGGATCTTGTTATTTTTCTTTGCAGCCAAGCTTGAAGCTGTCAGACCACATCTGTCAACCTCCGGACAGAAATTTGTTCCATCTCTATCGGATCATTTGCCGTTCAGCAGCCCCGACTTCTGACGCCTTTGCCGTTTGCTGTCCCACGATGCAAAGTTCGATCGGCTCCGCTCAAGGCTTCCCCCCAATAGCCGTTTTTATTCGGAATTCGACTGTTTCGGAGCATAGATGGGTGTCCGGCAGGGGACGCCTCGGTCGGTTCGGTCAGGGACTCTTGCTCTTTGATACGTATCAGGGCCGCACCCGTCTCAGCACGATCCTGTTCACGATCGACACGCCGCGGATCTGCGGGCGCCACACCCGGCTAAGCAAAGACCTGCCTGTCAGGATTCCATCACTTTGGAAAACCGAACAGTGCCCCCAACAAGTCAGTCGGGCAGTCTGTTCGGGCCGGGCGGACGATCTCAGATGGGCAAATCCAACAGGCGCGGATTTGCTCTAAGGCTGAACAGCATAGTCCTCGCGGTACGGTGTGAAGACGTCGAGCACCTCTGAGTCCTCGAGCGCACGCGCCTGGTGTTCGACCCCGCCCGGAACGAGAAATGAATCACCTGCCTTCGCCTCGAAGCGTCCGTTCGGGTGTTCGAAGATGAGATGTCCGCTAACGATATAGACCATTTGTTCGTGCGGATGACTGTGACGAGCGCCGATCCATCCTTTGACCATCCTGTGCCGCACAAGCATCATGCTCGGGCTGTAAGCCATCACCTGCCGCCGAAGCCCATCCTCAGGATTCGTCATGGCGCTGTCGTTGGAAGGGATTACCAGGATTTCGTTCTTCATCAGTTCTCCTGACAGATTCTAGTGGGGCACGACGTGAGGCGGAGCAGCGGCTGCTGAAACCGGCGGTAGCTTCACGGTGTTGTTGATGAGCGTTGTCTCCGGCACATCGCCTGTCGACTCGATGGTGACTGTGCCGCCGTCAAGCTTTGCGTTCGCTGGCGCGCGCAGTGTCAGGACGGCGATCTTCGGGACAAGGTCAATTGGCGCTTTCAGTGCGGGTGACATTGTAGTCGCAAGGATGTTGCCGGAAGCGTCACGCAGCACGACCTTTGCCGGCGGAGCATCCACTGCTCCCAGGCTATGCACTTTTACCGTGATTCTCCGGCCCATTATTCTCACATCCTCTGGGTCGATGCCAAGATCGGGTCGTGACCAGTACGGTGTTCCCTTCTGTTTGAGCGTCAGTTCCAGGACGGTGGTCGCGTGTGGCGCAAAGGTGACATTGATGCTGCGGCTGCGCTCGAACGTTGCGACTCGTGAGGAGATGTTGGCTGCCGGCTGCGTCTCATTTTCTTGCGTGCCTTGCTGAATCTCCCACTCGCCCGGATCGACCTCCCATCCGGCCATTTTCGCTGTGATCGGCTTTTCATCGAGATTGTAGGCAAGGATTCGAATGTGATTTGGTGTTCCCTCGGGCACCAGAATCGCAACCTTCGTGTCATCATCCGGACCCTGGAAACGCCAGCTTACGACGTTGCCGGGAAAATCGAAGTTGCGCATCAGCGCGACTCCACCGAGCCGACCGCGTTGGAGCTCGCCGTTGTTGTAGTACACGCGATCAATCCAAAGGCTGCCTTCACGGTTGATGAACTCGCGATCAAACGCTGTCTCGAGCTGCGAGACATAGACCTTTTCCAGATGAGAGGTGTCGCCAGTGAGTTGCCACGCGAGCTGCTCGGTCGTTTCGGACGCGTTACCCGAATCAGTGCGGCGATCGGGCGCGTTGGTCGCTAAAAGCTGTTTGCCCCACGTATCGCGAGTGTGAAGAATGTCCATCGCATCCGCGTTGATTGTGCGCAGCGATTCTGGCCCGTTGTCTCCAAATGGCTGCAGATACTTTGTGTCTCCCGTGAACTTATAAGCTCCCCAGAGCACAAACCACGGAGTCATTGCCGTACTGGGAAGATCCTCGTTCGTGTGAAAGTTCACGGTGAAATGCATCGTCATTTTTCCATTCGCATCTGGCCGACGATGAGCCAGAAAACCATCCGCTACTTCAGTGACCATCTTCACCGTCTCCGGGGTGCCGTTGTACTCGGCGAGCAGAAGAGCCGGATGAAACACCATGTAGGAGCGGTCTTTTGCCCATCCCCACACACCGCCCGTCGCCATCTTTGTAGCGCTGTAGTACGACGAGCGGATCTGGCGCTGGCCCGCGGAGTTATAGCCGGTCAACCATTCAAGCCGTTTCGCGGTCTGCATCGCGCGCTCAAGCTGCTTCGGACTGCCGTAATCGATCTGCATCGCCTGCCCGAGAACGTTGATGCCATCTTCGTAACTGTGCAGCTCGTCATATTGTCCGGTAGCGAGACCATTGGTGAACATGTCGTCCGCGTAGATCTCGTCGAGCGTGCGAAGCAAGGAGTTCTTCAACTTGTCCGGAGTGGATCCCATCATTGCAAGTCCGGGCCACCAGTTCAGGAAGTCGCTATCGTCACAAAGACCTCCGCCAAACTCTCCGTTTGAGATCTGGCGATTGTCCACGTACCAGTTGATCAGGCTCTTCAGTTGGCGCAGATCTTCAACCTGCAGGAACGCCCATTCCGGAACTCCCGGCGGAGCTTGCGGCAGCGTAAACGGCGGATGAAGTTGCTCATGGTTGAGCTCATTCCAATACTTGCGACCCAGATCGTTTTCAGGGTCAACCCGAAGCAGGTCTGAAACGTCCGCATCGAAGCGGTTATAGATATTCAGCTTACGGGAGTTGACTGACTCTTCGACCAGATTTGCATAATTATCCCGCACCTGCGTCAGCCGATCAGCGATGTGCTCTGGAAGTGCAGCTTTGTACGGCTTGAAGATCAATCGCACGTGCATCCCTTCAAGTGCGTGCACATTGAACTCAGGACTCGCCGACGCAATTGTGAGATAGAGGCTCTTCCCGTTCGGCAGAATTCGATCGCGAGTGTCGAGCCACAATGTATAGGGCTGGCCCGGCTTGATGGAAAAGCTGTAGTCCATCACGTTGCGCATCGGCCAGACCGGGTCTTTGATCTGGATGTTCATCGGAACGTACGCGCCGTGTGTAGGCGCAATGTTCATCGCCGGGAGATCAATCGCAACACCATCAAGTCCCGCATGCATGTTCTGCCAGCTGTACGAGGTGCCGTGCCCGATGTCCGTTTCCAGATCGCGGTAGTCACTCGGGATCAAAAGGTGAACGATTGGCAGCGGATCAACTCCAGAGTCGCTCGCCGTGCTCTTCGCTGCACGGCCATGTCCGATGGATGTGCGGCCGCCACCAACAGCCACTCCGGGCACGGCCACCATTGTTGCTCTCTCAGCAGCAGGGAAGCGATTGTGAATGAATTCAGATAGCGTTGCGAGCGACGGATTGGCCGCGCCGCCTCCCGCAGTCATTGTGTACCGCAGGACGGCGACTCCCTTTGGCTCTGCGCCCGGATGAACGTAGTAAGCCTCGAACTCCTGGATAGGCCACTCTGGTTCGGCATTGGTGAATCGCACCTTCTCGCCCGTGAGGGGCTCGCTTAGATCGAATGTAGTTCGCTGTGAGTCATGGGCCTTCTCGAACAGAGTCTTTGCCAGCATCGGGGAAGTGTCATGTTGGTCGGGATCGGCAACGGCTCCCGGTTTACCAGCGCCCGGCGTCAGCAGATCAAACTTTCCCGATGCACCGCTGCGAATTTCAAGATGGTTCCACGGCTCATTAGGAAGATAGAAGGTCACCGATCTTCCGGAAACCGTATAGCAGTCCCAGTCAGGTAGTTGGAAATAATCCCACCGGCCCACAAGTTTTGACCGGTTGAACACACCCGGCCACGTCGTCTCCGGTATTCCGTCCGTACCCTTCCACCACCACCGCTTGAGATCGTACGCATCATGAATCTCCACCTTCCGCACGGTCGTCAGCTCCGACGGAAGAGGCGCGGGAATCTTATCCGCGTGGTTCCAGCCATAGCGATACCACCACTCAGTCTCTGTCGCTTTACTCCACGTGTGACTGCCGCTTTGCGGAACACCAGGAATCTGCGCCGGCGTCTCTCCTCTCGCAAGAGACGCGATGTTGTCGTCCGAGAGCATGCGATCGTAAATCCGCACCTCGTCGATATCGCCGCCGCGATCGTAGTTGTAGGAGCTCTCAACGCCAGTCGGCGCGATAATTCGCGAATGTGGTCCAAACTGATCGAGCGCAGCATCGAACGGCCCTGTTGCCGCTTTCGTCGCGACGAGTTTGCCATTTACATAAAAGCGGATGCCGGTGTTCTCATCCCACGCGAGCGCAAGGTGCGTCCATTCGCTCGCCTTCGGAAAATCCGGCATCGTGTAAGACACACGCGTGCGCCCAAGGTTGTCATCGGTTACAAACGCATCGAAGCCATGTCCGTTGTAGTCGATACGCAACCACACCATGTCCCAACTTGAGTGGTCGCCATAGCCCACACGAAAAATAGGGAACTCCGTATCGTCAACCGGGTCGCGCGATCGCCAGTAGAACGCGAGAGTTCCACGCTGCGCATAGATGTTTCCAGGTGCCCAGTATGAGAGCAGTTGGTTGTTCCCGCATTGAAGATAAGAGCCCTTCGCCCCGCCCGGCAGGATCTTAACGTCATACAGGAAGTTGGGATCAGGGTTCCCGCCGGAAGCTAGGTCCGCCTTGAACCCATGATCTCCGGAAAGATAAAAAAGCAATCCGGGCTCATGCGTCGCCGCCGCGCCTCCGACTTCTTGAGCGCTGCAAACAAAGGCCGAAAAGGTGGCGATAAGAATCGCCGGCTTCACCAGCCTGCCAAATCGAAGTCCAGTCTGCGAAAACAGAGAACGAAACCGCATCGCCCGTAATAACCTTTCTTCGGAACCTGTTAGACCGATTTGCCGGAACGGTACCAAGCTGAACCATCAGAGCGCAAGCCAGGCGGCCTAAATCGTTCACGGACGCAATGAATAGATCGCCAGATTCTAAGTCAGGAAGAGCTCTTCCATGAATCGCAGACATTTTCTGAAGTGTGCCGCAACGGCAGCTTTAGCCGCGAACGCATCCCATAGTTTTTCTCAGAATGATCATTCGGTTGTGCACACGACCGCAGGTGCGATCCGCGGCCAGGTCCGTGATGACGTTGCGGTCTTTCTTGGAGTTCCGTATGGCGCCGACACCAGCAAAACGCGATTCCAGGCTCCGCTGTCGCCGGAACCATGGCAAGGCGATCGCGACGCTCTGTCTTGGGGCGATCGCGCGCCGCAGTTAAGCGGCAGAGGCATGACCTCGCGTGCCGGTCAGCATACTGAAGCCGACACGTACCGTTTGCCGGCCGACGAAGGAAATATCAGCGAAGACTGCCTGCACCTGAACGTCTGGACACCTTCGCCTCACGCCCGTGGCCACGAGCGCAGGCCCGTGCTCTTTTACATTCACGGCGGCGCTTACAACAGCGGAACCGTGAACTCTGTTCTTTATGACGGCACGCGTTTGTGCAGGCGCGGTGATGTCGTCGTGGTCACGGTAAATCATCGTTTGAACGCGTTCGGATACCTCTACCTCGCAGGCGTTAGCGCAGACCCAAAATACGCTGACTCCGGCAACGTTGGGATGCTCGATCTTGTTCTGGCGCTGCGTTGGGTGAAGGACAATATCGCCGCGTTCGGCGGGGATCCCACACGCGTAACGATCTTTGGCCAATCCGGCGGTGGAGCAAAGTGCGCGACGCTGATGGCCATGCCTGCGGCGCACGGTCTCTTTCACCGCGTGATGACTATGAGCGGACAACAGGTAACAGCCGCGCCGGAAGCAATCGCAACGGCGCGGGCCCGCGACTTCCTTGCGAAGCTCGGGCTCACGACATCCGACGCCACACTCCGATCCGCGCTCGATGCGATGCCGCTCGAGCGTCTGCAGGAAGCAGCCCGCGTAAGCTCAGCGTGGCTCCCCGTCGTCGACGGACGCAGCCTGGCCCGCGATCCTTTCTCTCCCGACGCTCCACCGATGTCCAATGACGTTCCGATGATTCTCGGCAACACGCACGACGAAACTCGTGGCCTCATCGGAGGCGGCCAGCCCGCCCTCTTTTCGCTCACATGGGATGAGCTTCCATCTGCGCTCGAGAAGAACGTAGGTAGCTTCCTTCGTCCTTTGAAACCCGAGACCGTCATCGCAAAATATCGTGAATGGTATCCGAAGTACTCTCCGGCAGACATCTTCTTCGCGGCGACCACAGCGTTTCGCTCGTGGCCGGGCCAGGTGATTGAGGCCGAACGGCGCGCGGAGAGTCGCGCGCAGCCGCGAACCTGGGTGTATGAGATGGATTGGCCTTCACCGGTCGCCGGCGGTCGGTTTGGCGCGCCGCACACCGTGGACATTCCGTTCTTCTTCGACAATCTCGCTGTTGCCCCCGGGATGATCGGAGGCACAGCAGAGGACATCGAGCGTGCTCAACCGCTCGCAACGGCAATGAGCCAGACGCTGGTTGCATTTGCGAAGGCCGGCGATCCGAATCATCCGGGGCTGCCGCACTGGCCTGCGTACGAGCTCAAACAGCGTGCGACGATGATTTGGAATACTCCTCCGCACGTGGTCGATGATCCGCGAAAGAACGAGCGCGAACTCGCCGCGCAGGCACATTACCGCCAGCCCGGGACCTAAGCGCGTTGGCTGAACTTTGACGATGCTCCTCAAGAACAGCTAGAGTCTCGTAAAGCTGTCTGACAGGGGGCTTCTTTGTTCGAACGCAGGATTCCGACCGTCCTCGCCCTTACGCTCGCGCTTTCGGGCATCTACAAAGGCCGCGCGCAAGACACGCGCCATGTAATTGAACCGACCATTCCGCGGGCGTGCACTCTGCTAAGCGCGAATCTCCACGCCAGCGATAACGTTCTGCCCGAGTCAGACGAAACAAAACTGGATACTCAGCGAATCCAGTCCGCACTCGATAAGTGCTCACTCGGGCAGGCGGTCGAACTACGCGCAGACGGCGATCACAACGCATTCCTCAGCGGGCCACTGGAGCTCCGCGAGGGCGTAACACTTCTTATCGATAAGGGAGTGACGCTGTACGCATCACGCAATCCGAAAGACTTCGATACCGTTCCCGGTACCTGCGGCACCAGTGGTCCGGAGAGCCGTCCCTGCAAGCCTCTCATCTCCGTCAACGTGAAGAACGCCGCGATCATGGGAGAGGGTGCGATCGATGGACGAGGCGACCGCGGTGTTATCGGCAAACCGTACACATGGTGGCAGCAATCCAGAGCTGCCGAGCCAACCAACGCCCGCTATTCAGCTCCCCGACTGATCATCGCGAACCATGCTGACGGCTTGATCCTCTATCGCATTCGGCTGCACAACTCCCCAAACTTTCACGTCTCCGTCAACAACACGAACGGGTTTACCGCCTGGGGCGTTCACCTTTTGACTCCAACTGTCGCCGGTACCGATGCGCGCAACACTGACGGCATCGATCCAGGGAACTCCCAGAACATCACGATCGCCAAGAGCTGGATCAAGAACGGCGACGACAACGTCGCGATCAAGGCCAACGTTCAGCACATGAGTGTGCTGGACAATCACTTTTACACCGGGCACGGTATGTCCATGGGATCCGAAGCTCGCGATGAGGACGACATTCTCGTCGACACTCTCACACTGGATCACACCACGAGTGGTGTCCGCATCAAGGCGAACGTGCAACGTGGGGGCATGGTCCGCAACATTGTGTATCGGAACATCTGCATGAAGGATGTTCCAATGCCCATCTCAATCAGCCCCTTTTATAACGGCCAGACGACGGACGGGATTGTCGATCTTGGGATGAAGGGCAATCTGATTCCCGACTATAAGGACATCAGATTCGAAAACGTCATTAGTACAACTCCGGGCATCGCCCAGATCGCCGGCCTGAATGCCGAGCACCTGACCGAGGTCACACTCAACGGAGTGGATGTTCGTGGAGTTCAGCCAGACCAGGTAAGAGCCCAGTTCGCCAGGATCACCATCGGCCCGGTGGGTTCGAATCTCAAATTCACCGGCAACGGTGTAACGTCGGATCCTGCCAGCGCACCTCTCAAAATGTCCTTCTCCTGCAAGGGCAAGTTTGTTCCCTATCAGGACTGAGCGCCGATGATCTCTACGAGCCCCCGACGCCTCTCCTTATTGGTGCTGCTAATCATTGCCGGTTCGCCACTTGTCTCCAAGGCAGACTCAGCCCCGGTAGTCACGGTCGGCAAACAGACCGCCGGCTTCCACACACTTCAGGAGGCAATCGATCAGGCGCCGCCGACCGGCGAAGTAATCCGCATCGCCCCGGGAACCTATCGAGAGAAAGTGCACATCACGACACCGAACATCCACCTCATCGGCACAGGCGCGAACCCGCAGGATGTCGTGTTGAGTTGGAACGACGCGGCGATCACGGCCGGCGGCACAAGCAAGTCGGGTTCTGTCACCGTGAACGCGGATGGTTTCGAGGCCGAGAATCTCACGATCGAAAACACATGGGAGAACGAGCACACGCGCACGCAGGAAGGCTCACAAGCTGTCGCGCTGCTCATGAGTTCTGACAAAGCAGTCCTCGATCGTGTGCGCCTGCTTGGCGCGCAAGACACGCTATACGCCAATAGCCGGACGTGTCATGACAACCTCCCGAAAGACGGCAGTGCGCCACCCGCGGACACGCCCGCATGCAGAGCGTCGCGCCAGTACTTTCGCGATTGTTACATCGAAGGTCACGTCGACTACATTTTCGGCGATGCAAAAGCTGTCTTCGATCACTGCGAGTTGCACCCGCGTCACTCCGCCACTGTGATGCTTACCGCGCAAAGCAAGCACTTTCCCGCTGAGGACTCCGGCTACTATTTCCTGCACTGCAGAATTACCGGGGAGGACAATGGCGATCACGTCATCCTCGGTCGTCCGTGGCGGGACTACTCAACGGTCGTCTTCTATGACACGTACATCCAAAAGCCGCTGGCACCAGAAGGATGGTCGGACTGGAACGGCCGCCTGAAAACCAGCACCTATCGTGAGTACAAATCGTACGGCCCAGGCGTAAACGGCGGACATCGGATCGTCACCTATCCCAAACTCACGCGTGAAGAAGAGAAGAAGTTGAATCCCAGGGCATTGCTGTCGGGGAATGACAACTGGAATCCCGTCGCAGAGGCTAATGCGTTGCGACGGTCAGCCGAGAGAACGAAATGACAAATCGCTCAGGGAGACTTTCCGGCATTCACATTGCAGCGGTTCTTGCAGGCATTGGCGCGTTCATTGTGACCTCGATCGGCGGAGCAACGATCATCGGAAAGAGTGAACCGGCAGAGTCGCTCACCATCAGCCGCATTTCAGCGCTTCCAACGTCTCAGCGTGGCGCGTGGCTAACCTATTTCCATCGCTCAGAACAGCAGGAGAAGATCGATCGCGCTGCGCTCGCGGCCGAGCGACAAGGAATGAAAGACGTGCCGCCCGATCCTCCCCTCGGTCCATCCGCGCGTAGCATGCCGCTCAATCGCGAGGCCTCATGGTACAGCTCCCCGGAGGCGCGCCACATTGCCGACGTGATTGTGAGCTTTCAAACCCCTTCAGGCGGTTGGGGAAAAAACATGAACATGGACGGAGCGCCACGTGTTCAAGGCGAGAGCTTCGTTACGGATAACTCCAACCGCTTCCCGAGTCCCGGCGACTTTGACGCAGCGCGCGACCCGTCATGGCACTATGTCGGAACGATCGATAACGACGCAACAACAACCGAGATGCACTTTCTCGCCAAGGTTCAGGCAGGCATCCCGCATACAGACGGAGAAAAGTATCGCGCATCCTTTCTGCGCGGTGTGCAATATCTGTTTGCCGCGCAGTACCCTAACGGCGGCTGGCCGCAGGTGTGGCCGCTCGAAGGCGGATACCATGACGCGATCACCTTCAATGATGATGCAGTTTACAACGCAACACAGCTGCTGACTGAGGTCTCTGACGGAAACCCGGACGAGGCGTTTGTACCTGCGGACATTCGCAAGAAGGCCGAGATTTCCGTCGCGAAATCGATCGAATGCATTCTCGCCGCGCAGGTCGAACTCGCCGGCAAGAAAACGGTTTGGGCGCAACAAATCGACATGCTCACGCTAAAACCGGTTGCCGCACGCAACTATGAACCCGCAGCTCTTTCATCTGAGGAAAGCTCCGATCTACTCATGTGCTTGATGAGAATTCCGCATCCGAAAACACAGGAACGGAACGCGATCATCGCTGGCATATCTTGGCTCCGCGCGCACGCGATTTATGGCAAAGCAGTCATTGGCGGTCGCAATACGTCGGAAGGCAGGCACGTGGTCGAGCAACAGGGCGCGGGGCCGCTCTGGGCTCGTTTCTACGCACTCAATACACAGCAACCTGTCTTTGGAGACCGCGACAAGACGCTTCACGATGACATGAATGAGATATCACAGGAGCGCCGAAATGGTTATGCCTGGTTCAACACTGAACCGGCGGCTGCCATCAAGATGTATGAAAACTGGTGCGCCAATCACGGGGCCTGCCCAGCAGGCAATGAGGATCACGGCGCCGCTCGATCTGCTTCTCGCTAGCCAGGATACGAACCGGCCTGCGAATTCCTGATATCAAGTCCAAGATCAAGCGACCGCACGCTGTGAGTCAAGGCTCCTACGGAGATAAGGTCGACACCAGTCGCCGCAATGCCGCGCACCGTGTCCAGTGATACGCCGCCACTCGCCTCGACCAGCGCTCGTCCTGCGATTTGCCGCACTCCAGCGCGCAGATCATCAAGGCTGAAGTTGTCCAGCATAACGGTGTGAGCACCTGCGGCAAGGGCAGTCTCAATCTGATCCAGCCTGTCGACTTCGATCTCTACATGCGTGGTGTGTGGCAGGTTGCTCAACGCGGCTCGCAGCCGCTTTGCCAATTCCTCATCTCCTCCAGTCCGTAGCGCGGCGAGATGATTGTCTTTTACGAGGACCGCGTCCGAAAGAGAGAACCGGTGATTACCACCACCACCGCACCGAACTGCATAGCGTTCGAATAAGCGCAGTCCCGGCGTTGTCTTTCTGGTATCGACGATTCGCGCTTTCGTACCCGCCGCTTCCGCAACGAACTTCGCCGTAAGCGTGGCAATCCCGGAAAGGCGCTGCACGAGATTCAGCGCAACTCGTTCGGCGTGAAGAATAGCCCGCGCGGGACCCTCTATCCTCGCAGGTACTTCACCGGCACAGAAGGATTCGCCATCCTTTTTGCGAAACTGAACCGCCACCGGGCCGGTGAGAGACATTGCTGTAGAGAAGACGTCCTCGCCGCAAAGCACTCCTCCTTCGCGCGCCACCAGTTCGGCGACGATTTGCGCGTCCTCTGGGAGAACAACTTCAGACGTGAGATCGCCCCATGGCGCATCCTCGAGAAGAGCCATCCGCACGAGAGCTTCAGTTGCATGCCGATCGGGTTTCATTAGCATGCGACGGGCACCGGTCGTTCGTACACCAGAGAGTGCAGCCATGCGGAAGACGTTTCTGGATAATCGCTTCGGAAATGAGCGCCTCGCGATTCAAGCCGTTCCAGCGCAGCGCGCGTGGTGGCGCGGGCCAACTGAAGCAGATTTGCGGTCTCGAGTGAAGATACGGAGTCCGCGTTATCTACGTGCCAGCGATTTAGCTGGTCAAGTCCTCGCTGCAGGTCTTGGTCGGTGCGCTCAATTCCAACGGTGTCCCACATCAGGCGTTGTAAATCTTCCCGGTCCGTCAGCTGGATGGATCTGGCAATTCTCTCCTCTTCGGATCTGATCGCGCGGACATTGGACGCTGTGTGCGGCCATGCAGCGGACCAAACTGAGTGACTCTCATTGATGAGAAAATCCGCGCACCGCCACGCGAACACGAGGCTCTCGAGTAATGAATTCGATGCGAGTCGATTCGCGCCGTGGACGCCGGTACATGCCGCTTCGCCAACTGCAAAAAGGCCTGGAATCGATGTGCGGCCCCGGAAGTCGGTCTTCACTCCACCCATCCAGTAGTGCGCTGCGGGAGTGACCGGAATCGGTTCCGCGGCCCAGTCGAAACCACGATTGCGACATGCGGCATCGATGCTGGGGAATCGTCGAGCCAGAAACTCTGCGCCTAACCTGGTTGCGTCAAGCAGAACTGGGGCGCCGCCTTGCGCGGCCATCTGCATCGCAATCCCGCGAGCGACAACATCACGTGGTGCGAGCTCAGCATCAGGATGGAGTGTTTGCATGAAGCGACGGCCTTGCTTATCGAGCAACACAGCGCCCTCGCCTCGCACAGCTTCCGACACAAGGAATGTTCCGGGTCCAGCCAAGGCAGTCGGATGGAATTGATAGAACTCCAAATCGGCCAATTGAGCACCGGCGCGGAGAGCCATTGCAATTCCATCGCCAGTCGCACCTGCTGGATTCGTTGTGTGCAGGTACATCTGGCCCGCTCCGCCGCTTGCGAGAATGACTGCATCTGCATGCAACTCCTCGCGCGCTCCGTTGTCTCTCTGAACAATCAGCTTTGCCACAGCTCCATGCGAGAGGACGAGATCGCAAGCAAACGTATGCTCGAGCACTTGAACATCAGCTTCGCGCAGCGCTCGAACTAGCGTGGTCTCGATCAATAGTCCGGTGGCATCTCCCTGCGCATGCAGAACTCGCGGTCGTGAATGAGCCGCTTCCAAACCGCGCGCGAGCTCACCGTCACGTTTGTCGAAGGGGACCCCTAAGCCTATGAGATCCCGAATCCTCGCGGGTCCTTCCGAGCAGAGCACCTTTACAGCTTCCGGATTGCACAGTCCCGCACCAGCGCGTTCTGTATCGGCGATATGTTCAGCGATGCTGTCGTCCGGAAACATCGCTGCAGCGATGCCTCCCTGCGCCCAGCGCGTGTTGCTTTCCGCAATCTCCGACTTCGTCACAAGCGTGACGCCGAACTGCTCGGTTAGCCGAAGCGCAGCGATCAGGCCCGCGATGCCGCTGCCGATAATGATGATTTGCTTTCGCTGACTCATGAATTGTTTGAGGAGGTCCCTGCCGGTTGCAAACTCAGCATGCGCTCCAGTGCAATGCGAGCGGGGCCGGCGATCTCATCGCTGACGGTGATCCGGTTTAGAATCTCGCCTCGCTCAAGCGCCTCGAGCACCCATGCCAGATAGCTCGGATGAATGCGATACATCGTGGAGCACGGACAGATAATTGAATCGAGGCAGAAGATCGTCTGTTCCGGGTGTTCGTTGGCCAGACGCTGCACCATATTGATCTCTGTGCCGACAGCAAAAATCGATCCTGCGGGTGCAGCTTCAATCCGCTTGCGAATGAGATCCGTTGAGCCGGATTCGTCTGCCTCGTCCACGACCTCCATGGTGCATTCGGGGTGAACGATAACGCGGACGCCGGGGTGGCGGAGCCTGGCGAGCTTGATCTGCTCCACCGTGAAGCGCTTGTGCACTGAACAGAATCCATGCCACAGAATGACGCGCGAGTCGCGAAGAGTCTGCGGGTTCAATCCGCCCATCGGCTGATTGGGATTCCAGACTGGCATCTGCTGCGGCGGGACACCCATGGCCTTGGCTGTATTCCGGCCCAGGTGTTGGTCGGGGAAGAACAGAACCCGCTGTCCTCTGTCAAACGCCCATTTGAGCACTGTTGCGGCGTTCGATGAGGTGCAGACCACACCACCATGCCTGCCGCAGAAGGCCTTCAATGCAGCGGAGGAGTTCATGTAGGTGACTGGGATGACGGGGGCACGGCCATCGGCATCCGGGTCCGAACCGAGGACCGCCTCGAGTTCCTCCCAGCAATCTGTAACGGAATCTATGTCGGCCATGTCGGCCATGGAGCAGCCGGCGGCAAGATTCGGCAGGATCACGGATTGGTCCGGCCGCGAGAGCATATCGGCGGTTTCCGCCATGAAGTGGACGCCGCAGAAGACAATGGCCTCGGCTTTCGGCCTCGTTTTCGCTGCCTGTGCGAGCTGAAAGGAGTCGCCGACGAAATCGGCGTAGCGGATGACCTCGTCGCGCTGGTAGTAGTGGCCGAGGATTACGAGACGATCGCCAAGGGAGTGCTTTGCCGCACGGATACGAAGATCAAGTTCCTCTTTCGAGGCCTGACGATATTCGTTGGGGAGGATGCCTTGGCGGGGGGCGGTTGGGGGGATGGGGTCCTGCATGGAGGCGCCGGGACCGTAACCGGGTTCGGCATCCATGGTCCAGGGCTTATCCGCCAGTGCTGAGGAACATAGGCTTGTGGGCTTATCTCCTGGCTGTTCACCGATGTGAATCAGCTGGATCGCATCATCGATCGATCGCACTCAGGTCTCCGTGACAGCCCGAGTTCGCCTCCTGGTTTTGGGATGGCGGTGTCGCGAAGCTGTTGCAAATAGGTTACTGCGACGGGCGACACAATGCGAGTCAGGAGGGTACCCCTCCCCCCCGATACTGTGCAAAATCTTCATGTGAAAGGAGTTATGGGTGGACCTTGTATGGCGATGTCGGTAAATTATCTGGAATCAGTGCCTTGCAGCTAAATTCTTCCATTCAGGGAGTTTAACGGGTGGGGGGTCACTTTTTTTCGTGCACAGCTGGAGGGGATGAGAGCGGATGATAGTGGAGCCAATCGATGTCGACGGACCCGTCATTGGACGTATCGGTTCTGGTGTTGAAGGAAAACAGGGCGGGTCGGGCGCCCTTCCACCAGCTGAAGGTCAGGGTGACGGGTGAGCCGAGGCCGTAAAAAGTTCGGCCATCATCGAGGCTGTAGAGATACTGGGCGGTGTCACCGCGCACGACTGCGCGAAGTTGAACAATCTTCTGCTTGACGGCGGGTCCCGGCGTTTCCTTGCCGTCGGCTGAGAAGAGCAGGGAGCGATCCTGCTGGTTCTGGCTTATGGCTATGTAGCTCTGGGCTTTATCGAAGATGCTGAGGCCGGCCCGGCCGCCGTCAGAGGTGTGCTCGAGATCAATTCGGGTTGTGACCTCGAAGGATTCATCCTGCATGTTCTCGGTGAGGGTGTTGCGGGCGTGGAGCAGGTCCGGGGATGGCATTGCATGCAGGCGCAGATAGCCGGGTCGTTCAGTGAGCGACCACTTTGAGTTGACGGGATTGTGGTTCCATTCCCAGTTGGGACCGAGGATGCGTTTGTTGAACTCATCCGAGGTTTGAGGATCCATGTCGGCTGCTGCGGGATCGACGAGGGGCATGGGGTATTGCGCAACGGGATAGCCAAGGGTGGCGCCGGGAGCTGCCTTGCCCATCACTGGCCAATCGTCCACCCAGCGAACGGGCTCGAGGTAGAGGATTCTCCCATGGGCGCTGCGCAGGCTGAAATGGATGAACCAGTTGCCGCCGTTCGCAGTCTCGATCCAACCTCCCTGGTGCGGTCCATTCACGTCGGTGTTTCCCTGCTCGAGGACGATCCGGTAGTCGTAGGGGCCGTAGATGTTGCGGGAGCGGAGGACAACCTGCGGACCGCGGCCGACTCCGCCCATGGGAGCGAAGATGTAGTACCAGCCGTTTCGCTTGTACAGCTTCGGTCCTTCCAGCGTGGGCAGATGGACGGGGTCCTGCACGATGATCTTTCCGGCATCGAGGAGTTTCTTCCCGTCAGGGGTCATTCGGTGGAGGATCAACGGACCGGCGTGAAGTTTTGAATGGAGCAGATAGGCGCTGCCGTCGTCGTCCCAGAAGGGGCAGGGGTCTTCCCATCCGGGACCGGCGAGGACAGCGACTGGAGGGGACCATGGGCCGGTCATCTTTGTTGCGGTGGTGACGAAGATGCCCTCGTCCGGAGTGGGGAAGTAGATGTAGAAGAGGCCGTTATGCGCACGGACTGAAGGCGCCCAGACACCGCCGCCGTAGCGCATACCGCCCTGCATGTCATATTGAGGCGCCATTGTGAGACGGGGGAGGACGTGGCCGGCGAGCTCCCAGTGCACGAGATCGCGCGAATGAAGGATAGGAATGGCGGGGACGAAGTGGAAGCTGGAAGCGATGAGGTAAAAGTCGTCGGCGACGCGGATGATGTCGGGGTCGGAGTAGTCGGAATAGAGGACCGGGTTGTGATAGACCGCGGACTTTGTATCGCTCGCAATGGACGGACGGAGAGCTGCGAAGGCGAAAACGAGAGTGAGCAGGGCGACGCGGAAGAGGCCGGGTTGCTTTCGTGGACGGAAAGGGTTCAACGACGGTGGTGGTGATACGGGCCTCATCGGGGTGCTTCGACTTCGCGCCTCTTCACCCCAGCGAGCAAGCTCACCAGGGTGAAGAGGCGCTTCGCTCAGGATGACGGATCTTCGGAAGCGTGCACAGTATGCGGCTGAAGGCGTGCCCTCAGCGAAACGGGTTTTGCTTTCATCGGCATCGTTCAGCAGGGACATGACACTCCTGTTGCCAGAAGATCGCAGAGATTCAAGACGAGTACGGGAGGCTATGCACGTTCTTAGCCTCCCGTCTGTCAGTGGATGCGTTGTGCAACTCAGAATTCGAGTTTCAGTGAGAGCTGTCCGATGCGACAGTCGCCTGTGGATGGACTAATTGTGGACGTGACGGTGCCAAAGCTCCCGCTAGTTTCATTTTGTTGAGGGTCTCCGAAGTTGGTGTGATTCAGAACGTTGAAGAACTCGGCGCGAAACTCGGCCTGGAATTGTTCGTGAATCGGAAAGAGCCGGATGACACTTGCGTCCCAGTCTGTGTAGCCGGGGCCGATGAAGCTGCCTTTGACGATGTTTCCGTAGGTCAGCTCGGAAAAGCCGGATGGCGCGTTATATGCCGGGTTGGTGGAGAATTCCGCTGGGTTCAGCCAGTTTTTGCAGTGGATGTTGCTTCCGCAGGCATTGCCGCCATAGGGATGCTGACCGTTCCATACGGCGCGATCGCGGCCGAGACCGGTGCCGTCTACGTTGGCTCCGGTAACGGTAAGGCGATCGCCGGTGCGGTAACTGAAGATGCCGTTCAGTTGCCAGCCGTTGACGGCGTAGCGGGCCGCAGCATTCCCACCGTGCCAACTTGGAAGAAGCCACACGTACGAGAATGTCAGCACGTTTGCGTGGTCGTAGTCTGAAGGACCGTCGTCGAGCCTCTTGTAGTTGGGTTCATAGATCGGCAGCACGTAGGACGATCCGGGAACGACCGCAGTGACGGATGATCCGAAGGCGTTGTTGTCCATGCCCTTGGACCAGGTGTAGTTGAAGAAGCCGGTGAGCGATTTTTGCAGGCGGGCTTTGAGGGAGAACTGGAGGGAGTTATAGTTTTCGATTCCGCCGGTATCGACCGTAGCGAGCGCACTGGTGTAGTTCTGCTGAGTGTTTGTCGAGTAGAAGAGGCGGTGGCCTACATTCGGCCCCTGGTTCCAGATGGGGTTGATGTCAGTGGGATTGATCTGGTGGAAGCTGTCGGAGCCTACGTATGCGAGCCGGCCGGAAAGGCCGTTGCGTATCTGGTGCTCGACCGCGAGGTTGTAGGAGTAGCTGACGGGCACGCGGAAGGTTGCAGGGTTGAAGGTGGAATAGGAGGCGCTCTGGTAGTTCGCGGTGGTGAAGTAGGTAGCCGGGGGCGGCTGCGGAGCGGGGAAGAGCGTGCTGGATCCGGGGACACTGGCGTAGGGATTGGTGAAGATCGCAGGCTTGGGGTTGGCAGCGGAGTTTGCGAAGGTGGCTCCGATCGAGGCAACGAACGGCACCGAGTTGGCAAAGATATTTTCGAAGACGCCGGGAAGGCGTGTGTCATAGAACTGTCCGACGCCGCCGCGAATGCTGGTGCGGCCGTTGCCAAAGACGTCGTAGGCAAAACCGAAGCGCGGCATGACGTGTGTGTGCACGGGATAGATCATGTTGGGGACAAAGCCGGCGTCGCCGGGGAAGAGCAGGCCGGCGAGTGCGGTGGGATGCGTGGTTGAGATTTGATCGGCGGACCATGCGGTGGGACTGAACATGCCCTGGCGGCCCTGGACTTCATCCTGCGGCGAGAAGGGCTCGTAGCGGAGACCATAGTTCAGCGTGAGGCGGCCGAGCTTCCAGATGTCCTGCGCGTAATAGCCTTGCTCGTGATAACGGTTGGCGAAGTATTGACCGGAGGCTTGATTGAAACCGGTGAGTCCGCCGAGGAGGAAGTCGGCCATGGTTACGGTGTCGGTGATGTTGTTGTTGAGGATGTATTGGCCGGGCTCCTCGTAGTTATTGGCGATGTCGACCTTCGCGAGCTCGAAGTGCACACCGAAGCCGAATGTGTGGTTGCCGTGCACCCAGCGCACATCGTCGGTGAGCGTGTAGTTGTTGCGGCGGAAGGTGGCGGCTGGGTTGTCGCCGATGGTGAACAGGTTGCTCGCTGTGGATGCGCCGACGGTGATCTGGTTGATCTGCTTGAATGCAGGCTGCCAGACGTTCACGCCGAGGTCGTTCATGTTGATGCTGCCGGGTAGCGGGCCGCGGCCGGCGTCGTCGATCTGGTAGCTGAGGCTGATGTTGTTCAGCACGTGCGGGCTGAATGTGTGCGTTTCAGTGATGAGGGCGTTGTGATAGCTGATGGTCGCCTGGTCGGTGTAGGTGAGGAGGTTGGTTAGATCCAGCACGCCCTTCTGGTTGTAGCGGTCGTAGAAATAGCGGAGGGTGAGATGGTCTGAGGGGCTCAACTTCTGATCGCCCTTCGCGGTGTACTCGATCATGTTCCAGCTGGAGGGCTTGAAGAAGTTAAAGATGGGGCTCTGCCCGGATTGAATGGTCGGCAGATACTTCAAGAGCGCGAGCGAGGCTGAGTTGAAGTCGTTGGGATTGACGGTGCAGGTGTAGGTTGTTCCGGAGGGCGCGCAGGGATATTTGACGAGCGTGGTGGGGTTCTCGATGAAATCGGTGGCGCTGAGGCCGGAGAAGACGCCGCTAAGTTGGGCGGGCGTGGGAAGCGTAGCGGTGCCGCCGGAGGAGAGATTTCTATAGCGCGTGGCCTGCACGCCGAAGGAGAAGAAGCTCTTGTCCTGGCCGTTGTAGAGGAATGGGAGGCGTATGGGGCCGTTGATGGTTCCGCCGAATTGGTTGCGCTTGAGGAAGTCACGGGTCTTCACACCGTTGACGTAGTTGAAGTATTCGGCGGCATTGAAGACGCGGTTGCGAACATACTCGAAGGCGTCGCCGTGGAAGGCATTCGCTCCGCTGCGGGTGACGATGTTGACGACGCCGCCGGCGTTCTGGCCGTACTCGGCGTTGTAGTTGCTGGTTTCGACGCTGAACTCCTGGAGCACGTCGGGCATGGGGAAGGGCGCGTTGACGTTGGTGTATTCGTCGACGTTGTTGCCGCCGTCGAGCATGTAGTTGATCTGGTTGGCGCGGGTGCCGTTGACCGTTACCGCAGCTACGACGGGGAAGGTTTTGGTCGAGCCCTGGTCGATGTTGAGACTGGAAGCGGTGACGACGCCGGGGACGAGCTGGGTGAGCGTGGCGGCGTTGCGGCCGTTGAGGGGAAGGTCGTTGACGCGGGCCTGGTCGATGACTTGCGACAGCGTGCCTGTGGTGGTGTCTACCTGGGGCGGCGCAGAGGACACTGTGACGGTCTCGGTGGTGTTACCGACTTTGAGGGAGAGATTGACAGTGAGCGCCTGGTCGGCCTGCAGGACGGCGTTGTTTTCGACGTAAGTGGCAAAGCCGGCGGCGGAGGCTGAGACCGCGTATCGGGCCGGTGAGAGCGAGGGGAAGACGTAGGTGCCAGTGCTGTCGCTGGTTGCGGCGTTGATCTCGCCGGTGTCGACGCGAGTGGCGGTGACCTTTGCGTTCGGGACGGCGGCGCCGGTGGTGTCTGTGACGGTTCCACTGATGCGTCCTAAGCCCTGGGCAAGCGCGCCAGCGACAAGGGCCAGTTGGAGGCAAAGGATTCCGACTCTTGAAGGTCGCAAGAAGCTGGGGGTCATGGCATCTCCAGAGATCGCAGTAGATGCGTTGTAGGCCCGGCCTGCGCTGTCGAGTAGACAGAGACCGTCCCTGACCGTCACAGACTGTATTAAATTCAGTGTTTGTTATGAGTTGTGAGCTGCTATTCGGCTGATACGGCCAATACTCTTGGTGGGCCGGGTGTGCCATCCGTCACGGTCGTGCTAAGCACAATTTGGATATTTTGATGGCTGTTATTCAGGGGCGCCGATCTGGAAATTGCGTCCATCATGCTGCGGCTGGTCAGGGCCTCTCCGGCTGCCTCGGTGCCATAGGTATACAGGCCGCCGATGACCACGACGACATTGCCTGTCTTAGAGTCCCAAATTCTGGAGATTAGCGCGTAGTCCTGTAGCGCGGGGCCGCCGAGGCTGCCCTGGTCGCGGGTGCGCTCGTCGGTGGGCCAGCTCCAGTCCCTGGCGGAAGGGCGGCGGGCGTCTCGGATGTAAATGAGGTGGCGATCGGGGTCCAAGGCGAGGGTGTACCGGAGTTGCTGGGTTAGGCGGAGGCTCCATTCATTGTTGAAAGCGCCGATCAATATCGCCGGGTTCTGGCGCAGGTCCGAGAAGGAACTCTGGCTTTCGGGCCGGATAATGACTTCCTTTCGTCTGGCCTGCAGGATTCCGACGACCCTGGCGATGGTGACGGTGTCGGCGAAAGGAACGGTGGGAGAGGACGCTTTCTGAACGATGGGGATTGCCGTTCCCTGATCGCCTTGCGGGGTCGATGATGCGGTCGGTGGGCCGTTGGGGACGTCTCCGACGGCCAAGAGGACGGGACCATTTGCGTCCAGAACGGGTTTCCAGAAGAGATATTGCGGGTCCGGCTTATAAATCGAGCGAAAAAGAAAGGCTGCGGCGAACAAGAGACAGAGAGCAGCGATCGACCATAGAAATGCTGCCGAATTTCGTTCGATTAAACGGTTGTGGGCGACGGTGGTCGGATGCGAGTGCGTACTTTTCTTATCTTCAGATGGACTGAATTCGTCGGCGGTGGGTCCCTCGACGAAATCCTGCTCCTTCTGGTCGGTACTGCTGTGGGGATAGGCAAAGTGAGGGATATAGGATCCCGGCACCATTACCATCCGGAGTTCGGACCGATGCTTATCGTCGCCGTAATAAATAGAGAGGCGTTTCCGGAGTTCAATTGCGGCGGTACGAACGATGTGATCGACGTTTGTGTCGTAGGACGGGTCTCTATGGAAAACCTCTACGCCAATTGTCCGCTCCTTGATGCGGTCGGCGGCGCCGTTGAGTGTCTGCTCGACCACGTATCGCAGAAACTGAACCGAGCGCTTGCTCGAACGGAAGACGTGGTCCTGAACCAACGACTCCAGTTGCTCACGGATCGCTTCGGGAGTGGGTTCAGTCTCGACGCTGTTTGGAAGCTCCGTTGAGAACATGGCGGTGCCGGTGGCAGCGATTCTAGCACCGGGCCGAAAAGCACGTCTGTCTTGGAGCATGTAACGACGGAATCCAAATCTCCAGGTATGTTTCGCAAATTTGAAATGGGATTGGGATAATCAAGGTACTGTGCGGGTTCTTGTGATTGAGGATGAGGTCCGGCTGTCAGAGAATATCGCCGCAGCTTTGCGCGAGAGCGCGGGTTATGCGGTCGATATCTCGCGAGACGGACGAGAGGCGCTGCTGTTGTGCGAAGCTGCGAGCTATGACCTGGTTCTGCTGGACCTGATGCTACCGGGACTTCGCGGCCAGGAAGTGTTGCGCCGGATTCGAAGCAAAGGCGACAACACTCCGGTCCTGGTGATTACAGCCATGTCCGAGACTCGAAACACGATTGAACTGCTGAATCTTGGGGCGGATGATTATGTCACCAAACCCTTCGATCTCGGCGAACTGATCGCGCGGGCACGAGCTCTGGTGCGGCGGGGCAAGGGGATTCGGCAGACCACAATCGAGTTTGGGCCGATTGCTGTGAATCTCAGCGAGCAAACTGTACTTGTCGACGGCAAGAGCGTCGCGGTATCACCAACTGAGTATCGAGTGCTGGAGTATCTTCTCCATCGCCCAAAGACAGTCGTCTCAAAGCAGGAACTGCTGGAACATCTTTATGACTTCACGTGGGAGCACCATTCGAATGTAATCGAGGCCCACATCTCCAACTTGCGCAAAAAGATTCGCGCGCGAACACCCGAGTTTACTTTGGAGACATTGAGGGGACGTGGGTACAGGCTTGGCGCGCTGGAGATGAATCCGTGAGAAGCCATTCTCTCACCGGGCGAGCGATTGCCGTGGTTCTGGCGGCGGAACTGATCTGCGCGCTGGCCTTTTCGGTCATCTCGCTATGGCACGAGGGGCGAAGCAGAGTTCATGCGTTCGATGTGATGCTGCAGGGGAGATCGGACTCGCTGTTGGGCGCGATACAGGATGCGGAAGATCCGGGCGATAACGTAGCGATTGATCCCACCGAACTGAGAGTGCCAGGGGACGACATCTATGCGGTCTACAACGCGGGTGGACGGCTCGTAGGCGCGTCTGCGAATGCGCCGGCTGTTCTGCTGCGCCGGCAGGGTGATGGCATTCGGACGGTGGACGTTGGGCGTCGTCATTATCGTGTACTGCAACGCGAGGCACTTCGGATTATCGATCGCGCGGAGACGCATGGAGTTGGTTTGCGGAGGCCGGTCACAATCATCTACGCGTCTCCGACTGATCACCTTTGGCGCGAGGTGATTGAGGCCGCGGGATTCTATATTGCGTTGAGCATTGTGCTGATCTGCCTGACGGCCTTGATTCTGATTGTGACGTTGCGGAAGCTGATTTCTCCGATCAAGGAACTCGCGAAGGAAGCGATCGATGTACAGGGTCCTTCCAAGGAATTCAGGCCTCCGCAATCGGCTCTGAAGGTGAAGGAGTTGAGGCCGCTGGCGGAAGCGCTCGCGCAGACGATTCAAAAACTGCAGCTTGCTCTGCACATGCAACATCGCTTCCTGAGCGATGCTGCGCATGAGCTGAAGACGGCAGTCGCTGTTGAGCGCTCGACGGTTCAACTGCTGGCTCTGCGTTCGCGGACTCCGGAAGAATATTCGGAAGGGCTGGTTCGAATTCTGGAGGACAACGAACGCCTGGAGCAGTTGGTCGGGCGCATGCTGACACTGGCGAGATTCGAAGAGCAGGGAGCGAGCGTTTCTGAAGGAGTCGATCTTGGCCGCAGCGTGCAGAAGACGGTCGACTCGCTGCAGCGCTGGATTGAGGCGCGGGGGATCGAGCTGTCAGTTGAGAGGGGCAAGAACGTCAGGGTGTCACTCTCGGACGAGGCGGCAGAGATACTCGTTTCCAATCTGCTGATGAACGCGGTCCAACACAGCGCCAGCGGAACCCAAGTGTCGCTGGCAGTTCGTCTGGAGGGTGAAAAGTGTGCGGTGCTTCAGATAAGAGATGCGGGCGATGGAATCTCAGCCGGGAGCCTGCCGCATGTCTTCGATCGGTTCTATCGTGAAGATCGTTCGCGATCCAGAGCGACCGGAGGTTCGGGTCTCGGATTGGCGATCTGCAAAAGCATCGTCGAAGGCGCCAATGGCTCGATTGAGATTGAGAGCGCAATCGGTCAAGGAACCACGGTGACGGCGAGGTTCGCGTTGCTTACAGAGAAACCGTATGCTCCGGCTCCGGCAGCGTTGCAAACTCCGGAGTGTGATGCCTGGTCAGCAGGAAGTAAACAACAGGCGTCACCACAAGGCTGAGCAACATTGAAATCGCGAGTCCGCCGATGACCGCGATCGCCAGCGGCTGCAACATCTGTGAGCCCGCGCCCAATGCGAGTGCGAGCGGCAGCATGCCTGAGACGGCTGCTAAAGCGGTCATCAGGATTGGACGCAGACGTCGCTGCGCTGCCATCACCATTGCTTCGCGGGCGTTCATGCCTTCGGCGCGATAGCGCTCATCGGCATCAAGAAGAAGGATTCCATTCTTCGCAACGATGCCGATGACCATAATCAAGCCCATGAAGCTGGCTACGTTGAAGGTGATTCCGGTGACGAGAAGAGCGCCGACTACACCGGCGATGGATAAGACTGATGATGTGAGGATCGCGGTTGGCGCAGCGAAGTTGCGGAATTCTGTCAGGAGAACGCCGAACACCAGCACGAGCGCCATCAAGAGGACGCGCGCGAGTTCTCCGAACGACTTTTGCTGCTCCTGGTATGTTCCGCCGTACTCGACGCGCACGTTGGCGGGCAGGTGCATTGCCTGAACGCGCTGCTGAACCTTCTTCACGGCGGTTCCCAGATCAGTTCCTTCCAGGTTGCCGGTGACGACGGCCACTCTCTGCAGATTTTCGCGACGGATTTCATTTTGTGGCGGAAGCTGGGTGATCGTCGCCATGGAGCCGAGCGAAGCGGTGTGTCCGGAGCTTGAATTGAAGACGGTGTCGCGCATGGTCTCGAGCGACTGACGCGTTTCATCTCCCAGGCGGACGCGAACTCCATATGGTCTGCCATTGCTGATGACGGGGGTGGAGACTTCCACGCCGTCGAGAATTGCCGTCGCATCTTCAGCGACTTCCTGCGGCGTGAATCCCATTCTTGCGGCGAGTTGTGAGTCGACTTCGAAGTTTGTGGCGGGTCCGCTGACGGTGTTGTCGATTCCGTTCTCAACATCGACGACCCCGTTTACTTTCTTGATTTCATCCGCGACACGAGGAGCGATTTCATTGAGCAGCGCGGCGTCAGGCGTGAACAGCTTGATTTGAATCGGCTCGGGTGCGTTGGAGAGATCGTTGATGTTGTCCTGCAATATCTGTGTGAGCTCGATGTCCAATTGCGGTTCGGACTGCTTGACCTGCTTGCGGACGTCGGCCATGATTTCATCGATTCCGCGGCTGCGGTGTTGCTTCAGCTTGACGGTGATGTCGCCCGTGTTGGTTTCAGTGACGGCTGCAAGTCCCATCTGCAGTCCTGTCCTGCGGCTGGTGCTTTCTACCTCGGGTGTGTTGTGAAGAATGGCTTCAACGTGGTCAAGCACTGCGCCGGTTGAGGCGAGAGAGCTGCCAGCAGGCATTACATAATCGAGGATGAATCCTCCCTCATCCATTTCCGGCAGAAGATCAGTGCCGAGCCCTTTATAGGCGAAGAATGTGCCAACGAGCAGCAGCAGACAGAGAGCTCCAAGCCAGATGGGACGGCTTAGCGACCAATCGAGTGCGCTGTGATGCCACTGCATGACGCGGCCGAGGACACGGCCATGTGCGTGTTCGTCCTTTTCGGCGATGTGCGGGCTGCCGGCGGGATGTGCATGCTGCTCTGGTGTGGATGCCTTGACTCGCAGGAGAGAGAGCGCAAGGCCCGGTGTCCATGTGACCGCCAAGAGAAGAGAGGTGAGCAGAGAGACGGTCATCGTGACAGCGAGCGCTCGAAAGAAGCTGCCGGTCACGCCTGTTACAACAATCAGCGGAAGGAAAACGACGACGGGCGTGATCGTGGACCCGATGAGAGGGCGGGAGATTTCGCGGAGTGCCTTTCGTACAGCTTCGACGCGCCCTTCACCGCTTTCTCTGTGGAGCGCGATGTTTTCGACGACGACGATGGCGTCGTCGATTACGAGCCCGATAGCGGCAGCCAGGCCGCCCAGGGTCATCAAGTTGAAACTTTGACCCATGAGCCAAAGCGCCAACACTGTTACGGCTACGGTGACCGGGATCACGAGGCCTGCAATCAGAGAGGATCGCCAGTCTCGCAGAAATAGATAGAGGATGACGCAGGCGAGGAGCAGACCGATCAGGATTGCGTCGCGGACGCTTTTGATGCTCTCGCGTACAAGTTGCGATTGATCGTAGTAGGGCTCAAGTTTGGTGCCCGCCGGAAGCTTCGTGCGAAGCTGTGTAACTTCAGCCGCGACGCCGTCCGCAACTGCAACGGTATTGCTCGATGGCTGACGTGTGATGTTAAGGAGAACGGCCGGCTTGCCGTTCGCCGACACGAAGGTGTAAGCCGGAACGGGAGCTTGAATCACGTCGGCAACGTCACTGACGCGGACGGGCGCTCCTGTGTTGGTGCTCTTGACGGTGAGATGTTTCAGGTCATCGATGTCATGGGCCTGAGCGCCGACGAGCGCGAGTACGAGCTGGTGATTCTCCTCATACAGGCCAGGCGAATCGATGATGTTGGCTGTGCCGATGGCGTTCGCTAGGTCGAGGATTGTGACGCCGGCGGCCTGCAACTTCGCCATGTTGGGAACGACGTGGAACTCTGGAACTTTGCCGCCTTGTATGGTGACGGTGCTCACGCCGCTCACGCGGTTTAGCGGAGGCTGCAGCGTGTAGGTTGCCAACTCCCAGAGCTGAGTTTGCGAGAGCGTGTCCGAGGTGAGGCTGTAGCCGAGGATCGGAAAGGTTGCGAATGTGAGCCGGTTGGTTGTGATCTTGGCTGTTGCTGGCAGCGATTGCTGTACGCGGCTGATAGCTGCGTTTACAAGCTGCAGGGTCTGATACATGTCGGAAGACCAGTCGAAGAAGAGGCTGACTTCCGCCGATCCTCGACTGGTTGTGGAGCGGACTGTTTGGAGACCGGGCACGCTGTTGACCGCGTCTTCAATCGGCTTAGTGATGGTGACCTGCATTTGCTCGACGGGCATGACACCGTTGTCGACGCCGATCACGACTCGGGGGAAGTTGGTTTCCGGAAATACGGCGATGGGCGTTTTGAAAAACCCATAGATTCCGGCAGTCGTAAGGGCGAGCGCAACAAAGAAGATCGTGCGGTGCCAACGTACAAGCCAGAATGTGCTGCCGGATGTCTCCGCAGCGCTCACCTGATCCTGGTTAGCGGAGGCCATCAGTCCTTCGCTCCCTTGTCATCTGAAGCGGAACCCTTATCGTCGTCCTTGTCTCCGCCGATTTTCACCTTGGATCCCTCGTCCAAGCCGTAGCCACCTTCTGTGATTACGAGATCAGCGGGCGAGACTCCGTCAAGAATCTGGACTTTGTCGGGCGTACGCAGCCCAATCTTGACGGAGCGTTTCTTTGCTGTCTGGTCCGAGCCTACGACGAGTACATTCGTTCCTCCATCATCGGAGGGAAGAATCGAGGATGCCGGCAACTGGACGGCGTTCGGTATCGTTATCCCTTGCAGGACGGCGTGGACCGGTGTGCCGACTTTGTATCGTCCGTCCGGATTCGGGAGTTTCAACCAGACTTCGACAGTGGTCGAGCCAGGATCGAGTGCCGGGCTGATCAGGGAGACAGTACCGGACTGCGGGTCGTCGATGCCGGGGACGTACACCTGAGCTGAGCCGCCCAGCTTCAACTTCTGAGCCGACGCCTGCGCAATGTGAAGCTTGGCGACGAGGGAGCTGGTGTCCATGATTGTGATTACCGGCGTTCCGGCGGCCGCTGTTTCACCAGGAAAGAGCGGACGATCCGTGACGACTCCGTTGATCGGGCTGCGCAGATTGGCATAGTCAACCTGGGCTTCGGCGTTGATCAATCGACCTTGAGCGGAAGTGAGCTGACCTCTCGACGCTTCTTCATCTGTTTTGCGGGTCGTGCCCTGCACGCTCTGCAGATGCTTCACTGCAGAGTCGTATGTGGCTTGGGCCTGCACCTGCGCGGCGATCGCGGTGTCCACATCTCGTCCTGCTATCGCGCCTTGCTGCAACAATTTCCTGCGCTCGTCTGCCGTTCGAGTCGCAACCTCGAGATTCGCCTTCGCCTGATCAACGTCCAACTGAGCTTTCTGAACTTCTTCAGGAATTGTGGCTCGCGTGGCAGTGGTGTAGGCCGCCTGCGCTGAGGTCACTGCGCCCTTCGAATCAAGAGCACTACCTTGCAGATCGCGGTCTTCAAGCGAAACGACAAGTTGTCCTTTTTTTACGTGCGCGCCGCGTTGTACATATTCAGCTCGGATTGGAGCGCTGATCCGTGGTGCAATGGCGGCCTGGGCGAGAGGAGCGAGGATTGCGTCTGCCGTGATCTGCTCCGATATTGGTCCAACGGATGGGTGCTCCGCCTGAACGGCAACGGCTTCGTCAGAATCTTCGTCCGCAGTTGTCGCTTTCTTGCAGCCCGCGAGGATTCCGGGCAGTACCGCCAAGGTGATAGCGGCGACTCTCCATCGAATCGAGTTGCAATTTCTCCGTGGCATCCGTGCTAGAGCCTTCCTGTCAGGGTTTCGAGTTGCGCTAAAGCGGTCTCGTAGCGAACCAATCCGTCGGCCTGTGCATTTTCTGCCGATATCAACGTGTTCTGAGCATCTACAACGTCCAACACTGTTCCTTCGCCATTTACATAACGGAGATTTGTCAGCCGGAGGCTCTCGCGTGCGTCGGCGACGCTGATATCCAGAGAAGCCAATTGACGGCGAGCGACCTCGGCTTCGTCATAGAACTCGGCGAGGTCTGCAACGAGTTTTCGTTGCGCGTTCGTGAGCGTCGCCTTGGCGGCCTCGGATCTCAGCCTGGCTTCCTTGACCTTGCGTTCTGTTGTGAGCCAATCCCACACCGGAATATCGACCGTAGCGCCGGCCGAATAGCCAAGGTTGCGAGCTCCGTCGGGTCCGCGCTTCGCAAATTGTGGAGCGTCAATACCGTACGTATAGTTCAGCGTTAGATCCGGCAGAAGCCCGGCTCGCGCGGTAAGTGTCTGGGCCTCGCTCACCTGCAGCCCAGCCATGGCGCTTCGTATCTCTGGATTATTTGCCTTGGCTGCAGCGTCAATGGTGGGACGATCCGGAAGCATGGCCGGCGTGGCGGTCGGTTCGAGTGAATAGGGTGTCGACGGATCAGGAAACAGAAGAACGCCTAACTCCAGTCGAGCTTTCGCTGCCGCAAGTTTCGCATCATCGAGCTCTCGTTCGCGCTGTTCGGCGCTGAGCCGGGCTTTTATCACGTCAGCGTGCGCCGCTTCACGTGCGTTCTCACGCTTTGTCGTGATGTCGAGAAAACTGTTGGCTTCGTCGAGCGCGGCTTGCGCAATGATGACCTTCTGATTGGCCGCCCCGCTAGTGTAGTAAAGACCGACTACAGTTTGCACGAGTCCGCGGCGGGCGACCTCGAGCTCGGCTTCGGCTCGCGCGGCATTTGCGTCGGCCAACTTTACGGCTCCGATCTGCGCGAGGCCGATCGTCTCCGTCGCTATGCCCTGACTGTAGTACTCATGGACTGCATTGTTGGCGATGAAGACGGGTAGTGATTCATTCAGGCCGCCCTGCGTTGTCACAGCCTGCGAGCCGTTCGACTGAGTGAAGAGATATTGATTGTGGTACGTGGCGGATGGCAGGAGAGCTGCTCGAGCATCTTTCCGCTCCAGCGCGGTTGCGCGCCCTTCTGCGGCTGCGGCCGCGAATGTCGGCTCGTTCGCTTCGGCCCTGCGGATCGCTTCGTCCAAAGTGATGGGAGCGTCCGGCTTGCTCGGCGTTACTTGTGCGGAGATGAGGCCAATGCTTCCGCAAAATAGCGCACAGAAGCAGATGCGGCAAAGAGGTCGCATGGAAGTTGAGTCTAAAGCCAGTTTGCTTAAGAAACGCTGAATACCAGCCGCCAATGGTCTCCTCTGATTCAGGGATGAGCCCGTTTGCTCTTTGAGATGTATTGCTTCTACCGTGAGATGTGCGTGGCTTAAGGCAGGCTTAATCTTTGGCGGTTAGCTTGGATAAGTCATCCGGTCGGACATTCGATCTGGTGCGGACACACCAAAAAGGAGAAGGAACCGTGCGAAAGTCTCGATCTTTGCTGATGCAGAGCTGCATGTTCCTGGCATTTGCTGTGCCGGCTGTATCGGCCCAGTCATGGCAGGTGCTCAGGACATTTCATGTTGGTGGCGAGGGAGGCTGGGACTACGTCACTGTCGATGCTCCCAATCACCGGCTGTTTGTGACGCGCACGACGCATACCCTGGCGATTGATGCGGACACGGGCAAGGTCCTGGGAGACGTGCCCGGGCAGAAGGGTTCGCATGGTGTTGCTCTCGTTCCGAAGCTTGGGCGCGGCTTCATTACAGATGGTGGCGGGAGCGGCGCGATTGTGATTTTCGATCTGAAAACCTACGCCATTCTTGGCCAGATTCCAGCCATGCCTGATGCCGATGGAATCATTTATGACCCGAAGTCGGACCTGATGCTCGCGGTCTCTGGTGACGGAGGCGCACTGATGACGTTCAGGCCTGATATCGATCCAAAGAGCGGCAAGCTGGATGCGCCGATTGACCTTGGAGGGAAGCCGGAATTTCTAGCCGCCGACGGAATGGGCAAGGCGTATGTGAATCTGGAAGACAAGGGCCTGGTGGCCGTTGTCGATTTGAAGTCGCGTAAGGTTCTGGCACGTTGGCCTGTCGCGCCGGGCTCTCACCCGGTGGGTATGTCCATCGACACCAAGACGCATCGGCTGTTTGTCGGCTGCCGGAATCCGCAGAAGCTGATCGTAATGAACACAACCAATGGAGCGGTAGAGGCTGCTCTTCCGATTGGAGCAGGAGTGGATGCGACGGGATTTTACAAGGGCGAAGCTTTTGCAAGCTGCCGCGACGGATCTCTTACGGTGGCCGCTGAGAAGAGTGGCAAGTGGGATGTGGAGCAGGTCGTGAAGACGCCGGACGGAGCGCGAACGATGGGAATCGATATGGAAAATGACCGTATCTATCTTCCAACCGCCGAACTGGAGCCTGCAACCACAGGACGTCCTCGGCCGAAGCCTGGGACTTTCATGATTGTGGAAGTGGGCCGCAAGTAAACAATTGGAGGAGGAGGCGATCAGGAGATTGCCTCCTCCTTGGTGCCATCCGCCCGAAGAGCGCCGCGTTCAATGGGCTGCGAGTTGGGGCTCGGCGGCGAGAGCCACTGAGGCACTCTGCCCCTGCCACTTAATCTGTAGCACGGTGATGTCGTCGGCCTGCCCGAATTTCTTTGCGGCTGTTGCGATTTCATCTGCTGTAGCCCGCTGCTTCATCATCTCTTGTACGCGATCAAAGCCGAAGAGCCGCCCATGCGAATCCTGGGCCTCCGCTACACCGTCGGAGATGAGCGTCAATTCGTCGCCAGGCTGCAACTGCAACGATTGTGAGGGGAAGCCGATTCCCGCGATCATGCCGAGGGGAAGCGCACCCTCCATATGGATTTCAATGGCGTTCAGATAGGGCGGTGGGTGGCCGGCATGCGCGAGAGTGACCGCTCCCTCTGGGGATATGCGCAGAATCTCGCAGGTTGCGCTGGCATGTTCGCGCTCCGCAAGCTGCTCGTTGAGCATGGAAAGGATTTGCGAAGGATCCGTGCTTTGCTGCACAGCCATGCGGATTGCGCCCACGATCAAAGAGACCAACATTCCCGCCTGGAGTCCTTTGCCGGTAACATCACCGACGACGATGAGCGCCGAGCCTTGGTCGTCCAGTGGGAGTATCTGGAAGAAGTCTCCGCCCACCTCACGAGCGGGGTGGTACTCACTTCGAATGCGCATGCCTTTGATGGCAGGCAACTGGTCCGGAATAAGAACGTGCTGGATACTGCGTGCCTGCTCGATTTCGAGCCTCCACTGCTCCTGCAGCCGCTGCGAACGGACGAAACGGCTCAGCAGCATGATGGTGATGATCAACAGTGACAGGATGGTTGAGATGGTTCCGAGCGAGACTCTAAAGCCGAAGACCGTAGTGTTCAGGGCTATATGGATCAGGCGCAGTTCACGCTGGAAGTTTGCGACGAAGGCAAGGATGATGGCCGCGGCCGCCAATCCGCCCTCAGCCTTGCGGCGCTTGAATCCCATGTAAGCCACAACTACCAGCAGCACCCCTAATCCAAGTTTGAGGACCATGAGTGTGGGAAGCAGAATGCTGGATGCCTGTACGGGAATCTTCTGCCCGTAGAGAGGAGGCCGGAGCATCAGGGTGCCGATGGATAGCAGAGCAACAAGTGCCCAGGCTATGCCGTGGATACGGTGCAATTTAGGCAGCCGGAACCAGTAGGCCCAGAACATCACCCAGAGGCCGATGCGGATCGGGGTGGCGAGTACGTCCGACATAATCGCGGTTTCGGTCTGACCCATCGGAGTCGTAAAGTTGGCCAACAGAACGACCGAGTTGCCGAGCAAAGTCACGAGGCACACCAGCGCCAGCCAGAAGTATGCCTCCTCGTGCGGATCTAACCAGTAGAGTGCAGCTGCCATCAGCAGAGCCATGATGAGGATCAGCGATTCAAGGAATCCACTACCGACGAAGTGGGCGATGTCATCGAAGTCCAAACGGATCTCGCCTGCGATATCTCGTGAATAGCCGAGCATCGGAGGTCCGTGCAGTCCGCCCGCGTCCGGACTGCTGAACGGGGTAGCGCTGTCCATCCAGAGGCGGATGGCGAGTGTCATCTTTCCGCTTGTGAGATCTCTGGGTAACGTATACGCGCGTGGGAGCGTGGCGTATGCAGTTACTGAACGCCCATTGAACTTTCCAAATTGCCCGATCTGGGTTCCGTTGACGAACACCTGGTAGGCATCGTCGACACTGTCTGGCATCTTGACGGCCAAGTGGCGTCCTGAGCTCTGCACGTCGATGGTCAGCCTGTACCATGCATAGCCGGTGTAGCCCGGATACCCACGTGCGGTCCAGCCTGGAAGGGGGAAGGTCTGACTAGGATGTTTGGGATTGGTGGGAGGTGTCATATCCATCTCCGACCAGGAGGAATCGTCGAAGCCTGGCTGAGACCAGGCAGGGTCATCACCCGTATGAAACTTCCATGGCCCGACCAAGGGAGTCACCGAGTCGCCCAAGCGCACCTGTTCGACTCCAGCGGCTACCGACGGTGTGCGTGGCGCCGACGTCTGCGCAGCGCCCAGGACGGGTAGCAGTATTGCGATCAGCAGTCCAGCACGGAACATAAGCGGTTCTCCATCGGGGGTAAGCTGGCGAGGAACGTGCCGGCTCTTCTGGAGACAACTTGAGGCGGATTTGCCTGATGACAGATGCTACACGGCTCAGGCTTCCGAGGGGAATAAAAAAGCCGCACGCGGGCGTGCGGCTTCTTGAGTGTCGAGTGGGTTAGAGGTCAGACGCTCAAACTTTTCTTCGTCGCCTGACAAGATAGCCGACTGAACCGAGGCCGCTCAGCGCCAGCCAGATCGAACCTGGTTCGGGCGAATTTGCGACCCCGTCTACGTCCGGGAAGTCAGATCCGGGGACGGCATTCTCGAGCAGCACGACAAAATGGTAGGGAGCAATGCCGCAGGAGTTTGTTCCGCAGGCATCCTCGAAGCTCAAGGCATATTCGGTGCCGTCGGAACTCAGGCCACAACTGAAGTCAGAGAACGCGTCGCTTAAGCACTGAACTGGAAGGTTGCCGAGAGTGTTGGCATAACCCAAACTGATATTGGTTATGACGTGATCCGAATCGTTAAAGCCCAGAGCGCAACCCGTGTAACTGAAGCCGCCGTAAGAGACATTACAGTCCGCGAAGCCAAAAGAAAATGGGACGCCAGGCTGGATCAGAAAGAACGGCGAATCTGCGGTTGACGGATCGAGAACCAGTACCTGATAGGCTCGCGCGGCATGAGTGAGTCCCATGAAAAGGACAGCCATCACCATATAGCGAAGAATCTTCATATGAACTCCCGTTACCTGCTCTCGCGCGCTCAAATACTCACAAAGGAAAGAGCCCGCAGAGCATCGGTGAATTCAGCTGGACGAACCTTCTCGGGGGGATGGCTCCGCGACGGAGACAGAGACGAGTCAGCCAGTTGTTCTTGTGTCTGCTAGTGATAGCACAAAGGTTCGCTGGTCGGTGGATTTTTTTTGCCGAAAGGTTTTGTAACGAAGATGCGTGGGACGCGTCATCGAAAAGCGGTAAATTTGTGCCACGCTGAGCGCAACAACATGCACAGTTCCAACGTTGGAGTCGATTCGCAAAAGTGAAAGCCGCCTTGGGGGGCGGCTTTATGCTTCTGCGAGGGATGTCCCTTACGCGAATGCGGCGATCGCGTCCTTCTCGTCTTCCTTCACGTCGAAAATTGTCAGGAGCTTGGTAATCACCAAAAGATCCTTGACCTTCTTGGAGAGGTTCATCAGCTTAAGGTCGCCGCCGGCATTCTTGACCGAGGTGTATGCCCCCACGAGTTCGCCGAGCCCTGCGCTATCGATGTAATTCACATCGGCGACGTTGAGCAGAATCTTTTTTGAACCTGCCGCCAGAGCATCACGTACGGCGTCGCGCAGGCCGATGCTGCCTTCACCCAACGTAATCTTCCCGCTCAGGTCGAGCACAGTAACCCCACTGACGTGCCGAATCTTGATATTCATGCTCATGAAACGCTCTCCTCATCTCGATTTCTGTGTTTGACCAGCGTGATCTCTGTGCCAGGACTCAGTTGCCGGAAGTGTACCTCATCCATGATTGCGCGCATCAGGAAAATGCCTCTTCCCGACGGTCTGAGCAGGCCCTCCGGCGAAAGGGGATCGGGAACATCCGAGGGATCGAAACCGCCGCCCTGATCAGCGATCCGAATCGACAGAGCATCCGCCGTTAGGGTAAATCGTGCGTTGACGTGTTTGCTGGGATCCTTTTTATTGCCATGGAGCACGGCATTAACCGCAGCTTCGCGGGAAACCATCGCAAGTTGACTGGCTGTGTCCTCGTCGAACCCAGCCCTTTCTGCGTACTCGTTTGCCTTGGCTTCCACGGTCTCCACTGTGGAGAGCGTGGAAGGCAGGACGAGTGCCTCATCTAGCTCCGGTTCGGTCAAGGCCTACATCCTTACTGCCGCTCACGAGGGTTGAGGCTCCCGCGCTGCAACGACTTTGCTGAACAGACTCAAGAATTGTGCAGAAGTCTACCTTGAATCCTAAGTCGCCGCCAGGCGCAACAGTGTAGCTGCTCGGTCAAGCCCCTGCTTCAGCTGCTTCGGTGGTGGGATATAGCGGCAGAAGATTGTCCAATTTCGTCATCTCCAGGAGCGCCATTATGCGCGGCGCCGCACCTGCGACAGCCATTTTTCGGCCGCTTCTTTGTGCCGAGACAAACGAGTGAACCAAGAGCCCCAGTGCCGCCGAATCCATGTAGGGAACCTGGCCGATATCAAAGATCAGATATCGGGCATTCACCTGCTGGAGGGCCCGTTGCAGCTGAAACATGTTTCCGAGCGTAAATGGACCGGAGAGCGATAGAACTTCGACGCCATCCTCGCGACCCGATCTCTGAACGAAACTCATTGGCGCGTCTGGCATATGCGGCAGAGTGTAATGAAATAAACCTTCCACGACCATAACAATCGTGTAAAAACGGTTGGCGGCAGGTCGGGAGTTGATTTGTGTTACATCGCGGAGAGGGCGGCGGCCTGATCAGGCGAAATGCTGGCGTACTTGGCCACGCCTACCATCGTGAACACCTTCTTGAAGTGTGGTGTCAGGCCGAAGATGCCAATCGTGCGATGGCCGGCAGTACGCTCCTCCAGAAGCATTTGAATGATGATCGCAATCCCAGACGAATTGATGTAATCAACCCCGCTGAAGTCGAGCAGCACCTTTTTGACTGCGCCCGCTCCATGGTAGGCCTGCAGGATCGCCTCTTTTGAGGTGGAGGCAATGTCCCCGGTGAACGCAAGGATCGCAACATCGTCGCCAGAAGCGGCGGTAGCGTCACGCCGTGCAATTTTGGTACCGGTCTGCATTAGCTGTTCTCCTTAGCAAGTCGGATCACTAGACGAACAAAGCTTTTTCCGGGAGGGCCTTTGTGCCACTCCGCCTCGTCGACCAGGGATTGAATCAGGAACATCCCCATTCCTCGTGTTGCTTCTTCGCCGGCCATTTTACGGTCGATATCAGGCGCGGAGGGCGCGCTTCGCAGGCCATTGCCATCATCGATGACCCTGATCTCGAGCTCGTCATTGTTGCTGGACAGGACGACTGCGATATCCAAGCGGTCATCGAACCTGTTCCCGTGTTCGATCGCATTGATGCAGGCCTCGGCGACTGCGGTCTTGAGATCTTCTATGCGATCGTCTGAAAACCCCATCATTGCAGCCATTCCAGCCGCAGTGCTCATCGCGATCTTCTCGAACCCGAGCTCTGAGGGTAGGCGGACCTCAACGGAACTTCCGTTCTTCATGCGAGGGTGTTCTCCTGTCCGTGGCGAAGATGGCAGATCGCAATTGCCGTCATATCATCTGTCTGGGGCGCGCTTGCAGAGTAGGAACTCAGAGTCTCCCAGAGCGTTCCAAGGTTGGCGGCTGCGTCGTCCTGAGATGCATCGCGGAAGGCATCGCTCAAACGATCGCAGCCGAACTCGTCGTCGCCGCAGAACACCTCTGTCAGGCCGTCGGTATAAAGCAGAAGGCGCGCTCCGGGCGGGAAGCGGAGCGTTTCGGATGAATAGCTCATCCCGGGAATCATACCGAGAGGGGTTCCGGACGCATTGATCCTGCAAACCGTTTGATCCGGGAGGGCAATCAAGGCAGGATTGTGGCCGGCGTTTACGACTTCAATCTGGTCCAGGTCTGGGCGGAGCCGCAGAAAGATTGCGGTCACATACCGGCGGCGGGCCTCGACGCCCTCCTCCCAGTGTTGCTGTCCAAGACGGTCGGCCAGTTCTGCCAGGGATAACGGCTGGCTTGCGAGCGAGCGAAAAGCGGAGCGGAACCCGGTTGCAATGATGGCGGAAGCGAGACCTTTGCCGGCAACATCGGCGACCACGAAAAGGTGCGTCCCGTCGGCCAGAACGACTGTGTCCATGTAGTCACCGCCCACCTCATAGCACGCGCTCGAGCGACCCTCGATGGAGAATCCTGGGATCGTCGGCATGCACTTCGGGAGCAGCGACCGTTGAATATTTCGAGCTGCGTCAAGGTCCTGCTGTACGCGCGCCCATTGCAGGTCCCGCTCGTGGTACATCGCGTTTTCCAGTGCCACAGCGGCTTGCAGGACCAGTCCTTCGATGAAATCTTCTTCGTAGATGGACAGTTCTTCGCCGCCACTTGGCGTAACCAGCAATTCCGCCAAGCCAGTGTTATCGCGCGCAACGAGCTGAAAACGAGCATTAGCGGGCGAATCGTGATCCGGCGATCCATACCTGGCCAATAAATCTCTTGTCTGCGGCGAACGAAACTCCGCGCCTTGAATCTCCAGTTCGCGCACGAGAACCTTCGCGGTCCGAGCCAAGACATCGTGTACAGAGACGATTGAGTGCACCTGCCGAGAGGCTTCGAGCAAAGCCTGCAGCCGTACGATCTGCTCTTCTAATGAGAGCAGCTTGTCCGCTCGGGTTGAGGTCGCGGCGTCCATCGTCGCTAAGGGCGGGGTGAAGTTGGCCCCCAGTGTACATGAGCGGTGCGGGTGATAGTCAGAAACTGCTGATGCTGTTGATTCAGATAGAGCTACCGTGCGCTCCGTCGCGCGGTTCTAGTGAAGCGTTTCAGTCAGCAATGTGATGCTGCCAGCGATGCCGGAATCGGGCAATGTATCGGACCGCGAAGAACCCATGACGCCTGTGGTCTCAGGCGGTGGGGATCCAAACGCTGGATTGGCACCAACTGGTTTCGATCTCAGGAATGCTGAGGTGTCCATGTCCGTGCTTGCAGACAAGCTCCGTGCCATTGAACTCGAGGAAGTTCCAGGATGGGCGGCCTACGCGTGCGGGAGATGCAAGTGAGCACAAACAGTGTTGGCAACGCAGGGCACTGTCGAGTGAGCTCCATCGCAAACCGAGCAGGCTGAAGAGCACGAATGAAAGGCTCTGCAGGATGAGCGCGGTGAAGGGAAGGAAGGAATGAATCGGCCAGGTGAAGTCACTACTGAGCATCCAGGACAGAAGAAGGATGAGCACCATCTTGGCGATGAGAAAGAGGCGCGCCTTGAGGCGAAGTCGATGCGGAGCAGAGAGGTTCTCTTCTAACGAGGTGACCGCCGTCGCAAAGCTGACGAAGGCGATGAGTGACGACTCTGCGGCGATACGAGGGAGATTGGCGAATGCGATGATCGCGAACGCATGCAGGCTCCCCACCGCGATGATGGCTGGGATCGTTGCGAGCAGAAGCAGGGAGACGAGCAGCAGGATGCAAAGTGACGGCGTGCCGGTGAGAGCGCGGCTGACGGTATCTGTTCGGAGCCAGAGAGCATCCTGAAGGACGCCAAAGAACAAAGCAGGCGCTGCCTGCGCGGAACGTCGGTGCGAGCGGTGCCAGAGCTCCGCCTGCCACGAGCGAAGCCAATCCTCCCGGTCTGCGTTCGGGACCAGCCACTGGGTCGCTGCGAGAAGGAGACGGTCGGCGCGGGTGAGAGGGGACGGTAGCGCTGGGATCATACGTGCTTCTCCGGGAGCAGGCGAGCGAGCAAAGGATAACGCTCCGTCGCCGCTAAAATCGCTGCTTTGCCGGAGTGCGTGATCTCGTGATAGCGGCGGGCGGGGCGCTGTGCCGCAGCCGCGTCTGCGTCGGACTCCCAACGCGAGACTACGAGGTCGTCGCGTTCCAGTCGACGCAAAGCTGGATAAACGGTCCCGCTGGGAAGACCTGTGGCTTCCATAATGTCGAACCCGAAGCAGTAGCCCAGGCTCAGGGCCTTGAGGATGAGAGCGGCGGTATGGGACAGGCGAGGCGGCTTCATACTATGTAGTATTCTATACAAAGTAGTATGCTACATAGTCTTTGGAGGGCAGGAATGCTTGAACTCAAGGATGTATCGAAGACCTACCGCAGCATCCCCGCTGTCGAGAATGTAAGTTTCACGCTGCGCGAGGGTGAGGTACTCGGGTACCTGGGCCCGAATGGATCCGGGAAGTCCACGACAGTGAAGATGGTGATTGGTTTGATCGAACCGACAAAGGGCAAAATCTTCTTCGAAGGACGAGACATCCGCGACAATATCGCCGCGTATCGCGCGCAGTTGGGATATGTACCGGAGGAGGCGCAGGTCTACACGCATCTTTCCGGGCTCGAGTACCTGCAACTCGTCGGGCGGTTGCGGAGCCTGCCGGAAGCTTTGATTGAGCGAAAAGCGCGAGATCTACTCAGCCTGCTCGGATTGCGTGGCGCAGAGTTCTCTCCGATGTCGAGCTACTCGAAGGGAATGAAACAGCGAGTGTTGATTGCGGCTGCGATTCTGCACGATCCGAAGCTGATCGTGTTTGATGAACCATTGTCTGGCCTTGACGCAATCTCGGCGCGGCTCTTCAAGGACTTGCTGTTACTGCTCTCGCGAGAAGGAAAGGCGGTCTTGTACATCTCGCACGTCCTTGAGGTCGTCGAGCGCGTGTGCGATCGCGTGATCGTATTGAGCAAAGGGCGCATTGTTGCAGATGCTGCCCCGGCGGAACTTACAAAGCTGATGGAACTCTCGACCCTGGAGAGTGTGTTCGCGCAGCTTGTACAGCAGACGGAGACGGAACAAACGGCGCAGCAGGTCGTTGAGGTGATGAAGGTGCGCCATGCGTGAAAGAACGATGCGCGAGCTGACACTGCACTTCTTCCGTCGCCTTTTCGAGAACGATGTCGTGCAGAGTGGCGACGATATGGTCACGACTGTGGTGCGCGCATTGGCGGTAGTAGCCGCGCCGGGTTTGATGTTCGCTTTCTGGCTGCAGAATCAGTATCCGCAGCGCACACACTGGGGGAGGATTGAGGATGAGTACTTCTTCGTGATGTTCTCGTTCGTCGCGATGGCTGGCGTCGCGATCTTTGAGTGGGAGATGCTCTTTCCCGATCATTTGGACTTCCTTGTGCTGACTCCTCTGCCTCTGCGGAGATGGCAGATGCCGGCAACGAAGGCCGCGGCCCTCGTAATGTTCCTTGGCCTCTTTCTTGGCGCAGCTAACCTGTTCGGGCTCCTGATGCTTCCCGCGCTCACGAAGACGAACATCGGAAGGCAGTTTGCGGCTCAGGCCACGGCGACGTTATCAGCGGGCATTTTCGGGGTGCTCGCTGTGATGTTGCTAGGCCGCGTGTTGGTTTCGGTCGTTCCCGCGAGGCTGTTCCGCGGCATTTCGCTCATATTTCGGATGCTCACTGTAACCACTCTCGGTTTGTTGGTGATCCACTACGCGCGATTCGGAGATTCGATGCCGGGACTACTGGCTGATGGTGGACAAAGGATGCGATGGTTTCCGACGTTCTGGTTCCTCGGTCTGTACCAGGCGATACAGTACGGAGGATCTGCGCCCGAGTTTGCCCACTCAATGGCTCACCGCGCGGATACTGCGTTAGGCGTTGTCCTGCTGGGTGTGGTGGTCGTTTATCCAGTGGCATGGGATCGCATGCGAAGATTGGCAGTTGAAGAACAAGTGAATCGAGGAGCAGGAAGCGGGCATTGGACACGTGCAGCGATCCATGCGATTGTTCGGCGCCCTGAAGAGCGCGCTGTGTTTCACTTCATCGGAAAAACAATGACCCGGAACAGCCGGTATCACCTATATATGGCTGTTTACTTCGGGGCAGGCCTGGCGCTAGCTATCTCCTGTATCACGCATGTCCGGACAGTTGGGGGAGTAGCGGAGCCAGGTCTGTCCGAGTTTGGGTTGCATGCCGTGATGCCGTTGCTTGTCTTTTGGGTGGTCGCGGGACTAAAGATGGCATTCGCGTTCCCTCTGCAGCTTCACGCGAAGTGGATCTTCCGGACTACCGGCGCATCTTTGTCGAGGTGCGTCGCCGCGGCGAGCAAATGGGCTCTCGCGTGCGGACTCGCGGTCGTGATTTTAGTAGTAATCTTTCTCGCTTGTCTCCATTTGAGCGGTCGAGAACTGCTGGTGCAGACGGTGTTTGGCGTGTGCCTGTGTGCCGTATTGGTGGATGCATTTTTCTTCGCGCAGACCAGCGTGCCGTTCAGCCAGCCGCGCCATCCTGGAAGGACGAGTCTTCCGCTGGTGCTGACGCTCTACCTCGGAATTTTGACGCCGTTCATCTTCGGAATGATTCTGCTGGAATTGAAAGTCGAGAAGAATCTGTTCCTGCTGATCGGGGTCGTTGGATTGGTTCCTGTTGTGCACCAGCTATTACGGAAACTGCGTGACCGCGCTGTGCTCATCGAGGAGGAACGCGAGAATGCTGACGGAGAGTTCCAGCTACTTGGACTCTGCGGCGACCTCACTGCCTGAGAGAAAGTTTGAGCGCCCAACAGAGATGCGACAAAAAGAGCAGAGAGACTGCGGTAGCATTCACCGCGACACCATATCAGAGAGCAGGATAGTTTGTTAGCAGGATGAGAGCTCAGGGAAAGCGGTGGTTGTGCTTCTGTGTGGCTTTGGTCGGATGGGGATGCGGAACTGCGCGATCGTTTGGGGAGACCACAACATGGAACGCTGAGTGGATCCAGGCCCCGTGGAGCACGGTGAGAGACGGGGCTGAGGCTGACGAAACAATTGCAACGGATGCTCAGTGGAAGGTGGACCGCGGACCGGTATTGTTTGACTCCACGTACGGTGGGGAAGACTACGACGCGAGACGAGAGCAGAAGGGATGGAATCTGCCGGGTTTTGACGACACGGCGTGGACGGCGGCCGAAGTGGTGGCCGGACCTGGAGGGGAATTGATTCCGGCGATCGCCCCTAAGGTCGGGCAACATGAACGATATGTGCCAGTGAAGCAGACGAACGTTGGTGATGGCCGCGTGGTCTATGATCTTGGGCAGAATTTTGCAGGGGTCGTCCAGGTGAAGGTTAAGGGGTCAGCGGGAGCAATTCTGCGGCTGACCCCAGGGGAGCTGTTGAACGCGAATGGCACGGTGAGTCAGGCGACTTTTCACGGCCCAATGTGGTGGAGCTATACGTTGCGCGGCGATGCGGCGGGTGAGACATGGGAGCCGTCGTTTGGCTACGGAGGGTTTCGCTATGTACAGGCAGAGTGGACGCCTGGCCCCGGAATGATTGCTGCCAAACTGAGGACGATAGTGCCGAAGGGTCGGTTGCTAAGTCTCGTAGGAATTGCGGAGCACTCGGATGCGTCGGTAGTAGGGAGCTTTGCGAGCTCAAGCGAAATGCTGAACCGGATTCACAAGCTGATCGTGGAGGCGATGCACAACAACGAGGTAAGCATACTAACGGATTGTCCGCATCGGGAGAAGCTGGGATGGCTAGAGCAGACGCATCTGCAGGCGCCAGGCCTGATGTTCAACAACGACATGAGAGAGATCTTCGCGGCGCTGGACCGCAATATGTCGGATGAACAGTTGGCGGATGGGATTGTGCCGACGATTGCGCCGCAATATACGCACTTCGGTCCAAAGAATGCCGTCTTCGATGATTCGCCGGAGTGGGGATCGGCAAGTGTGCTGGAGCCGTGGCGGGCGTACCGGTTTTACGGTGACAGGGCGCAGTTAGAACGAGATTATCCGATGATGCGGCGCTACTTGGTGGCGCTTCAGAGCAAGGTTGTGGATGGAATTGTGGCGTATGGATTGGGCGACTGGTACGACATTGGGCCGGGGTCACCAGGATTTGAGAAGAATACTTCGTTGGGTGTCACTGGGACGTTGATGCTTTATGAAGACGCCATTGCTATGAGTCACGTTGCGAAGTTGTTGGAGCGCACGGAGGACGCGGCGAGCTATGAGTCTCTGGCGAAGAGTACGGCAGATGCGTTCAACAGGCGGTTCTGGAACGCGGAGCATGGATGGTATGACACCGGCAGCCAGACCGCGAATGCGATGCCCTTGGCCCTGGGGGCCGTGCCGACCGAGAGACGAGCAGCGGTGCTTCAACACGTTGTGGATGATATCCATGCGCACCAGGACCACGTGACCGCAGGTGAGATTGGCTATCCGTACCTGCTAAGGGCACTCGCCGAAGGCGGCCGCGACGATGTGATTCTAGCCATCATGTTGCGCAAAGATCCGCCGAGTTACGGATCGCAGCTTGAGGCGGGAGCTACGGCTTTGACCGAAGCGTGGGACGCGAATCCCCATTCAAGCCAGGACCACTTCATGCTGGGCAGCGCGGAAGAGTGGTTTTATCGCAGGTTGGGCGGGATGGACATTGATCTGTCACGTGAGAACGAGGTTGAGCGGTTGACGGTGCGGCCGGTTGCGGTGAAAGGAGTCGACTGGGTGAGGTGCGGGTACGATTCTGCGCTGGGCAAAGTGGAGAGCGATTGGAGGCGTGCGAGTGGGAAGGTGCTGTACAGCGTGACTGTGCCGAAGCGAGCGACCGTCGTGCTGCCGGCAGGCGCGATTGCGGAGAGCAAACACGTTGTATCGTTGCGCTCGCGCGGAAACCAGGCGGTGTTTGAAGTGGCACGGGGGACGTGGAAGTTCAGCGCGTCTTCTAATTAGCTGCCTGCTGAGGTTTGGATCGAGCTACAGCAAGGCCTCGGATTTCCCGAGACAGCAAAGTAGAAGTGATAAAGCGCACCTTCGTGATAGATGAGAGATCGCTTTCGGTGAAGTGATCCAGTTCCTTCCGAGAAGCGCGTCTACACGGACGTGTTGCGAGGTGGCAAGCTTATCTCCGGTGACTATTAAGTCGCCCAAGTGCGCCTTTCAGCTCCTCAAGTTTTTGACCGGCTTCGGCGAGCTTGCCTTCAGCAGTAAGGCGCTGGTAGTCGTCGAAGTCTTTGCTGGCTTCTGCGATGAGCGCATCGGTGTCGGTTGCAGGAGCTGCTGCTGCCGTGGACGGTGGGGCTGGGGTGGCTTCAGTCGGGTTCAGTGATGAAACTTCGCCGCCGAATAGCGACCTGAGCGCCGCCTCAAAGGTTGTGCCGTATGCCAATTTGTCCTGCAAGGCGAGCACGACAAGCCGCAGTTCAGGCATGGGACTCTGCTTGGCCTGAAGATAGATTGGCTCTGCATAGAGCAGTGCGCGTCCGGATGGAATGACGAGCAGGCTTCCTCGCAGGACGTGTGAGCCCTGCTGATTCCAGAGCGTCAATTGACCAGAGAGCTGCGCGTTCTGATCGATGCGCGCTTCAATTTGTTGCGGTCCGTCGATGAGTCTCGTCTTGGGGAAGTCGTAGACAACTGCCGTTCCGTAGTTTGCGCCGTCGCATCGGCCGGCGATCCATCCGATCAGGTTGTTCCGGTTCGATGGAGTGAACGGCAGTATCTCGACGAACTCTTCGCTGGTGCCTCCAGGTAGTTTCATCAAGACAAAGTTCGGCTGCATCGGCTGGACAGCCTGGTTACCTTCGCTGTCGGTCGTCGTTTCGGTGGCAACGGTCCATAGGTCTTCGCGATTAAAGAAGACCTCCGGATTGGTCATGTGGTAGAGACCATAGACTTCCGATTGCAGCGTGAACAGTGCCTCCGGATAGCGGACATGCCTGCGAAGATCCGCCGGCATTGCAGATGCGTCCTTGAAGAGGGTCGGAAAGATGCGGCGATAGGTTGCAAGGACCGGGTCTTCGCTGTCGAAGACGTAGAACGTTACGGTGCCGTTGTAGGCGTCGACAACAGCTTTGACGCTGTTCCGCAGGTAGTTCACGGAGTTGTCGCCAAGACCGTAGTGGGTCGAATAGGGATAACTGTCCGAGGTCGTGTAGGCATCCATGATCCAGGAAAGCCGGCCATCGTCACCGACGACGATGTAAGGATCCTGATCAAAGGTAAGGAATGGCGCGAGCCTGGCCACCCGTTGGCGAATGTTGCGCCAGAGAAGCATGTGGCTCTGCGGGTTGACGTCATCGCTGAAGGGCAGCGTTGCGACATCGTTTCGGGCAATGGCGAGCAGCAGACGTCGCGCGAAGCCTCCCATTACGATCCCGCCGGTGCCCTGGTAGGACGTAAGCGTATTGTTCTGGCCTTGCGGATAGTCGAATTCCTGCTGCCTGGTCTTGACGTAAACATCGGTGTCGGTGAGTTCGCCGAAGTAGATTTCGGGGCGAGTCACCTTCAGACCAGGGATGGTGCTCTGGACGGGCATGTTGCTCAGCAGGAGATTGGGCAGACCTTCGGGCGTGAAGCCGTTGACCGGGTTCATCGTCACGCCGTAACCGTGGGTGTAGATCAGCTTTTCGTTGATCCAGTTGCGGCTGCTCTCCGGGAGTCTGTCGACGTTCAGCTCGCGGGCGGCGAGCATCACCTCGCGAGTTGTGCCGTTGAGGTTATAGCGATCGATGTCGATGTCCGGAAAGTCGTAATAGGTGCGAATTTCCTGGATCTGGCGCAGCGTGTCCTGCAGCGCGTGCCAATCCCAGAGCCGCACGTTTTGAAGTGTCGACTGATTGTTCGCTGCATCGACCGCATCAGGAGTGGTCTCGGCGGGAAACTCACTTTGCGAGAAGCGGTCGAGTCCATAGGCGTGGCGAGTCGCATCGATGTTGTGGGCAATATAAGGTTCTTCGCGATCCAGCTGATTCGGGTTCACGATGAAGCTGCCGACGTACCATCCGATGATCCCGACCATGATGTAGCACACTATGGCCGGAGCAACTGCAATCAGAATCCAACGTCCCCGCGATTCACGCGCCGCGTTGAACGCAGCGATTGCGGCGCCTAACAACAGAGCGGCGCAGATAACGAGCGCGCCGGGAATCGATATATGCGCGTCGGTGTAGTTCACCCCATCGAAGATCGTGTGATGTTCGAGCAGCGTTTGGTAGCGATCTACAAAGGTAGTCATCGCCAGCACGAGCATCAGAAAGGCAACGGTGATGGAAAGCCCGCGCCAAGGCGCCGGGCCATAGCTGAGTTTGCGTTTTTCGAGGGTGCGCGAGCCACTGGTGATGAAGAGAAACAGGACGGCGACGGCGCAGGTCGCAATTGCGAGCGTCAAGAGCCAGTTGTTGATGATTTGCCACGCAGGCAGGGTGAACAGGAAGAAGTTGAGAGGTTTGGCGAAGATGGCGTCGGTTGCGCTGCCCGTGGAGTGCGGCGCGTACCAGAAGAGTGCCAGTGCCGGCCATTCGCCGACCATGGTTAAACCGGCTATCAGCGCGAAGACGATCGAAACCGCTAATGAAATGTAGCGTAGCGCGGGCTCGACAGAGAACCGGACCGGTTCCCCTCCGATGATGATGGCGTGAGCCGCGGGCAGATTGCCTTCGTGAGACCGCCTGATGCCCCAAAGGGCCAGATAGAGAACTGCAAATGTGACCAGGCTGGCGACGGCAAAGATGATTACCTGAAGCCAGATCGTGGTCCAGAAGACGGAGCCGTAACCAAGTGACCTGAACCAGAGAAGGTCGACCCAATTGGATAACGCGATTCGCCCGAGAATGAAGGCGACGAAGAGCAGGACCGCAACGAGAAGCAGCTTACGACGCCTTCTTCTCCATTCCGGCGCCATCGCCGGATCGATGATCGTCTGCAATCTTCGCCTCCCCGTTCAGTGAGTCTCGTTGACAACCGAAATTGTAGGGTTTTTTGGGCGGGAGTGCTGGATGATTCGAGAGGGAGTATGGCTCGGAGCAAGGATGGCACGCGCAGTCGTGGCAGGGCCACGTCCAATCGCGCTGTCCTGGTTGATGACTACGACGAAGCGGTCTCTAGTGATCGGGAATTATGGTCCGCCCTACGATTCATCGCGTCATGCTAGCCGTCAGGGGCGTTCTGACAACCTGTGGGTGGTAGATGTCGCGATGAGTCGGCAATTCGGAGACATCCATGGTGTTGCAAACATACGTGAAGACCAGATCAGAGCCGGTCTCCAATTCAGGATGTTCTTTGCCGGCATAGCAGAAGACATTCTTGTCACGTGTCGGACCAGGCTGCATCTCAGGAATCTCGTAGATTACTTCGCCTTCCATCCAGGGGCCTGTGAGATCAGGTGCTGTTCTCAGAATAATTTTGTTCGAAAACAATGCTGGATCCACCATGACAGCCAGCCACTTCTTGAGCGTTGGATGATAGCGAACCGATAGCTCCGTGCTGCCATGTTGCATAATGACTTTCGCTTTGGCCGGATCGAAGCCGCGCTTCCAGACCCCATCCGTTGCGAAGTACTGGAGGTTAGCTGACGGTTCTGAAAGTCTTTCGAGTGGAATGCGAGTCACGAGCAGCGGGCGAGTACCTGTCTCGTAGAGCGCAAAAAGATAGACGTATCCGGCATTTACTACGGCGGAGGCTGACGGGTAGGCCCGAACGCCATCAGGTACCAGCTTATGAATTGTGACCTGCCAGTGCTGAGGATCCCGCTCGAGATGGCTCACCTGTGCGAGATCAGAGCCGCATGTCTCGAAATCGAATCCCGCGGGCGCTGGCTTGGAGGTGTGCCGAATGCAAAGCAGCGTTACCCAGAGATCGCCGTTCGCGTAGAAGCCGTCCATGGCCCAGTACCAGTGAGTAGGATCCGCAGGAGAAAAGTAACTCTGCGCATTAGCCGAGGCATCGTGCTTCACGACGTACTGCAGGTGCCATTGGCCATCTTTGCACGTTGAGATGCCAAGTGAGTTATGCACCATCTGCGGAGTCTGGCCGACGACGCGGCGCTCCGCACCATACAGCGTGTCTCCAAAGATCCAAACATCTCGTCCATCCGGGAGAGGCACGGAATATGCCGCATCGGCTCCCTGCCAAGCGAGAGGCTTCCCCGATTCCAATGGAAATGTAGCGTCGCATTGAGAGGCTCGCATCGATCCAACGGCGATCATGAAGAGAAACGCCATCATGATCCCTCCCAGATGGATCGATCGACGAAGCGGAATTGTCAGTGCTGTGCTAGGAATCATGCGGTCGATGCCTCTGCCTGATCGCGAACATAGGCGAGCATCGTACCGCATTCTTTTCCTACAGAACGTCCATGCGGGCGGATTGTGTACGCGCCAACCGTTGCCGGCACGATGAATGTTTCAGCATAGTGCACAACGAACGGATCGAACGCTTCCGTAGGGCTCTCGACGATCGCTTCCTCGCCTTCCACCAGATTCAACACGTGCACGGTGCCACGCGTGCTGTGGGGAACGGTCCCAGTGAACCAATGGCGCCGTGTCTCAATGAATTCCAATTCATGCAAACCGGTTCGTTCCTCGCGCCATCCGTCGCCGGAGGCGACCGGAACAAATTGGTTGACCAGGTTCGTCCGCGCCCACTCGGTTGTCCGATCCCATTGGATGTTGCGGGCGCCATGCTCAAGGTGGATGGGTCTGGGATACCCGTCTAGGCCCACGCGTCCCCAGTCCCACAACTTGAACGTGAAGATATAGGGTGTCGCGCTGATTTCCAGCACCATAGATCCCTTCCCGCTGCAATGCACCGTGCCGGCGGGAATCAGAAAATGATCGTGTTTGCGGGCAGGGAATTGATTGACGTACTTCTCCGCTGGAAAATCGAAATCGCCTTGCTGCGCCCGATCAAGATCAGAGAGCATGCGCGATGGATCGATGCCATTCTTCAGGCCCAGGTAAACCGTCGCGCCCTCCTCGGCGTCGAGCAGGTAATAGCTCTCGTCCTGGGTGTACACCATGCCGAAGTGCTCGCGGATATATCCCGTAAGTGGGTGGACCTGCAGCGAAAGATTGCCGCCGCCCATCGTATCCAGAAAGTCGAAGCGAATAGGGAACTCCGCGCCGAAGCGTTTATAGATGGCTTCACCCAAGAGTTCCTTCGGGTGCTGCAATACAAGATCGAGCGCAGGGACTTCGACCCGCTGATCACCGAAGCCAAGCAGAAGGCTGTTCTCTTCGGGTACGCAATCGAAACACCACGCATGATTGGGCGCGCCGTCGTCGGGAAGGTCGCACACCCGTTCCATCCAATGTCCGCCCCATGGTCCCGGGTCGAAGAACGGAACAACCCGGAACGGACGCGTGACAGCAGTGCTCATGCCTTTACGGAACGCGTCGCCGGAGATCATCTTCGGTGCATTGGGGGTATTGGTATCGAGGAGAAAGTCTAATTCTGGTAGCAACTCGGCCTTGGTGCGGTCTGCGGCACGCCAATCCAGGAAGAAGGCGCGCTTGTACTTCAGAGAGGGACGCTCACTAAAGTTATCCAATCCAAAGTTAGCAATCAGGTTTTTTCGTTGCCGCCTCTGCAACTCCCACCTTGCCATGTCCGCGTAGATCAGAACGGAAGGTTCCGGGGCGACCAAAGTCGCTCCAGTGCCGATAACAATTACCTTGCCCGAGCTGGATGCATCACTCTTCAACCTCGTTAGCGCGTCATGATCGAAGAAGTCCGCAAGAGTCGTCTCGCTCATCTGACCAAACACCGGATCTTCGGTGAGCTGTTTCATGAAGCGTTCTTCGGTGACCTCTTTCGGCAGAAGAGCGTCGTCGGCGAGGACAACTCGCCAGCCATGCATATGCTGCGAGATCGCTTGCACAATCTCCTGAACGAACACACCGGGGTAGCACTCAATGCAGATGCTGGAATCCTGGCGCTCTCGGAGGGAGCTTGCAATCGCTTCCCATCCGACCAGGCACGCACTTTCGGGTGCAACATTGATAAAAGGAGCTTTGTCGTACATCCTAGTCGGTTCCTTCGGGAAACAGAGTAGGAACGCCGAGCGCTGCAGCCTGATCGCCGAGTTCGGCGACCGCAATGCGCACCTTTCCCCATGGCGTCCAGGTGTTCTGCTCCACGTACTGTTGCAGGGGCGGAACAATCTGATTCGCTGCCCGCATCGCTCCGCCGCCCAGGACGATGAGTTCTGGATCGAAAGAATGGACGGCCGCGACGGCCATCATGCCCCAAATGGTCAGACAGTGTTCACGCACTTCAATCGCGATCTTGTCCCCCGCTGCACTGCAATCGAAAAGAGTCTTGAAGTTCAGCGGCTTATCCACCAGACAGCTCTCCGCGAATCCCGGCCATTCGCGGCAGATCTCTGGCAACGACCACCCAGAGGCCTCGGCCTCTGCGCAACCTTGTCCGCCGCAAGTGCAGCGACGGCCGTGGGCACGCACCGGCACATGCCCACCTAGCACGCCCGCCTGTCCGTGAACGCCCACGAGGGGCGCTCCCTGCATTGCAGCGACTCCGCCGATCCCTGTTCCAAGAGTGAACATCACCACGTCCGAAACGCCTCGTGCCGCTCCTGCATGCATCTCGCCGCGAAGCGCAAGCCTCGCGTCGTTCTCCAGCCGCACAGGCACGCCGAGACTCTGGAGGCCCCAACCTTCGAAGTCGAAAGCAACCGTGTCCTCGTATTTGCCATTAGTCGAGAGCACCCGGTTCCGTCTGGAATCAACCAGACCACACATCCCAACCCCAAGCCCGGACACTGGCTCTTTAGCCGAAAGTGCCAGTCTCTGGAGGCAGTTGGTTATTTCAGGCAAAACCGCTCTGAAGCTGGTGCTGTCTGCGAACGACAGGTGTTCAGTGGCTAAAACGGTCTGCTCACTGATCAGGCTGCAAGCTGCGTGGGAGCCGCCAAGATCAAGGCCAAGAAGTGTCATGCGTGATTCGAGACTCCGGTTGCAGATCGAACTATACGGCCGACACGGAGACGCTGTCCAGCCTGATTGTTCGTTTGCGGTCAAAAGGTCCAATTAATACGAACCATATGGCGGAATAATTAGAGATACTTTGTTCGTTTTGGCGATAAACGAAACTTTGGCACTTGACTATTGTAAGCACCGTTTCATAGCATTCACACGTCTCGTCAAACACCATTCTTGGGCCCGTAATCGGAGGTCGTGTCACAAATGCAAAGTGCTGTTCGGATAAGGGAACGCAAAAGTCCCCTTGCGTTTTTTCTGACGTTGGTCTGCCTGTTAGTCTGCGTCGTGTTTTCAGCGGCAGCACAGTTTGATACGGGCACGGTGAGCGGAACGACCGTCGATAACTCGGGCGCGGTGATCCCCAATGCAAAGGTCACCGTGACGAACGAGGGCACCGGGCGCTCCGTAACTCAGACGACGAACGGTGCGGGCGCGTTCAGCGCATCCGATCTTCCGTTTGGCACCTATACGGTTACCGCGACTGCCTCCGGGTTCGGGACTGCGACCAGCAAGAATATCGTTCTGAACGTCGGCGCAGCTGTACACGTAACGATGAAACTTGCCGCCGCAGCCGTGTCGGAGAGCGTGACCGTCACGGGAACGGAAAACAGTGTCAACACTGAGACCACGGTGAGCGGCGAGACCTTCAACTCCACGCAAATCGAGAATCTTCCGGTGAACGGGAGAGATGTGAATGACTTCCTCGAGATCGCGCCCGGATCAGTAGGGTCGGCTCCGGAATTTCAAGGCAGCGTTAACGGTCTGGAGAATATCTTCAGCGGCCTCAATATCACCGTCGACGGACAGAGCGCGGTTCGCGGCGACATTACTGGCTTCCTCAATACCGAGGGGCAAGAGCAGCCGCACATCACACGGTCCAGTCTCGACAGCATCCAGGAAATCGACTTCGCCAACAACGGCTATAGTGCCGAAACCGGCCACTCCCTTGGACCGCAGATGAACATCATCACCAAGGGCGGAACGAACCAGTTTCACGGCACGCTGTTTGAGTTCTTCCGCAACGACGCTCTTGATGCTCACGATTATTTCGAGATCGGCCGCAAGCAGCCTCTGAAGCTGAATCAGTTCGGCGCAAACCTCGGCGGTCCCATCGTGAAGAACAAGCTGTTCTTCTTTACGAATTACGAAGGAACGCGCCAGCACCTCACCACGATTGATCCACTGAACCATACGGTCAGCGCCTATGTGCGCTCGAAGTTTGTTCCGTCGATGCAGCCGATTCTGCAGCAGCTAGCGCCGTTGCCTGCTGGTTGCAATGTCATCCCTACGCCTACGGCCTGCGCCTATCCGGGATCGCCGGTAGATATTGTCGGCGGCGTGAAGAGCGCACAGCTTGTGCTTGACCCGGTGGACCTCTCCGATGTTCTTCGCGAGGATACGGGCTCATTGCGTTTCGATTACAACCCCACAGACGCCGACCGCTTCATGGTCCGCTACAACATCAATGACTCCGATACGGAGCACACGTATGGCGCCAACATCGGCCAGGTGTCGCCCCAGGCGTTGCGCACGCAATTGTTCAAGCTGGATGAGACTCACACATTCAGCGCCACGCTGCTGAATGACGCAAGCCTCGCCTACACCCGCTTTTACTCCAATACCGCGTCCAACACACCAAAGCCGTACTACTCGATCGCTGGCTTCTTCACCGACCTCGGTTCGTTGCCCGGCGCAGGTGCCTTCAACCAGAACAATGCGTATAGCACCTACGAGTTTTTCGATAACATCACGAAGGTCCTGCATACCAGCAGTCTGAAGTTCGGCACGCAGATTCGCGTCAATCGGCAGGTGCAGTCGCTGGATCCCGAGCAGACCTACGACTTCGCGAGCTTCAGCGATCTCGAGAACAACAATCCGTTCGTTCTCCAGAAGATCGGCTATGCGGGATCGCTGGGTATGCACAACTCCGAGTACGACTTCTATGTGCAGGACAACTGGCACGTTTCGCGCCGGCTTGTGCTCAATCTTGGATTGCGCTACGACTACAACACGACGTGGCAGGAGAACCGCAACCACTTCCAGAACTTCAATATTGCAACGCAGACGGTCCTTCCGTCGACACAGCCGATGTATACCGCTCCCAAGGGAGACATCGCTCCTCGCATCGGTCTGGCATATGACCCGTTCGGCCGCGGCAAGACGGTCTTCCACGCATATGCCGGCATGTTTTATCTGCCGATGTGGCTCAGCTTCAATCTGTCATCGAATAACCCGGCATACGCGAGCTATAACGCAAACGTGTTCGACGCGCTGTTTGGCGGGTATTCCATTGCATTCCCATCGCCCAATCCGCCTGTTACTGCTGGCACGCAGGTTGTCTATTCCTTCCCGACACATCCTAAGGATCCCAATGCTCTCAACTGGCTATTTGGTGTTGAGCAGCAACTCCCGGGACAGTTTGTAACGGTGATCAACTACAGCGCCAACAGGGTCAATCATCAGCAGGCAGGCGTAAACTTCGCCGCAATCAATGAAAATCCGGCGAACCCATTTACGGGCGTTTCGCAGGTGTATAGCCAATACGCATCAGAAAACTACCTTGGTGACGACCTCGGCTCAGACTACCAGGCGTTGCAGGCGCAGTTGCGCCGTAACTACCACCACTTGAACTCTTCGTTGAACTACACCTGGTCGCACGAGATCGACGACATGGTGAATGTATTCAGCGGCTACTCTGACCCATTCAATCCCAAGTTCGACCGGTCCAGCGGTGACATTGACGTTCGTAGCAACTTCACCGCGAGCATGGTCTACGACTTCTCCGATTTGCACGACAGATCGCGATGGGAGCGGGTTGCAGGAGGTGGCTGGCAGCTCTCGAGTATCTTCCAGGCGCGCTCCGGCCTGCCGGAGAACATCACACTCGTGAGCGGATTCTTCGGCAACCCTGTGCGTCCGAACTATGTACCCGGCAAGAATGTGTACGTTCCGCACGTCACGTGGGTGACGCAGAATGGAAGTTACAACAGCGCGGCGTTTGCAGTCCCCTCGGCGTATGACGGCACCTGGGGCGAGAACATGGGTAATGTTGGTCGCAACGCATTGCGCGGACCCGGCTTCTTCCAGTGGGACTTCTCCGCGATGAAGAACTTCAGCCTCACCGAGAAGGCGAAGCTTCAGTTCCGGACTGACCTGTTCAACATCCTGAACCACCCGAACTACTCAAACCCGGATGGCGGCATCTGCCTGGCTGTTACGCCGGCTTCCGGTACCACTTCGGCCGGCTGCCTGCCGAACGCCAACTTTGGTGTGACCGCTTCCACCGTCGCCAACCAGACGGGCAACGGTCAGATTGGCAATGGCACGGCGCGTCAGGCGCAGTTCTCGGTCAAACTGCTCTTCTAACCTCGTCGATGGATCGTCCGCTTGAGGCGGGCGGTCCATTGACTTCATGTACTCTGCTGAGCGTGTAAGAGGAACGAAATGCAAAGCACCGCAGGTGGGATGTGCCTGCTCATTTTGGCCGGCGTAATGAACGCGAGCTTCTCTTTGCCGATGAAGTTCGTCCGCTCATGGGCATGGGAAAACACGTGGTTGCTGTGGACCATCTTCGCGCTTCTCGTACTTCCCCCGGCTCTGGCGTTCAGCACGATCCCTTCGTTTGCATCTCTTCTGCACGCAAACGGTGGTGTCGTTCTGCTTGTAGCCGTGTGCGGGGCAGCCTGGGGCATTGCCCAGGTGCTCTTCGGTCTTGCACTCGATAAGATCGGAATTGCGCTCACCTTTTCTATTGTGCTGGGGCTTTCGGCAGCGATGGGAAGCCTGATACCGCTGCTCCGACTTCATTCTGACCGATTGTTCACTCGCGGTGGAATCATGTCGCTCGCGGGAATCGCATTGGTTTTGATCGGCGTTGCGGCAAGCGCTGTGGCTGGCAAGATTCGTGACCGTGGAAAAGAAACTGGCACAACAAAGAATGCAGCAATCGGCGTCGGGTTGGTGATGGCCATCGTGAGCGGGGTCTGCGCTTCGATGATGAACGTGGGATTCGCTTACGGAGCTCCTCTTGCAGCCACGGCCGGAGCCCAGGGAGCAAATTCGCTCTGGGTCACAGACGCGGTCTGGGTTCCGCTCATGGCGGGTGGCGCGGTTCCGAACGTGCTCTACTGCATCTTTCTACTTACCAAGCGCAAGACCGCGACAAACTACTCATCTCCCAGCTTTGCGCGCAACCTTTCGCTCACCTTCGCGATGGGAATCCTCTGGTTCGGCAGCAGCGTTCTCTATGGCATCGCCACAGCGTTCCTCGGTGTGTTGGGTCCGGTTGTCGGCTGGCCATTATTCATGTCGCTCATCGTCATCATCGCGACACTCCTCGGTCTATGGACGGGAGAGTGGCGCGGCGCGGCCAAAAGTGCCTTCCGCGTACAAGGGTTTGCTGTTGCGGTGTTAGTTGCCGCAGTCATCGTGTTGTCACGTGCAAGCTTCTGAGGTACTGATGCGCCCTGTCGCGAAGACTTTCTACATTGCGCTGATGCTGTTCGTAGTTATTCTGCCACTGCAAAGCAGCGCCCAGCGGTTGAATCCTGCTCCGCCCGCGAGTGGAGATATCGTTGAGCAGCACAGTTTCTTCAGTGCAGCTCTCCAGCGGCAGATGCGCTACGACATTGTGCTGCCCGTAGGATATTCAGTAGGACAGCAGCGTTATCCGGTCCTCTACCTTCTGCATGGCTGGCAGGGAGATGAGACGAACTGGGTGAAGCTCACTCACCTGGTCGAGCTGGCATCCCACTATGCGCTGATCATTGTCACTCCGGAAGCGGCCAACTCCTGGTACGTTAACTCTGCCACAAATCCTGCCGATCGCTATGCCGATTACATAGCGGACGATTTGATTACCGAGATTGATGGGCATTACCGGACGATCGCTTCATCTCATCAGCGCGCTATAGCGGGTCTGTCGATGGGCGGTTATGGAGCGTTGCTGCAGACCCTTCATCACCCAGGCCTGTTCAGCTTTACCGCTAGCATCAGTGGTGCATTCGACGGCCCCTCTGGTGCCGATCAGATCATGCCCCAGCTCAAGCCAAGCACTGACCAGGCGTTCGGTAGCCCAGGAACCACGACGCGCAAGCAGAACGATCTCGACGTGTTGATCGCAGCCGCCGACCCTGCGAAGACGCCCTACATGCTTCTCGACTGCGGTACGGCCGATCCATTTCTTCCCTCGAATCGCCATGTCGTCGAAGAGCTATGGTCGCGGGGAGTCAGCTACGAGTACCACGAACTGCCTGGCGCCCACACGTGGTCCTTCTGGGACAACTCGCTTCCAAATCTTTTCGATGTGCTCTCCAGGAAGCTTCACCTCGAACAGCCAGCAGTTGCCGCACGCGCCGCTGTTCGCTGAAAGGCCTGCATGTCGCAACGTTTTTCGCAAGGACGCTGGAATCTCGGCCGACGCACATTTCTCAAGTTGAGCGGTGCAGCGTTGGCAGGCGCAGGCGAGATAGCGAGTGCTTCAGTGCGGGTCCCGCGGATGCTTACACCTACTCCCGCCCCCAATGACCTTGTGAGCACGGAGATGGAGTACAGCTTTACAGACCTGTTCAACATGCCCGTGTTCCAGAACGAATGGGGGTACGGCCAGGTATCAAAGTCCGTTTCTGGCGTAACTGGTATTACGTTTCCGCCATTCGCGTGCTGCGGCGTGCCGGAGGTCACCTGGAGCCCCGGACTGCTAACGTCCTGCGAGATTATATTGAACGGCCAGTTGCTCTCGATCGCGCCTCCGCCGGGCAATCGCGTGAAGTATCGGTGGCTTCCGCAGCGCGTGGATCGTGAACAGATCGTCAGTGGAATTCGTATTCGCACGCGCACGTTCATGCCCGTAAAGCAGCGGGCTGTTGCCGAGTGCATCGAGTTGACGAACGTCTCTAAGGAGCGACAAAGGCTCACACTCGGCTTCGATATGCAGGCCGCTGTCATCAAGAAAACCACTTTTTGGATGGCCGGCTGCCCGGGCGAGGGAGGAAATCGCCAAGCCTGGGATCCCGCAAAGGGGCGCGTCACGTTCGTAGCGCAGCAATCCGCAGCGGCATCTGCACAAGGTATTTTTCCCGTTGCTGGATGGCTGCAGGGTGGTCACATCCTTCAACACGATATGGCACTTGCTCCGGGCGAGACGCGCCGCTTCCAGTATGTGAATGCGATCGCCGATACGCCTCAAGAGGCGAATCAAATTCACGATCATCTCCATGCCACCTTCGCAGATGCCGAAAAGGCGAACGAACTGTTCTATGCCGGCATGCTTAATGCACTCTTTACTCCAAGAAACTCCTACTTCTCCGGCCATCTGCCCAGCTTGCACACCGACGACGAGACGTTGTGGAACCTCTACTTTGCAGGGATCCGCAACCTCATCAGCGCCCGCCGTCAGTCACCGGATTCAAAGTACGGTCCAGCGTATCTCACGCTAGCCGGCCATACGCTTCCTACGCTGTCGTTTCCTTGGGACACGTCTCTAAGCGGCTTGAGCCTGGCGCTCTTGGATCCCTTTGCATTACGAAACATGGTTGAGGTCTGGATGTCACAAGACATGCACCAGCATCTCGCGACAGATTATGTCAGTGGTACAGCCGTCGGTCCGTGGTACGCCGTCAACGACATGGCGATTGTTCGTTGCGCGCGAGACTATCTGCGTGTCACCGGCGACTTCGACTGGCTAAACCGCGTCGTCGATGGAAAAACCGTACTCGATCATTTAACTGAACATGCACTTTATTGGGAAAAGCTGATCCATACCGATAGGGGATTGGCGGATTACGGCAACATTGAGAACCTGCTCGAGGTGGTCAGCACATACCTGCACGAAGTGGCAGGAATGAATGCTGGGAACGTCTCAAGCATGCGTTTCATTGCTGAGTTGCTCGATCGCCGCGGAGAGAGTGTCCGCGCGAACCAACTTCGCGCGAAAAGTAGGCAATTGGCTGAGCGTATCAATCGTCTCCTTTACGTTGATGGCAAGGGTTGGTGGCGTGCAGGCCAGCTTGATGGAACGTTCAATGAGGTTCGCCACTGCTACGACTTTCTGGCGGTCGCGGACAACATGGCTGCCGATCTTACTTCCACACAGAAGAGCGAGATGGCACATTTCTTCTGGACTCAACTGCACACGGGGAAATGGATGCGGGCGCTTTCCACCGGAGACTCCGATGCAACATGGAATATTCGCCCGGATCATAGTTGCATAGGGGCATATGCATCATGGCCACCGATGTCCGCCAAGGCCCTGTACCGGCTGGGTATGTCAGAGGGACAGATCGCAGGCTGGCTGCGTGAGGTCGCCAAGGCAGGCAATCAGGGTCCGATTGGACAAGCCCACTTCGTAGAAGACGTGTGGCCTCCATTGAAAGGCGGCGCGTTCAAATGTCCGAATGATCCGCCGTACCTTAACGAGTGGTCTTGCATCGCAGGAGGCGCGTTCGCTGATATGGTGCTTGACACTCTCTTCGGAGTGAATGTCTCTCTCGACGATTTGCGTGTCGAATCTTGCCTGGGTCAGTTCGACCCCAAGGCGGAGTTGCGCGGATTTCGTCATCAGGCCAAAACGTACGTGGTCAACAGCCAGGGTGCCCGCGCCTCGGGCTAACGCTGAAGTATCCTCTAGGGCAACCTCCCCGGTGATTTGTGAGGATAAATAGCGCATGGCCAAGCGCAAAGGTGAAAGTTTGAGAAATAAGCCGGAACTCGAAGCCAGAAACAAGCAGGAGGCTCGTTATCAAGCCATCCTGAACGTGCTTCACAAGACCGGATCCGTCTCGGTGGATGCGCTAAGTGAGCAACTCCAGGTGACTGTCGTCACGATCCGCAGGGATCTGGACACTCTGGAACGCAAAGGTCTCCTTCACCGCACTCACGGTGGAGCAGTGCCTATTCAGCCGCTGTTTTATGAACCGTTCCGTCGGGATCGTTCTTTCGTGATGCAGGTGGAGCGGCAGGCCGACGAAAAGAGACGCATCGGGTACGCTGCGGCAGCGCTCATTGAACCGGATGAAACAATTGCCGTGACTCCGGGCACTACGGCGGACGCTGTGGTCCGCGCATTGCCGCTGAATTGTAACCTGACGGTCGTAACCAACACGGCGAATGTGGCGATGGAGCTTTCGAAACGCAAAGACATCAAGGTTTTCGTCACTGGCGGGACACTTCACGGAGAGTGGTTTTCGCTGGTCGGTCCGCATGCGCTTCGCAGTCTCGACAACATGCTGATACACACACTGTTCATCGGCGCGGACGGTCTAGATCCGGATTGGGGGGCTACCTCGTTCGATCAGGATGAAGGGGAGTTATGTCGGACTATGGTCGAACATGCCCGTCGCCTTATCGCGGTTGTCGACCATACGAAGTTACGAAAAGTGGC